>CAYQSE010000212.1:0-10548 GCA_964419905.1 uncultured Enterobacteriaceae bacterium
ACCAGCGACCAAACGAAGCGCCCCTCGCGCGCGGCCACGAAGCGCGGCTGCGCGGCCTCGGGGTCGTCGAGCGTCGCGCCCGCGCCGTCGGGCTGCGCGACCAGGCGCCACGCATACGCGAGCGCATCACCGTCGGGATCGCTCGAGCCCGTCGCGTCCAGCGTCACCTCGGCAGCCAGCGGGGCGGCGCGGTCGGGCCCGGCGTCGGCCAGGGGAGCGCGGTTGCCTTGCACCGCGACGATGTCGTGGGTGACTGGCGCGCTGTAGATCAGGCCATCGTCGACCAACAGCTCGACGGTGTACGTGCCGGGGACGTCGGCGAGGAACGAGGGGTTGGCCGCCTCGGGCGCGTTGAACCCGGTGGTGCTGCCGGCAGGCAGGCGCTGGAACCCCCAGGTGTAGATCAGGGCGTTGCCCTCGGGATCGCTGCTGCTCAGCCCCTCGAGCTGCACCCACTCCCCGACCGCCACCTCGGTGGGGCCGTCGATGGCGGCGGTGGGGGGGAGATCCTCGTAGCGACAGCCGACGGTGGCGAGGACGATCAGGAGCGAGACCATGCGAAGCATCTGCGCCCCCTACTGTGCGTTCACGACTACGTAGGCGTAGTCGCTGGAGGCCGCGCCGTCGGAGACGCGGAGGCGAAGCTCGTAGAGTCCGGGGCGATCCGCGAAGAAGCTCGGGTTGATCACGGTCGGGTCGTTCAGCGTCGCCGACGAGCCCGCGGGCAGGCGGTAGAGCGACCAGTGGAAGCTGAGATCGTCACCGTCGAGGTCGAACGAGAGCGCACCCGAGACCTGCACGGTGACCGGCGCGGTGACGGTCTGGTCCTCTCCGGCGTCGGCGGTGGGGGCGCGGTTGCCGCCGGTCGTCGTGATCGTCGCGAAGTCCGGCGCGCTGGTCAGCACGCCGTCGGAGACGACGAGGCGCACGGTGTAGTCGCCGTCCACGTCCGGGGTGAACGAGGGCGACATCACGTTCGTCGCGTTCAGGGTGGCCTGGCTGCCCGCCGGCAGCGACGCGAAGCTCCACTGCCAGGTGAGGGGCGCCCCCTCCGGATCGGCGGAGAGGCTGCCGTCCACCTGGAGCGTCACGCCGGTCGTCTCGGTGGGGCGGTCGGGCCCGGCGTTCGCCACCGGCGCCTGGTTCGCGTTGCCCGCGGTGATCACCACGGTGGCAGGCGGGCTCGTCAGCGCGCCGTCCGAGACGACCAGCCGCAGCACGTAGTCGCCGTCCCGATCGGTGACGAACGACGGGGAGACCAGCGCAGGGTCGTTGAGCGCGGCGGTCGAGCCGGCGGGCTTGCTGGTGAACGCCCACGCGTAGGTGAGGGGATCCAGGTCGGGATCGGAGGATGCGGCGCCGGTGAGCGCGACCACGCTACCGGTGTCGACCACCTGATCCGCACCGGCATCGGCGGTGGGCGGGAGGTTGCCGGTGGTCGCGGTGATGGTCACCGTCGCGGTCGCGCTCCACAGCGCGCCGTCGCCGACCTCGAGCGCGAGGACGTACTCGCCTTCGACCGTCGCCGTGAAGCTGGGGTTCACCACCGCTTCGTCGTTCAGCCCGCCGACGAAGCCCGGCGGCACGGCGACGAAGCGCCACGCGTAGGTCAGCGGGTCGCCGTCGGGATCAAACGAGGCCGCCCCGTCGAGCGCGACGAGCGCGCCCGCGGCGACCGTGGCGTCCGCGCCGGGATCGGCGACGGGCGGGCGGTTCGCGCCGGTCGCCGCGATCGTCACCGTCGCGGGCGTGCTCCACAGCAGACCGTCCCACACGTCGAGCCGCAGCGCGTAGGCGCCGTCCACGTCGGGGACGAACGTGGGCCGGACGACGCTGGGGTCGTTCAGCGTCGCCTGGCTGCCGGCGGGCAGGCTGGTGAAGCGCCACGAGAACGCGAGCAGGTCGCCGTCGGGATCGGAAGAGTCGCGGCCGTCCAGCTGATACGGGAAGCCGGTCGCGGCGCTGTCGTTGGCGCCGGCGTCGGCGACGGGCCGTCCGTTCTCGGTGTAGGCGACCACCTCGACGCGGTCGGGCGCGCTCGTCACCTCGCCGTCGTCGACGACCAGCGCGATGGCGTAGGTGCCCGCGACGTCGGGCGTGAACGTCGCCACCGCCCCGCCGTCCTGCGTGATCGTGGCGATCGATCCGGTCGGGCGGTCGGTGAACGTCCAGCTCCACGTGAGCTCCGAGCCGTTCGGATCGTAGGACGCGCCACCGTCGAGCGTGGTCTCGCTGCCGACCGGCACGTACTGGTCGACGCCGGCGTCGGCGATGGGCGCGAGGTTGTCGGCGGACGCGTTCACCTGCACGATCGCCGGCGCGCTCTGGGCCGCTCCGTCGCTGACGATCAGCCGGACCTGGTAGGCGCCGTCGAGGTCGGCGCGGAAGGTGGGCGTCGCGCTGGTCGCGTCGTCGAACGCCGCGGTCGAGCCGCTCGGCTTCGACACGAAGTCCCAGGCGTAGGTGAGGTCGTCGCCGTCGGCGTCGGTGGAGGCGGTGCCGTCGAGCAGCACGTCGGCGCCGGTGACCACGTTGCGATCCATCCCGGCGTGCGCCACGGGCGCACGGTTGATCGGGGTGGCGGTGACGGTGACCGCGTCCGGCTGCGAGCGGAGGTAGCCGTCGTCGACCACCAGGCGCACCACGTACTCGCCGGGCTCGTCCGCGAGGAAGGACGGGTTCTCGACCGCCGTGTCGTTGAGCGTGGCGGCGCTGCCCACCGGCAGGCGGACGAACGTCCAGCGGCGGTTCAGCGGGGTGCCCTCCGGGTCGCTCGAGCCCGAGCCGTCGAGCTGTACCCAGGTGCCGACCGCGACGGTCTCTGGGCCCGAGGCGTCGGCGACGGGCGGCTGGTTCTCCTCGACGCCCCGGCACGCGGTGGCGGAGAGGAGAGCGACGAACGAGATGAACAGGGGGTGCTGCACGTGGGGCTCCCGACAGGATGCGACGCACCGTACTTCCGTCGGGGCCCTCATCGCAACGTGGGTACCTTACGAAGCGTATCCGGGAGCCCAATCAGGGCGAGGTTCAAGCGTGTTACGGGCGCTGAACGGATGTTCTCGTATCAGTCCTTCATCGCGCTCTTTGCGATACTGTACCCATGACGAGACAGTCGAATCCCCTCGAGCAGTCCCCCCTCCCGCTCCCTGCTGGCTGGTCCGGCGTGCACGCGGTCGCGCTGCTGCTGTTGGCGATGGCGTCGCGCGACGGGCTCCTCGACGATCGCGTGATCGCGCTGATCGAGCGACGGCTGATCGCGTGGCCCTCGGCGCGCGCCGACACGCTCTCCGACGTGCTCGATGACGCGCACGGACACCTGTTCGCTGCCTTCCACCACCTGGGGGAGGCGGGCGCGCGCATCGCGGTCGGGCAGTGCGTGGTGCGGATCCGCGAGACGTGGGGTGCGGCCGCGAGCGCGCGCCTCGTCGCGGACCTCCAGGCGATCGCGGCGTGCGATGGTCCAGCCGCTGCCGCCGAGTCGGAGCTCCTCGAGACGATCAGCTACCTGCTGCGCGGGCCGATGCCGGGCTGACCTTGTATTGAGCGAGCGCGCCCTCGAGCTCTGCGACGACCGCTTCGCGCAGCCACGCGGGCTCGATCACCTCGACCTTGTCGCCGAACTCGAGCACGAGCCGCACCAGCTCTCGGCCGCTCGCGGTCAGGCAGAGCTCGACGCCGCCGTCGGGACGCTCCGCGAGCTGCTGGGTCGGGTGCCAGACCCGGCTGCGCACCAGCCGGGCGACCTGCGGCGCGAAGCGGAGACGCACCAACGAGGGCGGCTCCCCGGTGTCCGCGATCCCGAACACACCGGCCAGCTCGACCCGTGCGTCGTAGCCCTTGGGGAGGGTGAACGAGCTCTGGAGCCGCTTTGCGGCGGTGATCCGCTCGAGCGCGAGGCGGAGCGTCTTGTCGTAGCCCGGGATCCGCGCCAGCAGGTAGAGGGCGCGCCGGTAGATCACCAGCGCGAGCGGCTGCACCGGGGCGTAGGTCCTCGGCTCCGAAGCGGTGTAGGACAGCGACATCTCGCGGTTGTCGAGCAGCGCGGTGAGGATCTCGTTCAGCGTGTCGTCGTGGGCGTCGTAGCGACGGTAGGGCTCCGACAGGTAGACGAGCCGCCCCATCAGGCCCGCCTCGGACGCCACGGCGCGCTGGCTGGCTGCCGGCGCGAGCTTGTCCATCAGCTCGTCGAGCCAGTTCGAGAGCGTAGTGCCTTCGAGGAAGCCGATCAGCTGACGCCCGAACAGCAGCGCGAGCGTGTCGCCCACCGTGAGCACCAGCCCCTGCTTGCGATAGGCCTCGGGCAGCACGTAGCGCCGCGCCTGCCCATCGCCGCGGGCCTCGATCGGGACCGCGGCGTCCTGCAGCGAGCGCACGTCGCGCATCGCGGTCTGCCGGTCGCAGTCCAGCAGGCGCATGACGTCCCGCGTCGCGAGCTCGCCGCGCGCGTGGAACGCGCTCAGCAGCCGGATACAGCGCGTCAGCTTCGGATCGAAGGGCATCGGATCTCCGCGGTCGTCCGCCACGATGATAGGGCGCGGAGCGATCCGTACCCGCGGCCGGCAGCCAGCGAAAGCACGGTAACCAGACCTCGACATCGTCTGAAATTTGGCGGATCACCGGCACGCCTGCCGGTCGATCGCGGCTGAAAGGAGCTGAAAGACGATTCGGTCGCGCGCGCCGGGCGCGGTTGCGCGGTGTGGCCCTTCTGGCGTCCAGGGGCGGTCAGCGGCGGCCGTGACCCTTCTTGCGCGGCTCCGTCGCTTCGACGACCAGCGGTTCGGCGCCGATCTCGCGGATGATGACGACGAAGGGCGCGTTCACGAGGGTGTACTCGCCGGCGGGCAGGTAGCCCTCGAAAGCGCCTGTCTTCGCCAGCTCGGAGCGCGCGAAGCCGACTGCCTTCGCCTGCTGCGGGTTGAACGGCATCGCCGCGATGTCGAGGGTGGACTCGGGCGCCGCGCGCAGGCGGACCGCCGCATACGCGGTGTCGATGGACCACAGGGTCTCGATCACGGTCGGATCGCCATCGCGGAGCGCCTTGGCGTCGAGCAGGCGCGTGCGCGCCGTGGCGATGTCTCCCCGGGAGAGCGCAGCGTTCACGCCGAACATGTGGTCGTCGAAGCTCAGCGGCGACCCGGTGGCCAGCGCCGCGTTGTAGGCGTGCTCGACCCCGTCCCAGTGGTCCTTCGCGGCGCGTCGCTTCATCTCGCTCGACAAGCGCACGTACTCGGCACGGGCAGCCGCCTCTGGCGACGTGTCGGGGATCTCCTCGGGCTCGTCCGGCGCGGTCTCGATCGGCGCGGTCTCGTCCCCGGCGAGTGCGACCGGCGGAGCCAGGCAGAGCGCGAGCAGCAAGATGGAGCGCATGGAGACCTCGAGCGCGACGCGAGACACAACAGCGGAAGGTCGCTGCGGCGTCCCCCGGCGGCGCGATTAGCCCGAGCCCACGCGCGAAGCAAAGCACGCGCCGCGGGACGGGCGACCGTGGTGGAGGCGGGGTATCCACGCGGGGTGTCGATCACCGTTGCCATCGTGGGACTCGGTACGGCGGGCGCTGCGGCCGCAGCGTTCTGCGCCGAGCGCGGCCTGCGCGTGGTCGGCCTCGAGCGGGGCCCGCTCGGCGACGCGGGCGCGCGGTGGGTCAACGGGGTGCCCGAGTGGGCGTTCGAGGTGGCGGGACTCCCGCTCCCCGAGCCGCCGGAGCGCCGCGGCGGTCTGGGACGGGTCCACCTCCTCGCGGGGTGGGGGCCGGAGCGGGTGAGGCTGCGCGGCGTGCTCGAGGTCGACATGCGCCACCTCGTGACGCGGCTCCAGGAGCGCGCGCTCGCCCACGGCGCGACCCTGCACGGCGGGGTGCGGGTGCTCGGTCGTGACGGGCAGCGGCTCGAGACCTCGGATGGCGTGGTCGAGGCCGACGTGATCGTGGACGCGGCCGGGCTCACCGGGCCCCGCCTGCTCGGGCAGCCGGACGTGGCCCCCGGCGATCTGTGCGCGGCCGCGCAGGAGGTGCGCGTGCTCGCGGATCCCGAGGCGGCGCGCGCGTTCTTCGCGTCGAAGGGTGCAGGGCTCGACGAGGTGCTGATCTTCAGCGGCGTGGCAGGCGGCTACTCGATCCTCAACGTGCACACCGATGGGCACCACGTCTCGCTGCTCACCGGCTCCATCCCTGCGGACGGCCACCGCAGCGGCCGCGCGCTCCTCGATGGCTTCTGCGCCGCGAACCGGTCGTGGATCGGCGCGCCGGTGTTCGGCGGTCAGCGCGCGATCCCGCTGCGTCGCCCCCTGCCCGTCATCGGTCACGACGGGGTCGCGCTGCTCGGCGACTCCGCGTGTCAGGTCTACGCCGCGCACGGCTCGGGCGTCGCGCAGCAGCTCGCGGCGGCGCGCGTGCTCTCGGACGCGCTGGCCACCGGGCAGGGGGTGAACGGCTACAACGTCGCGTGGCAGCGTGGCTACGGCGGGGTGCTCGCGGGCTCCGACCTGTTCCGTCGCTTCTCGCAGCGCATCCCGCTTGGCGATCTGCGCGCGTTGATGGCGCGCGGCGTGCTGACCGAGCCGATGATGCGCGACGCGCTGCTGCAGCGATCGCCGCGTCCGCCCCTGCGCGACGTGGCCCGCAGCGTGCGCGCCATGGGAGGCCTGCCGCGCCTGAGCGGCGGGCTCGTCGCTACGCTGGCGCGAATGGGCGCCGTCCAGGCGCACTACCGTCGCTACCCTTCGCATCCGGCGCACCTCTCCGGCTGGGTGCGTCGGCTGGAGCAGCTCTCGGGGGTCGCCGAGCCGCGGTGGGGTCCGGTGCGCTGATTGCGCCGCGGTTGAAATGGTCGCGAGGGTGGGGCAAGGTGACCCTCCGCGCGTACAGGACTCATGAACATCCAACGACTGCCAGAGATCCTTCCCCACGAGGTCGCGACTCAGGTCGCGTCGCGCTGGGACGCGTGGCGTCGCCAGCGCGGCGACACCGGCGAGACCACGTTCTTCGCCGCGCTGCACCGCGAGGGCGTGATCAACTCGTCCCAGCTCGGCGACCTGCTCGGCAACCTCGAGGTCGACGTCACCATGTCGGCCGCGATGCGCGAGCCCGGTCGTCGCGGGGCGCCCGCGGCTCCGGCGGGGCCTCGCTACGACCTGGTGGGGCTGCTCGGGCGCGGCGCGATGGGCGAGGTGCACATCGCGCGCGACACGCTGCTCAACCGCAACGTCGCGTTCAAGATGATGGACCCGTCGGTGGCTGCCGATCCCGGCCTCGCCGAGCGGTTCCTGATCGAGGCGCAGGTCACTGCCCAGCTCGATCATCCGAGCATCATCCCGGTCTATGCGCTCGACATCGACCGCGGACGCCAAGCGTATGCGATGAAGCTCATCCGGGGGCAGACCCTCGAGGACTACATCCACGCCACCAAGGCGTTCTACGACCGCAGCGCGCAGCCCGACGCCGACCATGGCCTCGACGCGCGCCTCGAGCTGTTCGTGCAGGTGTGCAACGCGGTGCACTACGCGCACACCCGCGGCGTCGTCCACCGCGATCTGAAGCCCGAGAACGTGATGGTCGGCGCGTTCCACGAGGTCATCGTGATGGACTGGGGGATCGCCAAGATCCTCGGTCGGTCCGAGCACCTCTCGCCGGCTCAGGTCGCCGAGGGGCGTGGCAACGAGACGCAGGTGGGGTTCATCGTCGGCACGCCCCGCTACATGTCGCCGGAGCAGGCCGAGGGGCGCAACGACGAGATCGCGCCCACCAGCGACCAATACAGCCTCGGGCTCATCCTCTACGAGCTGGTGACGCTGACCTACGCGCGGGACGCGAAGAACGCGATCGAGATGATCTTCGCGGCCGAGGCCAACGTGCTCCGGCCGTTCCGGCCCTACAAGCGCGCGCCGGCTCCGCGCGAGCTCAAGGCGATCTACGAGAAGGCCACCCAGCTCGATCCGGCGCGGCGCTACGGCTCGGTCAAGGCGCTCGCCGACGATGTGCGGCGCTACATGCGCGACGAGGAGGTGCGGGCCCGGCCGGACAGCCTGCTGCAGAAGGCGCAGCGGTGGATCAGCCATCACCGCGACAAGACGCTGATGGGCGTGCTGGGCCTCGTGGTGATGGTGTTCGTCGTCGGAGCCGTGGGCCTCGCCGGCGCGATCGGCGCGGTCGAGTACAACCGGTGGGAGGCGGCGAAGCGCGAGGCTGCCCTCGGCGAGTACCTGACGGTCGTGCAGCGGCAGGCCCGCCGGCTCGACAATGAGTTCCTCACCTACGGGGGCCTGCTCACCGGGCTCGCGATGGCCGGGGAGGAGGCGCTCGCGGGGCCGGTGGTGCCGCGCCCCTACTACATGGCCGACGCCTATTTCGACCCGACACGCGCACCGTCCGACCTGGTGTCGAGCAGCGTGTACAAGGTGCCGATCAGCGTCGAGCACCCCGACGTCGTGCTCGCGCCGGGCGTCGAGGAGCGCCGGGTGCAGGACGTGATCTACCGGCTCGCCGGACTGCAGCCCGCGTTCTTCCGCGTGCTGCTCGAGAGCCACGGCCCGGAGGCGCGGGATCTCGACGCCAAGCGCCGCGCTGGCTTGATCCGCACGCGGGGGGTGCCGCTCACCTGGGCCTACGTCGCGACCGACGAGGGCATCCTGGTCGGCTACCCGGGCGTGGGCGAGTACCCGAACGGCTACGATCCGCGGGTGCAGGATTGGTACCGACTCGTGCAGGACACGCGGGCCATGCGGTGGACGGCGTCGCTCGACGAGAGCGGGCAGGGGCTGTTGCTCACCGGCGCGCGCGCGATCTTCGACGTCGAGGGGCGGCGGCGTGGCGTGGCCGCCATCGACATGAACTTCAAGCACCTCGTCGACGAGCTGCTGTTGCCCGCCGACATCCCCGTCGACCTCGAGGCGTGGGTCGTGGACGACGAGGGCAACGCGGTGGTCAGCAGCGCGCTCAAGGATCGCGCGACCCGGCTGCGCACGTATCGCCCGCGCCCGTTCCCGCACGCCGAGGTCCTCGATGCGGCGCGCGAGGACGCGCTGCTCCCGAGCCTGGAGCTCGACGTCGACGGCGATACCTACCTGTTTGCGTGGTCGCGTCTCCAGGCGGTGGATTACCTCTACGTGGTCGCCGCCAAGACCTCCGATCTGGTCCGCTGATCCCGTGTCCCTCCCGCCCTCGGGGAGCGCACGGCTCGAATGGGCCGAGGCGGGGGGCGTCCGACAGGAGCGCGGAGTCCCCTCCGTGCGGGAGGCATGAGCGACCATGCGTTTGTTTCGCTTCGGGGCCCAGCTCACGGGGACGGCGTTCTTCATCGTCGGGCTGTTCGCGCTGCCGGTGATCTTCGCGCTGGTTCGCCAGTCGATCGAGGTACGCACCCAGGTGGCGCAGGACGAGGGCGAGGTGCGCGTCGTGCACTGGGAGCCCGAGGGGGGCGGGGGGCGCGACGTGCCGGACGCGTCGAACGAGGGGAACGATCCGGTCGAGACCGGCGAGGACGCGCCGAGCGAGGTGCCACAGGATCTCGCCGCGTCACCGTCGGGGACGCCGATCCCGGGTCGCACCAGCGCGTCGCCCCAGGGGCGCGCGTCGTCGGGCAGCGGGTCGGGCCAGGGGGGAGGCACCGGGCGGATCACGATGTACCGCCCCGCGGGTCACGACCGCGCCACGCGCCCACGCGGCGGCAGCGCGCAGGCGTGTGATCCCGCGATCGAGGGCATCCGGGCGCTCTCCGAGGGTGAGTACCAGGTCGACAAGGAGGTCATCGACGAGTACGCGAACCTTCGGCGCGCCCAGGAGCTCGTCGGGTGGATCGATCGGTACCGGGACGAGAACGGCAAGTTCAACGGGGTGCAGGTGGGCGGCATCAAGTGTGGCAGCCCGCTGCATCTGGCCGGCATCCGCTCGGGCGACGTGCTGCACTCGGTGAACGGCGTCGAGATCACCGGCATCCCGAGCGCGCTCGCCGCGGTGCGTAAGCTCAAGCGCTCCGATCGCGTCGAGATCCGCATCACGCGAAGCGGCGGCACGATGCGGGTCGTCTACCACGTCAGCTGAGTGATCTGACCGGGAGGGGTTGACCCGGCGCGCCCGGGTCGCAAGGATCCCTCCAGCAACCCAAGCGCGAGGAGGGCCTCATGGCGGTGCACGCACAGACCCTGGTCTCGACCCTGGTAGACCAGCACCCCTTCACCGAGGAGGTGCTGCGGGCGCACGGTGTGCCGCTCGACGACGCGCATCGAAAGATGTCGCTCTACGCGCTGTGCTGGGTGCGCGGCATCGAGATCGGGCAGCTGCTCGACGAGCTCGAGCCGCTGATCGCGGCCGAAGAGGACGCGACCGAGGAGCTCACCCCCGACGGGTGGACCGACGAGCAGCGCAAGCCGCTCCAGGTCGCCGACGAGGCGTGGGACTGGAGCGCCGACGTGCTCACCGTGGACGCGCCCGACCTCGCGTTCGAGTCCTCGAAGTCCTGACGCGCGATCGCTCCTCGATCCGTCGGCCGGCCGTCCCGGCTATCGATTGATCACTTCTCCAAGAAGTCCGGATGAAGGCGGGTTCGCGAGGATCTG
>CAYQSE010000213.1:0-10495 GCA_964419905.1 uncultured Enterobacteriaceae bacterium
CACAGCCTCCGCCATCGCTGAAGCTGAGGCGGCTGTCCGACAGCGGTCGACGCGATCAGCCGGCGGAGGCGAAGCAGCCACACGCGCCCACAGGGGCACACTTCCGAGCCGGCGCCGCGTTCGCCCAGGCAGAGGCGGCCGGCCGGGACGGCCGGCCCACGGATTGGCGTTCTCGGATGCACGAAGGGCGGGCACGATGGCCCGCCCTTCGGACGTCGCAGCCCCGGAGGGACTACAGGCCCTGCACCGTCTTCGTCGCCCAGTCGATCCGCGCGAAGTAGGTGTAGGTGTCCTCGCCCGAGATGGTGCGCGTGTCGGAGAACTCGAGCGCGCCGCCCAGGTAGATGTTCACGGTGACGTTGTTGCCGCCCGCGTACTGGCTGCCCGGGTAGTCGTGGACCACGACGGTGTAGACGCCCGTGGCGGGCTCACCGATGTTGATGTTCTCGGGGCCGGTGCCCGAGATGTCGTCGAGGTCGAGGCGCGGGTCGTCGCCGGCGTAGCCGGACTGGCCCCAATCGAGCGAGCCCCAGCCGTAGTCGACGCAGTTCGCGTAGTAGCAGTCGCTGTCGGTCTCGAGGACGCCGCCCGGCGCGAGGACGTGGAGGTCCATGTCGTCGCCGGAGTACTGCCAGAACATCTCGACCCAGAGGTCCTGGGTGGGGACCGCGTTCAGCGTGATCTCGCAGGAGTTCTCGTTGCCGCGCTCGTTGGTGACCGTGAGGCGGGCGACGTAGTCACCGGCCAGCTCGGGCACGAAGCCGGAGCGGATCGGGCTGGTGATGGGGCCCGCCGGCATCGGCAGCGTGGAGCCCGGGGGCGAGGAGACCAGCTCCCACACGTAGCTGACGATCGCGATGTCGTCTGGGTCGTAGGAGCCCGAGCCGTCGAAGGTGGCGGCCTCGAACGGCGGCGTGACCGGGTTCGGGGACGCATCGCACACCGCGACCGGGAAGCCGGGCTGCGGCGCGGGGACCAGATCGTCGCCGTGGACGAGGTCGTACTCGGTGCAGCCGATCAGGAGGGCCGACACTGCAAAGGCGGAGAGGGCGATTCGGTACATCGGGTAGAGCCTCACGGTTGGTCACACAGCGGAAAGCGGGGCAAAGATACACGGTCACCTGGGGTTCCGCACAGAATTTTGATCCCAGCTTTACAATTTCTGGATGATCCGCCTTCGTCCGTCGTCTACGGCCGGCGGACCGCACCCACGGCCACACCGCGGCCCGTCGCCTTGCCGCGAGGCCCGGCGGGTGTGAGAATGCCCGCCCTTGCGCACTGAACTCGCCATCCGCAGCCGCCGCGTCGCCACGCCCGAAGGGCTGGTCGATCGCGTCGTGCTCGCGCGCGACGGCGTGATCACCGCGATCCTTCCCCCCGACGCCCGACCCGACGGCGTCAGGGTGGAGGATCTCGGCGACGTCGTGCTGTTCCCCGGGCTCGTCGACAGCCATGTCCACGTCAACGAGCCCGGGCGCACCGAGTGGGAGGGCTTCGACACCGCGACGCGCGCCGCGGCCGCCGGCGGGATCACCACGCTCGTCGACATGCCGCTGAACTGCATCCCAGTGACGACCACGCCCGAGGCGGTCACGATCAAGCGCGACGCCTGCGCGCCGCACCTGTGGGTGGACTGCGCGTTCTGGGGCGGCGTCGTGCCCGAGAACGCAGCGCGGCTGCAGCCGCTGCTCGACGCGGGCGTGTCGGGCTGCAAGGCGTTCTTGTGCCACAGCGGCATCGACGACTTCCCGAAGTCCGAGCCACACCACCTCCGCGCGGCGATGCGCGCGCTCGCCGCCGCGGGCCGCCCGCTGCTCGCGCACGCGGAGCTCGAGGGGCCGGTCGACGACGCGACCCTCGACGCGATGCCGGCGAACAGCTACCGCCGCTGGCTCGACGCGCGTCCGAAGTCCTGGGAGGACGACGCGATCGCCCTGCTGATCGACCTGTGCCGCGAGACGGGGTGCGGGGTGCACATCGTGCACCTGTCCTCGTCCACCGCGCTGCCGATGCTGCGCGCGGCGAAGGCCGAGGGCCTGCCGATCACGGCCGAGACCTGCCCGCACTACCTCGGGCTCGCCGCCGAGGAGGTCCCCGACGGGCAGACCGCGTACAAGTGCGCGCCTCCGATCCGCGAGGCGGCGAACCGCGACGCGCTGTGGGCGGGCCTGATCGACGGCACGATCGATCTCGTGGTCACCGATCACTCGCCGTGCACCCCGGGGCTCAAGCACCCGGACACCGGCGACTTCGTCGCGGCCTGGGGCGGCATCGCGTCGCTGCAGCTCGGGCTGTGCGCGGTGTGGACCGAGGCGTCGCGCCGCGGCGTTCCGGTCGAGCGGCTCGCGACGTGGATGTGCGAGCGCCCCGCCGCGCTCGCCGGTCTCGGCCACCGCAAGGGCCGCATCGCGCCGGGCTACGCGGCCGACCTGTGCGCGTGGGATCCGGACGCCACGCAGATCGTCGACGCCGCGCGCCTGCACCACCGCCACAAGGTCACCCCGTGGGCCGGGCGCGCGCTTCGCGGCGTGGTCCGCGGCACGTGGCTCGGCGGGGTGAAGATCGCCGAAGACGGGCGCATCCTCGGCGCCCCGCGGGGACGTCCCTTGCTGTGGAGCGCGCCATGAGCCACCCGACCGCCGCCTTCGCCAACCTCCTCGACCTCGCGTCGTCCCGCCTCGGCGGCACGGTCCCGTGGGCGTCCGACGACTTCTTCGCCGAGAAGGAGAACCTGTTGGTGCCCGAGCGCGCGGTGTTCGATCCGCACGCCTACACCGATCGCGGCAAGGAGATGGACGGCTGGGAGAGCCGCCGCCGGCGCAGCCCCGGACACGACGTGGCGATCGTGAAGCTCGGCGTGCCGGGCGTGATCCGCGGGGTCGACGTCGACACCGACCACTTCCTCGGCAACCACCCGCCGCACGCCTCGCTCGACGGCTGCGTGATGCCACCCGACGCCACGGCGGACGATCTGCGCGCGGCCGACTGGCGCGAGCTCCTCGCGCCAGTCCCGCTCGCGGCGGGCTCGCGCAACCTGTACCCGATCGGCGCCGAGGGCCGGTTCACGCATGTCCGGCTCCACATCTACCCGGACGGCGGCGTCGCGCGGCTGCGGGTCTACGGCGAGCCGCGCCCCGACCGTCCGGCGGGGGCCTGCGACCTCGCCGCGGCCGAGAACGGCGGCAAGGCGGTCGCCTGCTCCGACATGTTCTTCTCGCCGATGGACAACCTGATCGCACCTGGGCGTCCCGAGACGATGGGCGGCGGCTGGGAGACGCGCCGGCGCCGCGGCGACGGCGAGGACTGGAACATCGTGCGGCTGGGCGTACCCGGGCGCGTGCGACAGATCCGCCTCGACACCTGCCACTTCAAGGGCAACTACCCGCCCCGCGCGGTCGTCGAGGGGCTGTGTTGGCCCGACGCGCCGATCACCGCGCTACCGGGTGCGGCGTGGCGCCCGCTGCTGCCCGAGGTCGCGCTGGGCGCCGACGCCGAGCACGACTTCGACGCGCTCGACGTCGGCCCTGTCACCCACCTGCGCCTGCGCATCCGGCCCTGCGGCGGCGTGGCGCGGCTGCGCGCGTTCGGCGACCCCGAGGCGCCCGCGGCGAGCGACGACCCGCTGCTCGTGGCGCTGAACGGGCTGTCCGACGCGGACGCCACCGCGGCGCTCCTGCGCTGCTGCGGGTCGACGCGCTGGGCCGCGCGGTTGGTCGCAGCCCGCCCGTTCGTGCACCGCGACCACCTGCACGGCGAGGCCGAGCGGCTGTGGTGGTGGCTCGACGAGGTCGACTGGCGCGAGGCGTTCACCCACCACCCGCGCATCGGCGCCGATCTCGACACGCTGCGGGCGAAGTACGCGGCGACCGCGACCTGGTCGCAGGGCGAGCAGTCCGGCGTGGCAGACGCCGACGAGGCGGTGCTGCGCGGGCTCGCGGACGGCAACCGCGACTACGAGGCCCGCTTCGGCTTCGTGTTCCTGGTGTGCGCCACCGGCAAGACCGCTGCCGAGATGCTCGCGCTGCTGCGGGCCCGCATGGGCAACCGCCCGGATGACGAGGTGCGCGTGGCCGCCGCCGAGCAGGCGAAGATCACCCGCCTTCGACTGGAGAAGCTGACATGAGCGCGACGATCTCTACCCACGTCCTCGACACCTCCCGCGGGCTGCCCGCCGTCGGGCTCATGGTCACGCTGGAGCACCACGACGGCGCAGTGTGGGTCGAGAAGGGCGCGGGCACCACGGACGCCGACGGGCGCGTCCGTGATCTGCTCCCGCCGTCCGCGTTCGACTTCGGCGAGTGGCGGCTGACGTTCCACACCAAGCCCTGGTTCGCGGGTCACGACGTCGAGTCGTTCTACCCCGAGGTGGCCGTGCACTTCGAGGTCAAGGACCCGTCGCGGCACCACCACGTCCCGCTGCTGCTCAACCCGTTCGGCTACGCCACCTATCGAGGCACCTGATGCCCAACGCCCTGCCCGACTTCCGCACCGCCGCGCTGCTCGCGCGCCTCGCCCCGGCCAACACCGCGTTCCAGCGCAACTACCCGGGCGAGCCCGATACGCGTCAGCCGCTGCACACGGTCTATGGCGGCGCGCAGCTGTTCAAGGCCGAGACCCCACGACGCCTCGGTGAGCTGGCGTTGGCACACCTCGCCGCCTACGCCCCCGACGCCGCCACGCTCGCCACGGCGCTCGGCCTGCCCGGCGACGCGGCGCTGCACGAGACGGTCTACGCGCGCACCATCGCGAAGCTCGAGCGCGAGGCCGTCGAGGACTTCCGGATCGACTTCGAGGACGGGTTCGGCAACCGCCCCGACGCCGAGGAGGACGCCACCGCGGAGGCTGCTGCCATCGAGGTCGCGCGCGCGCTGGCCGAGGGGCTGCTCCCGCCGTTCTTCGGCATCCGCGTCAAGCCGATGACCGAGGAGCTGAAGGCTCGGGCGGTGCGCACCGCCGACCTCTTCCTGACCACGCTGCTCGAGCACACCGGCGGCAAGCTGCCCGAGAACTTCGTGATCACGCTCCCGAAGGTGCAGATCCCCGAGCAGGTCGACGTGTTCTGCCGGGTGCTCGACCTGCTCGAGCACGCCCATCAGCTCCCGCACGGGGCGCTGAAGATCGAGCTGATGATCGAGGTCACGCAGTCGATCTTCGACGCCGAGGGGCGCAGCAACCTGCCCGCCCTGCTCGCTGCGGCGGGCGAGCGGTGCACGGCGGCGCACTTCGGCACCTACGACTACACCGCGTCGTGCAACGTCACCGCCGACAACCAGGTGATGAACCACCCGGTGTGCGACTTCGCGAAGCACATGATGCAGGTCGCCTACGCGAGCACCGGCATCTTCCTCTCGGACGGCGCGACGAACGTGATGCCGGTGGGCCCACACCGCGGCGACGCGCTCACGCCCGAGCAGCGCGCCGAGAACCAGGCCGTCGTGCACCGCGCGTGGCGCCTGTCTGCCGACCACATCCGCCACAGCCTGCGCGGCGGCTTCTACCAGGGCTGGGATCTCCACCCCGGGCAGCTTCCGGTGCGCTACGCGACCTGCTTCGCGTTCTTCCTCGAGGGGCTGCCGATGGTCACCGAGCGGCTGCGCAACTTCGTCGAGAAGTCGGCGCAGGCGACGCTCGTGGGGGACGTGTTCGACGACGCCGCCACCGGCCAGGGCCTGCTCAACTCGTTCCTGCGCGCCTACAACAGCGGGGCGATCGGCGCCGACGGCATCGCGGCGACCGGGCTGACGCTCGACGAGCTCCAGGGCCGATCGTTCCGGCGTATCCTCGAGAACCGCCGCCGCCTGTGAGCGCGTGACCCGGAGGCCCCCCGCATGAAGGTCGCGCTCACCATCGCCGGCAGTGACTCGGGCGGCGGGGCCGGCATCCAGGCCGATCTGAAGGCGTTCCACGCACACGGGGTGTTCGGTGCGAGCGCGATCACCGCGGTCACCGCGCAGAACACCGTCGCGGTCACCGCCGCGCTCGACCTCCCCGTTGCGCTGATCGAGGCGCAGATCGACGCGGTGCTGAGCGACCTCGGCGCGCACGCGATCAAGACCGGGATGCTGTCGTCCACGGCGATCATCGAGGCGGTGGCGGGTCGGCTGGCCGGCCGCGCGGAGCCGCTGGTCGTCGACCCGGTGATGATCAGCAAGAGCGGGTTCTCGCTGCTCGCCGACGACGCGGTCGCGACGCTGCGCGAGCGCCTGCTGCCGCTGGCCTGGCTGGTCACGCCGAACGCGCACGAGGCCGCCCGGCTGGCAGGCATGGAGATCCACACCGCGGCCCACGCCGCCGAGGCCGCGCGCCGCATCCACGCGCTCGGGCCGCGCGCGGTGCTCGTCAAGGGCGGCCACCTCGACGGCGAGGCCCAGGCCGTGGACGTCCTGTGGGACGGTCACGCCCTGCACCGCTTCATCGGCGAGCGCCTCGTCACCCCGCACACGCACGGCACGGGCTGCACCTATGCCGCGTCGATCGCGGCGAACCTCGCGAAGGGGCACTCGCTCGTCGACGCCGTCGATCGCGCCAAGCGCTACCTCACCGAGGCCATCCGTCACGGGCTGCCGCTCGGACGCGGACACGGCCCGACACACCACTTCTGGTTCCTCGACGAGCGCACCCCACCCATCCCGGAGTGAGCGATGATCATCGGCGTCCCCAAGGAGATCAAGCCCCAGGAGAGCCGCGTCGGCGTCGTGCCCGCCGGCGTCAGCGACCTGGTCGCCCACGGGCATCGGGTGCTGGTCGAGGTGGGCGCCGGGCTCGGCTCGGGCTTCACCGACGAGGAGTACGCGAACGCCGGCGCCACGCTGGTCGGCACCAAGGAGGAGGTGTGGGGTGAGGCCGAGATGGTGTGGAAGGTCAAGGAGCCGATCGCGGCCGAGTACCCGCTGCTGCGCTCGGGCCAGATCCTGTACGCCTACCTGCACCTCGCGCCCGATCTGCCCCAGACCCAGGCGCTGATCGACTCGGGCGTCGTCGCGTTCGCGTTCGAGACGGTCGAGACCGACGATCGCCGCCTGCCGCTGCTCGCGCCGATGAGCGAGGTCGCCGGCCGCCTCGCGGTGCAGGCCGGCGCGCACTGCCTCGAGAAGCACTCGGGTGGTCGCGGCGTGCTCCTCGGCGGCGTGCCCGGCGTGCCGCCCGGCAAGGTGATCATCATCGGCGGCGGCGTCGTCGGGAAGAACAGCGCGCGCATCGCGGTGGGCATGGAGGCCGACGTCACGCTGATCGACCTGAACCTCGAGCGGCTGCGCTGGTTCGACGACACCTACCACGGGCGGATCAAGACGCTCTACAGCACGCGCCTGACCATCGAGGAGGCGGTCACGCACGCCGACCTGGTGATCGGCGCGGCGCTCGTGCCGGGCGCGCGAGCGCCCACGCTGATCACCGAGGACCACATCCGCGCGATGAAGCCGGGCGCCGCCGTCGTCGACGTGGCGATCGACCAAGGCGGGTGCATCGAGACGATTCACGCGACCACGCACGCGAACCCGACCTACCTGGTGCACGACGTGGTGCACTACGGCGTCGCGAACATGCCCGGCGCGGTACCGCGCACGTCGACGTTCGCGCTGCACAACGCGACCAACCCGTACGGCCTGCGCATCGCCGACCTCGGGTGGCGCGAGGCGTGCCATCGCGACCCGGCGCTCGCCCGCGGCCTGAACGTCGTGCACGGCAAGGTCGTGTACCAGGCGGTCGCCGAGGCGCACGGCTTGCCGTACACCCCGTGGCGTGACGCGTAATCGACTGATCGTGTGATCTTGCACACCTGAAGGGGCCTTCTCGCCCCGAGGCGCGCCGGTGGGCCGGCGCGACGGGGTGTGTGGGTTGGCACGCCGGGTGCACAGATCGAGGGTCTACGGAGGCCCTCGCATGTCGTTGGCGCCGCGCGAAGAGGCGACGAACGGACTCGGCCGGATCCTCGAGGTCGAGGCGGAGCACGCGCGCGCCGTGGCCGAGGCCGAAGCCGAAGCCGAGGCGTTGGTGCGCGCGGCCGAGGAAGCCGCGCGGGCCATCCGGCGCGATCCCGAGCGGTCCGTGGCCGACGCGATCCGCGAGATCACGGCGCGGCTGGAGATCGCGCACGACGCGCGCGCCGAGGGCCTGCGCGCTACCGCGACGCGCGACGCCGCCCGCTACGAGGCCGTCGACAGCGACGTGATCGACCGCCTCGCCGCGATCGTCGTCCGCCGCGCGCTGGAGCCGTCGTGATCCTGAAGATGCGGCGGCTGCGACTGCTCTGCCCGCAACAACGGCTCGAGTCCCTGGTGCGCGAGCTGCAGGACCTCGAGGTCGTGCACGTCGCGGCGCCGGGCGAGGCCGAGGGCTGCCGACCGCTCGGGATCACCGAGGCGCAGGCCGAGGAGCAGGTCCGACTGCAGGATCTGGTGGAGGACCTGCGCGTCATCACGCGCCTGCTCGCGCTGCACGGCCCGCCGACCGACACGACCGACCTGGCGAGCTGGCCCGAGCGCGCGCACGCGCTGCGCGCACGCGTCGAGCAGATCGCCGATCGCGTCCGAAGCCTCGAGGAGGAGCGCATCCTCCTCGTGCGCTACCGCGACGTCGTGCGCGGGTTCGAGCCGTTGCTCGAGCGCGCGCGCGAGGATCCGACCTCGCGCACCTGGTTCCTCGTGCTCCGCGGCGACCAGGGGCAGGCCGTCCACGAGCTGCAGCGGCTGCTCGGCGAGCACGGCGCGGTGATGTCGCGCCGGCTGCCCGACGGCGAGCTCGCGGTCGCCCTGCAGGTCGCGCCCGACGCAGCGCCCGAGGTCGAGGCGTGGCTCCAGGCGGCATCGCCCGACATGCCGGCGCCGAGCGGCTACGCCGGCGGCTCGCTCACCGCGGCGCTGCCGGCGATGCTCGCCCGCCTCGAGGCGCTGCCCGAGGATCTCGCCACGCTGGAGCACGAGCGGCGGGCGCTCGCGCTCGCGCACGCGCACGACGTCCCGTCGGCCCTCGCTGCCGCCTACGATCGCCTCACCGCGCTGGGCGCGATGGAGCAGACGGCGACCACCGGCCGCGTCGCGCTCGTGGAGGGCTGGGTGCCCGAGGAGAAGGAGGCGCAGGTCGTGCGCCACCTCGAGGCGAAGCTCGGGCCCGCGATCGCCGTCGAGCGGCTGACCGACGAGAACTGGGAGGACCATCACGTGCCGGTCCGCCTGTCGAACCCGCCGCTGTTCCGGCCGTTCGAGAAGGTGATCGGCCTGATGCCACTGCCCGCGTACGGCACGATCGACCCCACCCCGTTCGTCGCGATCTCGTTCCCGGTCCTGTTCGGGCTGATCCTCGGCGACGTCGGCTACGGGCTACTCTTGGGCGCGCTGTCCCTGCTGCTGCGCTGGAAGTCCCGGCCCGAGGGCACCGCGCACGCCATCGGCACGATCGGGCTCGCGTGCGCGCTGCTCACGGTCGTGTTCGGCGGGCTGTACGGCGAGTTCTTCGGCGACCTCCCCTACCGCCTGTTCGGGTGGAAGGCGGTGTTCATCCACCGCGAGGAGGCGATCTTGCCCACGTTGATCCTGGCGATGGGGATCGGCGTGTCGCACCTGCTGCTGGGCCTCGTGCTCGGCGTGCTGTCGTCCTGGCGTGGCCACCGTCGCCACGCCATCGGGCGCGGGCTGATGGCGCTGATGCTGGTGCTCGTCGTGCTCGCGCTGCTCGCCGTGTTCGAGGTGATCCCGCGCGCCGCGTTCACCCCGCTGCTGATTGCCGCCGTGATCGCGTTCCCGCTGCTCGTCGTCGCCGAGGGCATCCTCGCGCCGTTCGAGATGCTCTCGACGCTAAGCCACGTGCTGTCGTACGCCCGCATCATGGCCGTGGGCACCGCGTCGGTGATGCTCGCGGTCGTCGCGAACCGGATGGCCGGCGCGATGGGCAGCGTGGCCGTCGGTGTGCTGTTCGCCCTGCTCTTCCACCTCGTGAACTTCGCCATCGGCGTGTTCGGGCCCGCCGTACACGTCCTGCGGCTCCACTACGTCGAGTTCTTCGGCGAGTTCTACAGCCCGGGTGGCACCCCGTTTCGACCGCTGGCCCGCTGGCGCCCCGACGAGGACGCCCCTGGAGGTTCCCATGGATAACTGGATTCCCGTCGCCGCCGCGCTCGCCATCAGCATCCCAGCGCTGTCGACCGCGTGGGCCCAGTCCCGCATCGGCGCCTCGATGGGCGCGGCGCTCGCCGAGAAGCCGGAGCTGTCGACGACCGCGATCCTGATGATCGCCATCCCCGAGACCGTCGTGATCCTCGGGTTCGTCGTCGCCGTGCTGATGCTGATGGGGACCTAGACGTGCCGCTCGACGCGCTGCTCGACGCGCTCGCCCGCGACACCGCCGCGCGCCTGGCGGCGATCCGCGCGGACGCCGAGGCACGCGCCGAGGCGGCGCGCGCGGACGCCGAGGCCGTGCGTATGGCACACCTCCAAGCGCGAGAGCAGGCGCTGGTCGCCGCCGCGGAGCGCGCGCTCGAGCCGGTGCGCCGCGAGGCGGC
>CAYQSE010000214.1:2500-10492 GCA_964419905.1 uncultured Enterobacteriaceae bacterium
GTTCGAGGTCCTGAAGCCCGGGGAGTTCTATCGCCCCGAGCATCGGGACCTCTATGCGTTGCTGCACGAGATGAGCAGCGCCGGCGAGCCGATCGACATGGTCAGCGTGCCGATGCGGGTCGAGAAGGCGGAGCACCCCGAGCGCTACGGCGGGCTCGCGTACGTCGCCGAGCTGCCCGACTACGCGCCGTCCACCGCGAACCTGACCTACTACGCCCAGCAGATCCGGCAGCGGGCGACGCTGCGCGGGGTGATCACCCAGGCGCACGAGCTCGCCGACGCGGCCTACGCGCAGCCCGACGATGTCGGCGCGCTGATCGATCGCGCCACGCAGTCCTTCATGGCGCTCGGCGACGCCGGGGCGGGCGACACCTGGCACCCGATCAGCCGGATCATCGACGAGGAGCTGGTCCGGCTCGAGGGCATGGAGGCACAGGGCGACGGCATCACCGGCGTCGGCACCGGCTTTCACAAGCTCGACAAGATGCTCGCGGGCCTGCAGAAGGGCGACCTCGTGATCCTCGCGGCCAGGCCCTCGATGGGCAAGACCGCGTTTGCGCTGAACATCGCCCAGCACGCGGCGGTGTACGGCGGCGTGGGCGTCGGGATCTACTCGCTGGAGATGGGGCGTGAGCAGCTGGTCGACCGCATGCTGTGCGCACACGCGATGGTCGACGCGACGCGGCTGCGCACCGGCCGCCTCGACGCGGACGACTGGAACAAGCTGCTCGAGGCCTCCGAGCAGCTCCGCCTCGCGCCGCTCTACATCAACGATCGCCCTGGCCTCACCGTGGGCGAGGTGCGCGCCCACGCCCGGAAGCTGAAGAGCACGGTGCCGAACCTCGGCTTCATCATGCTCGACTACCTGCAGCTGATGGGTTCGGACGATCCGCGCCAGTCTCGCGTGCAGCAGGTCAGCGACATGTCGCGCGGCCTGAAGGCGCTGGCGAAGGACCTTGGCTTGCCCGTGATGGCGCTGAGTCAGCTCTCCCGCGGGGTCGAGCAGCGTCAGGACAAGCGGCCGCTGATGAGCGATCTTCGCGAGTCGGGCGCCATCGAGCAGGACGCGGACGTCGTGATGTTCATCTACCGGGACGAGTACTACAACGACGACACGCAGGACGTGGGGCTCGCCGAGGTGATCATCGGCAAGCAGCGCAACGGGCCCACCGGCATGGTGAAGCTGGTGTTCCAAGGGCAGTTCACGCGCTTCGACAACTATGAGGCCGATCACGATCTGCTCTGATCCGGTCGCCCCCACCGGCAGGCAGGGGTGTGGGCGAGACGCCGGCATCCAGAGGTGGCCTTGACCTACGGCGGCCCGTCCGGTAGCAGTAGGCGGTATCGATTACAGCGTTCTCACGGCCCCGACCCGCACGGGGCGCTCCAGGAGATGGAACGACCCATGGAGAAGGCCGAACTGCTCGCCGACTTCACCGCGAAGGTCGGACAATTCGCGAAGTTCAACGGCTTCATCGAGAAGACGTTGAGCCAGGCAGACAAGTTCGCGAAGGCCGTCGTCGAGAAGGTGATCTCCGACAACACCGAGAAGCGAGACGCGGTGGTCGGTGACCTGAT
Source organism: uncultured Enterobacteriaceae bacterium (assembly GCA_964419905.1). Lineage (GTDB taxonomy): Bacteria > Myxococcota_A > UBA796 > UBA796 > JAFDJI01. Next base: position 4,079 of record CAYQSE010000214.1, read on the forward strand.
CCCGCTGATGGCTGACATCGACGATCACATCGGGCAACTCGAGGCCCGCAAGCAGGGGATCCTCGACGAGCAGCGCGACGCTCGCCTCCAGATGGAGGAGATGGAGCTCCGCAAGATGATCGGCGAGCTCGACGGGGCCGACTTCGAGGCGCAGACGCAGGGCCTCCAGTCCGAGCTCGCGACGGGGAACGAGGCCATCGCCGAGATCGACGGTGAGCTCGGCCAGTTCCGCGATGCGATGGCGCGCTGGCAGGAGATCGGCGGGGCTGCCGGCGTACTGTCCGAGCCCGAGCCCGAGCCCGAGCCCGAGCCCGAGTTCGAGCCCGAGCCCGAGGATCGGGTGCTCGCGCTCGAGACGGACCTGATGACGATCGACGACGACGAGGTGCACGAGGCGGCGCCCTACATCTCCGAGATCGAGTCGGTCGACATCCTCGAGCCCGAGGCCGATCTCTCCGACGACGTCGACGTGTCGGCGTTTCGCGAGCAGTCCGCGCCCGGCGTTCGCTTCGAGGCGGTCGGCGTGGCCGAAGACGTGTCCGCAGTGTTCGGCGACGACGACCTCGACGACGACGACGACAGCGAGGAGCTGAAGCTCGAGGTCGGCGACGTCGACAACCTGCTCGACGACGACGTGGACGTACCCGAGGACGCGTCGGAGGATCGGCCGCGTCGGGCGGTCATGCTCTATCAGGAGGGCACCGCCGAGGAGCAGATCCACCCGTTCACGGGCGACATGCTCACGCTCGGTCGCGGTCGCGACAACGACATCCAGGTGAAGAACGACTCCAAGGTGTCGCGCTACCACTGCAAGCTGTTCCGCAAGAGCGGGAACTTCTACATCGAGGACAACAAGTCCGCGAACGGTACGCTGGTCAACGGCGAGCTGATCACCGAGCGGCGCCTGTTCGGCGGCGAGGAGATCATCATCGGCGAGACGTTCTTCCGCTTCCGCATCATGGACTGATCGTTGAGCGGCGAACGCCTGCTCGTACGATCCGATGACCGTCGCCTCCTGGCGGCGGTCGCGTCGTTTGGGGCCCTGCCGGTGGCAGCGCCCGACGCCGCCACCGACGCGACCGTGTTGCTCGATCTGCGCGGGGGCGCGGTGGAGGGACTGACAGCCTGGGTCGCGTCGGCCGCTCGCGTGGTGGTGGTGGTCGACGACCTCGCGGCGGCAGATGCCGCGATCGCTGCGGGCGCTGTGGACTACTACTGCGGTGACGAGCGCCTCGAGGGGCTCGCCCTTCGCGTTCGGGTCGCTCGTGCCGCGTCGGTCGCGGCGAGGCGTTCGCAGCGTCTTCGGCGCCTGGTGCGCCACGACATGCGCAGCCCGCTCGCGGTGTTGCTCGGACAGTGCGAGATCCTCGGGATGGAGCTCGGCGGTGCGCTGACGGAGAAGCAGCGGCGCTCTGTCGAGGCGATGGAGCGCAAGGCGCAGCAGCTCAAGGAGATGATCGACGATCTCGCCGCAGAGCTGGGAGACGTCCTGGGTTGGGAGTCGCCGCGGCTCTGATCGCGTCGGCCCGGGGCAGAGCGTTGGACCCCGGGTGGTGGATCGGTTACTTCGGCAGCCACGGGGCTACCGCCATGCCGGCCCGATGCCTCTGTTCTCGCCGTTTCCTCCCAAACGAGCACAATGGCCCGCAGGAAGCACTCCGTAGAAGGCCCCGTGTACTACACGACCTATCAGGTCGCGAAGTTCTTCGGGGTGTCGCTTCCGACCGTGGTGAACTGGGTGAACTCGGGACTGCTCGACGCGCATCGCACGCCGGGCGGGCACCGGCGCCTGGCGCGAAACGACGTGATCACGTTCGCCCGCGACCACGACTACCCGCTCGCGAAAGAGCTCCTCGAGTCTTCCGACGGTCGGCGCAAGGTGCTGATCGTCGATGACGAGCAGGACTTCTCCGAGATGGTGCGCGAGTACCTCGCCGTGAAGGGGCCGTTCGAGGTCGAGGTCGCGGACTCGGGCTTTCAGGCGGGCTTCACCGTGGCCCGGTTCAAGCCCGACCTGATCCTGATGGACCTGATGATGCCAGACATGGATGGCTTCGAGGTGCATCGGATGCTGCGCGACGACGACGACACGAAGCACATTCCGGTGATCGCGTGCACGGCCTACCGCGATCCGGTGGTGGACGCGCGTGTGAAGGAGGAGCACTTCGACGGCTTCGTCGAGAAGCCACTCGAGCTCGACGCCCTCCTCAAGCTGATCCGTCGTCATCTCGGGGCGTCTGCGCGCGCCTGAACCGGGGCGCCGTCGCCCGGCCGTCTCCCCCCCGCGCGGCCAACGGGTGTGCCTCGGAGAGCGGCAGCGGCGGCCGCTCCACGCCGCGTCGGACGCGGATGACCTCCGCCGCGATCGCGACCGCGATCTCGGTGGGGGTCTCGGCCCCGATGTCGAGTCCGACCGGTCCGCACAGCTTGCCGAGCAGCGCCTCGTCGACGCCCGCGGCGCGCCACCGGACGAGGAACTTGGCGATCTTGGCGCGCGCGCCGATCATGCCGATCCATGCGCAGGGCAGGGGAAGCAGCGCCTCGCCGAGGTCCTGATCGAGCCGATGGTCGTGTGTGGTGACGAGGTAGTAGCAGTCGTCCCCCCCCCGCTGCGCGCGCGCCCAGGCGAGGGGGTCGGTCACGCTCACGGTGCAGCCCGGGAAGGCCTCGGGATGGGCCCACTCGTCCCGCTCGTCGACGACGGTGACCGCGAAGCCGAGATCGCGCAGCACGGGCGCGGCGGCGCGGGCGACGTGGCCGGCGCCGAAGATCACGAACGGCTCACGCCCGTGGATCGGATCGATGAACACCGCCATCTGGCCTCCGCAGCACATGCCGAGATCGTGGGTCAGGTGCGCTTCGTAGCGCGTTGGGGTGCCCGCCCGGATCGCGTCGATCGCAGCTCGGATCACCTGATGCTCGATGTTGCCGCCGCCGATGGTGCCGACGATCGTGCCGTCGGCATAGACGAGCATGCGAGCCCCAGAGGCGCGCGGCGTCGAGCCGCCGACCGCGATCACGGTGGCGAGCGCGGCCGGGCGACCGCTACGCCAGGCTTCTGCAGCGGCGGTGAACACGTCCATGGGCCCTACTACCCGCGGTCAGCGGGTCGCGCGAGCCTCGCGGAAGTTCGCGGCGGGTAGTCGGCCTCGACCCTTGGAAGCGGCGAGGTGTCACGGTACGTCCCCGCGCGGAGGATGACGCCGATGCGACGGGTGGCGCTGCTGTTGTGCGGGTTCGGACTGTGCGGGACGGCCTCGGCGTCGCGCGTGCGTGACGCGCTGCTCGACGAAGCCGTCGACGCCCTGCGTGCCGAGGCAGACGACGAGGACGAGCTGGACGAGGACGCCGCGCGGGAGGCGCTCGACGACGCGCTGCTGCTTCCCACAAACGGGCGCGTTGCGCGCTGGGTGGGCGCGCTCGGCCCACGGCTCGTCATCGAGGGGCGAGGGGACGTCGGCGACGTGCTCGCGTTTCGCACGGGTGCAGGGACGACCTGGCGCGATGGCGCCGAGTGGCGCGTCATGGCGTGGCTCGAGCTTCGTCCGCGCGGTCGTGACGCGCTCACGGCCAGCGCCACGCTCGCGCTCGACGACCCGCTCACGACGCGCCCCGACCACCCCACACGCCGCTGCGGGTCTGCGGTGGGCCCTCGCGCTCGGGGCGGCGAGCTCCCGGATCGGGTCGCGCGGGCGCTCGGCACCCTCGAGGACCAGGCGCTGCGCGCGCTGTGCGCGGGGGGTGGGTGATGTGGCGCCTCGTCTTCCTCCCGCTTCTGCTCTTCGTCCGCCTCGGCTTGGCGAGCGAGCCGCCCGACCCAGGCGTCGAGGCGGTGCTCGCGCAGTTCGCGCACGAGCCCTCGGTGGCGCAGGTGCAGCAGCAGGCCGCGCGCCACGCGCGCGTCGACGCCGCCGAGGTCGACGGCTGGCTCGCTGCCAGTCGCACGTTCGCGGCGCTCCCGGAGCTTCGCGTCGAATATCGGGTGCGCGACGGCTGGGACAAGACCTTTCGCTACCTCTCGACCAGCGGGGCGCAGCACGATCCCCAAGCGACGTTGTTCGACGTGGCGGACCGTGCGCAGCGAGACCAGGACCAGACCGTCGTGGTGCGCGCGGCGTGGGACCTCGACAAGCTGGTGATGTCGCCCGAGCGCATCCGGGTGCTGCGCGAGAGCCAGGACGCCGCGCGGCAGCGCGAGAAGCTGCTCGCCGAGGTCACCCGGCTCTACTTCGAGCGGCGCAGGCTCCAGGTCGACCTCCTGCTGAAGCCGCGGAGCGACCTGGCGTCGAGCACGCGCGACGCGCTGCGGCTCGAGGAGCTCACCGCGCTGCTCGATGCGCTCACGGGCGGCGCGTTCACCGACACACGCCGCTGAGCCCGGCCGTGTTTCGCGATATAGGCAGCCTCGCCCCGGGAGCGACCATGCGGCACCAGACGGTGTGGATCCTCGACTTCGGCAGCCAGTACACCCAGCTGATCGCGCGACGGATCCGGGAGCATCGTGTCTACTGCGAGATCCGTCCGTGCACCGACCGAGCACCCGAGACCCTGCCGCCCGAGGTGGTCGGGCTGGTGCTCTCGGGCGGGCCCGCCTCGGTGCTCGGCGCCGACGCGCCTCCGTTCGACCCAGGCTGGCTGTCGCTCGGCGTGCCGACGCTGGGGGTCTGCTACGGCATGCAGCTCCTCACCCACCTCGGCGGTGGGCGAGTCGCGCGCGGGCAGGCGCGCGAGTACGGGCGCGCCGACATCTCGCTCGAGGGCCCGCCCACCGCGCTGTTCGCGGACTTCGATCCGCTCGAGGCGCACCAGGTGTGGATGAGCCACGGCGATCACGTCGAGGTGCCCCCAGCGGGCTTCAGGGTCGCGGCCCGATCGGGCGGTGAGGTCGTGGCCGCGATGGTCTCGGACGACGGCCGCACCTACGGGCTGCAATTCCACCCGGAGGTCACCCACAGCCGCAAGGGCGACAAGCTGATCGAGCGCTTCTTGAAGGACGTCTGCGGCGCGGTCGGCGACTGGACCGCGGGCTCGTTCGTCGAGGAGCAGGTCGCGCGGATCCGCGAGCAGGTCGGCGACGCGAACGTGATCTGCGGTCTGTCGGGGGGCGTCGACTCGTCGGTGGTCGCAGCCCTGCTGCACCGCGCGATCGGCAGCCAGCTCCACTGCATCTTCGTCGACAACGGTCTCGCCCGCGAGGGCGAGGCCGAGGCGATCCGCGCGGAGTTCAAGGAGCTGAATCTGACGATCGTGGACGCCTCGAAGCGCTTCCTCGACGGGCTCGCCGGGGTCACCGAGCCCGAGCGCAAGCGCAAGATCATCGGTGAGGCGTTCATCCGGGTGTTCGAGGACGAGGCGCGGCGGATCCCGAACGCCCGCTTCCTCGCGCAGGGGACGCTCTACCCGGACGTGATCGAGTCGGTCAGTGTGCGCGGCCCGTCGGCGACGATCAAGAGCCACCACAACGTCGGCGGTCTGCCCGACGACATGCAGTTCGAGCTGATCGAGCCGCTGAGGGAGCTGTTCAAGGACGAGGCGCGCGAGGTCGGCGAGGCGCTCGGGCTGTCGCCGGAGCGCGTGTGGCGCCAGCCGTTCCCAGGGCCCGGGCTCGCGGTGCGCTGCCTCGGCGAGGTCCGCGAGGACCGCCTGGTCGCGCTACGGCGCGCCGACGCGATCGTGCGCGAGGAGATCACGCGCGCAGGCTGGGAGCGGCGCACCTGGCAGGCGTTCGCGGTGCTGCTGCCGGTGCGCAGCGTCGGCGTGATGGGCGACGAGCGCACCTACGAGGAGGCGGCGGTGATCCGCGCGGTACACAGCACCGACGGGATGACCGCGGACGTCGCCGAGCTGCCGTGGCCGCTGCTCGCCCGGATGAGCAACCGGATCATCAACGAGGTCCGAGGCATCAACCGGGTCACCTACGACATCAGCAGCAAGCCGCCGGGGACGATCGAATGGGAGTGACCTTGGACTCGAGGAACGTGGATTGTTGACGGCGGGCGCGCTCAACGTCCTACAGGTGCTCCGGCGGACTGTTCTGCGCTGACGCACGGCCCCTTCGGTTCGCTCGGGTCGTCGGGCTCTCTCCTCGTCTCGCCCCTGATTCGGTCGGGCTTCGCTCCTCCCTCACACGGGGACTCGCTCGAAGAGACCCTCCTCGCGCTCACCTTCGTGGCCTGGTCTTCTGGGAACCCGCGAGGGGGCTTGTCGTTTGGGCGTGCGCGGTGCGTCTCCGGCCCCGCTGACGCGCCGGCTCGATCGGGCTCGGACCGGATCGGCGTCGGGGAGGTTCAGCGGCGGTGGGTGTGGGCTCACGACGGATCACTTCGCGTCGAAGACCGGCTGAAGGCGGGTTCACGAGGATCCGAGAACGTGGGGCGGGCGTCCCGCCTGTCGATTGGTCACATCTTCACGAAG
>CAYQSE010000215.1:0-10475 GCA_964419905.1 uncultured Enterobacteriaceae bacterium
GGCCCGCGCGGCCTCGACGGCCTGCGCCTGGGCGGCCACCGCCTCGCGCGCGGCCGCCACGCCGTACCAGCGCTGCACCAGCGCCAGCCACAGCGCGGCCTCGGCGTCGGCGCGACTGGCCTCGGTGGCCTCGAGCCCGGCGCGCGCGGCCCGGCGACCCTGCAGCAGGGCACCGCCCGCGAACACGGGCTGGGTCAGCGTCACGCCCAGCGCGTACTGCTCCTGGATCACCTCGCCCAGCTGCACGGGCTCGGGCTGGGAGCCGTCCGGCAACAGGAACGGGAGCTCGATCGTCGGCGCGCGCACATAGCTGAGCGCGGTGGCGCGCGCGCTCAGCTCGGCCTGGGGCAGCAGCCGCGCGGTCGCCGCGCCGACCCGCGCGCGCGCGGCGTCGACCTGGTGCTCGGCGGCGCGCGCCGAGGGGTGCTCCAGCGCGAGCGCCCACGCGGCGGCGAGGCCCGCGTCGGCGGCGAGCGCAGGGGGCTGGACGAAGAACAGCGCGAGCAGGGCAGCTACCGCCGGCGCGACGGCGCGGCGCGGGCCACCCAGCCCGTCGACGACGTCGTAGAGCACCGGGATCACGATCAGCGTGAGCAGCGTCGACGCGAGCAGGCCGCCGATCACCGCGGTGGCGAGCGGTGAGAATCGCACGGCGCCGAGCGCGAGCTCCAGCGAGAGGGGGAGCATGCCGATCACGGTCGAGAGCGAGGTCATCATGATCGGGCGGAAGCGGGCGCGCACGCCCTCCTCGATCGCGGCCGCGCGCTCGACGCCGGCCTCTCGGCGCTGACGGAACACGTCCACGAGCAGGATGCTGTTGTTCACGACCGTGCCGACCAGCAGCACCAGCCCGATCATCACCGGCATCGACACCGGCTTGCCTGCGAGCGCCAGCGCGAGGCTCACGCCGGCGAGGCTCAGCGGGACGGCCATCATCACCGTGATCGGGTGTTTCCACGAACGGAACTGCGCGACCAGGAGGAGATAGACGGCGAACACGCTGACCCCCAGCGCGCTCAGGATCGCGCCGCGCGACGCGAGCACGTCGTTGTTCTCGCCTTCGATCGCGAGCGTGTAGCCCTCGGGCACGACGACTGGCGCCAGCGCGGCCTTCGCGTCGGCGACGACGAAGCTGAGCGGCCGGTCACCGAGCTGAGCCAATACGTCGAGCACCGGCGCGCGATCGCGCGAGGTGTACAGGCCCTGCTCGACCACCGTGCGCGGCGTGGCGACCGCGCGCAGCGGGACGGCGTCGAGCGTTCCGGGGACGCGCAAGGGCCACGCGAGCATCGTGTCCAGCGTCGGCTCGGCGTCCTGGGCGTAGCGCACCGTGATCGGCTCGGCCGAACCGAGCTCGGGCGACCAGGTGCCCGCGTCGATGCCCTCGGCGCCGGACGCGAGGTGGCGCGCGAGCGAGGCGGGCGTCTGCCCGATCGCGCGGGCCTGCCGCTCGTCGATCGACACCAGCACGCGGCGCATGTCCACGCGCCACGCGCGCGCCGGCTCCACCGCGTCGGGCACGCCGCGCAGCGCCTCGACCACGCGGTCGCCGAGCGCGTCGAGCACGCGCGGATCGGGCCCCACGAGCCGCGCGATCAGCGGGGCCTCGGTGGTCGGCTTGGCGGTGTTGCCGACCTCCTTGATCACGACGTGGGTGAGGCCGGGCACCCGCGCGATCTGCGCGCGCACCGCGGTCTGGACATCCCACACGCTGCGCGATCGGGCGGTGCGTGGGGTGAGCGTGACGCTGAGGAAGCCCTGGGTGGGCCCCATCACGCCGCCGCCGCCGGTGGAGGTCATCCCCGGCTCGAAGCCGGCCTGCGCCTGCACCAACACCACCTCGGGGTGCTCGGCGACGAGGCGCTCCACCTCGCCGACCACGCGCGCGGTCTCGGCGAGCGAGGTGCCCGACGGCGTCTCGAGCGTGATCGTGAACGCGCCGCTGTCCATGCGCGGCAGCAGGTCCATCCCGGCCGAGCGCAGCCCGGCGAGGCCCGCGACGAACGACAGCACGGCGACGCCGAGCACGAGCGCGCGGTGGCGCAGGCCGACCCGCAGCACGGCGACGTACACATCGCGGAGCCGGTCCATCCCGGCCTGGAACGGGCGGGCGACCCGCGCGGCCAGCGCCTCGATCCGGCCGCCCTCGCGGATCTGCAGGCTAAGGATCGGCACGAGGACCAGGGCGACGAGGACCGAGGACGAGAACGCGATCAGCAGCGTGGAGGCTAGCGGCCCGAACACGCGCCCGACGAAGCCTGGCAGCCCGAGCAGCGGGATCAACACGATCAGCGTCGTCGCGACGCCCGCGAGCACGGGCAGCTGCACCTGATCGGTGCCCTCGCGCGCCGCGGACTCGGGGTCCATGCCCTCGTCGCGCAGCCGCACGATGTTCTCGAGCACCACGACCGAGGCGTCGACGACCATGCCGACGGCGAGGATCACCGCGGACAGCGTGACGAGGTTGAACTCGAGCCCGATGCCCCACATCACCGCGAACGTGATCCCGAACGAGAGCGGCATCGTGAACGCGGTGACCAGCGCGGCGCGGGCGCGCCCGAGGAACAGGAACAGGATGACGGACGCGAGCGCGAGCGCCTGCCACACGTTGCCGAGCAGGTTGGACACGGACTGCTCGGTGAAGCTCGCGCTCTCCTCGCCCGGTAGGAAGGTGAGGTCCGGCAGCTCGGCTTCGAGCGCCGCTACCGCACGGCGCACGTCGGCGACCACGGCGACGGTGTTCGCGTCTTCGGCGCGGTAGACCTGCAGCGCGATGGCGCGCTGTCCGTTCAGGCTGAACCACGCGTCGTCGTGCTCGGCGTCGCGGTAGGCGTGCGCGATCGCGCCGAGACGCAGCTGTCCCCCGTCCGCGGTCGGGAGCACGATGTCCTCGAGCGCGCCCACCTGGCTGGCGCGCTGGTCGACGCGCAGCAGCGTCTCGTGGGTCGCGCCGCGCAGCCTGCCCGCCGGGAGGCTGCGGTGGCTCTCGCGCACCGCGTCGGCGACGTGGGGCAGGGCGACCCGGTGCGCGTCGGCGAGCGCCGGGTCGACGTCGACGAACAGCGCCGGCACGCGGCCCCCGAACACGTCGACCGCGGCCACACCCGGCAGCGCCTGCAGCCGGGGCCCGATCACGTCCTCGGCGAGGCGCCGCGCGACCCGCAGGTCGTCACTCGCAACCCCGAGCGTGAAGATCGGCCGGTCCGCGGTGCTGAACGCCATCACGCGCGGCTCGGTGGCCGCCGCGGGCAGGTCGGCGCGGATGCGCGACAGCGCGCTCTGGACGTCGACGGCCGCGAGCTGCACGTCGGTTCCGTAGTGGAACTCGACCGTCAGCCGGCTCACGCTGTCTTGTGAGGTCGCGCTGGTGTGCGCGACGCCCGCCAGCGACGCGAGCTCGCGCTCCATCACGTCCGTCAGGTCGCGGTGCACGTCGGCGGCGGCTGCGCCGGGCCAGGTGGTGATCACGTTCACCAGCGGCGGCGCGGTCTCGGGGAACAGGCGCACCGGGATGCGCACGTAGGCGATCGCGCCGAGCACGAGGGCGCCGACGACGAGCGCCCACACCGCGTGCCGGTTGCGGAGGAAGAAGCCGGTGACGCTCATGGCTGCACCGCGAACACGGGGCGCGCGACGTCGACGTGCCCGGGCGCGCCGACGACGACCCACGCGTCCGGGGGCGGCGCGGGCGAGATCGCGACCCAGCCGTCCTGTCGCGGCCCGGGGATCACCTCGAGACGCCGCGCGCGGTCGCCGTCGACCACGATCACGAACGCGCCGGAGGCGTCCTCGCCGAGCGCGTCGACCGGCACCGCGACGGCCTCGGCGCGCGCGTCGCCGACCAGCGTGACGGTGGTCGTCGCGCCGATCCGCGCTTCGAGGGGGCCGTCGAGCTCGGCGAGCACCTCGACGAGCCGGGCGGGGCCTTCGCCCTGGCTGGCGATCGTGACCACATGGCCCGTCCCCCACGCGGTGTGCACCACGGTGCCGAGCGCGACGTCGGCGAGGTCGGACTCGGCGACGCGCAGGCGGAGCTGGCGCGCCGTGCTCCCGAGCTGGAGCAGCGGCGTGCCGGGCAGCACGGTCTGGCCGCTGTCGACGAGGCGGGCGAGCACGACGCCGTCGAACGGGGCGCGCTCGGTCGTGCGCGTGACACCCACCCGCACCTCGCGCTCGGCGGCGCGCGCCGCCTCGACCGCGCGCCCGGCGGCGTCGCAGGACTTCTCGCTCTGATCGCGCTGGAGGGTGGGGATGTCGCCCGACGCGGCGAGCGCGCGGTCGGTGGCCTGCAGCGCGCACGCGAACTCGCGCTCGCGCTCGGCCCGCTCACGCTCGGCGGTCGCACGGGCGGCGCGCGCGGCGACCTCTGGCGCGGCGATCGCGGCCACCGCGTCCCCCGCGCCGACGGTGGCCCCCTCCGCCGCGAGCGTCTCGACCGCGCCATGCACCTGCGCGAGCACGCGGACCGCGGTGGTCGGGACGACCTCGGCGAGGTGGCGGCGTCCGGCGACGATCGGGCCCGTGCGGACCGCCTGGACCCGCACCGCCTGCGGCGGCTCCGGTACGTGCGTCGACTCGCCGAAGCAGCCGGTCAGGGTGAGCACCAAGAAGTAAGTGATCGCTTTCATCGGAAGCTCCAGCACATCAGGTCGCCGGTTCGTCGGAAACACTTCAGGTCAACAGGGCTGCGCGCAGGGTCCGCCAGCCGTGCTCGACCCTCGCGAGCAGCGCCTCACGGGTGCCGGAGCGGCCGAGCGCCGCTTGCATCGCGAAGGTGAGCAGGACGCCCTGCACGAGCAGCCCCATGCCGGGCAGATCGAGGTCGGCGCGCAGCTTGCCCGCTGCGTGCAGCCGCCGCAGCCGATCCCCGAGGTAGGCCACGCTGCGGGCACGCCACTGCGCGACGCGCTGGCGCCCCGCGTCGCCGGCGAGATGGAGCAGCTCCTCGGAGAAGATCAGCCGCCCGATCGAGTCGTCGGCGCCGACGAACGCGGCGCGGTGGCGGAAGAACGCCTCGAGATCGCCGAGCGCGTCGCCGGTGTCGACGAGCCCTGCGTCGATCTCGGCCTCGAGCAGGGACATCGCCTCGAGCACGATCTCCTCTTTGCTCTCGAAGTGCCGGAACAGCGTGCCGTCACTGACCCCCATCCGCGCCGCGACCGCGCGGGTGGTGAACCGCGACACGCCGTCCTCGGCGATGGTGCGCAGCGCGGCCTCGGCGGCCTGGCGGCGGCGTGTCTCGGTATCTTCGTACTGGCGCGTCAACGACGCCTCCGCGGTGGGGGGATGCCGTAATGTTAGCGAGTGCTCACATTGGACGCAACCCCTGAGCTTCAGTTAGCCGACCTTTGGGTCTGTTGAAGCAGGAGCGCCCATGTCCATGACCGTCGGAGAGCTGTCCACCACCCGCCCGCACGCCGTGAAGGTGTTTCAGCGCCACCGCATCGACTTCTGCTGCGGTGGGGGGCTCACGCTCGACGAGGCGTGCGCCGAGAAGCAGCTCGACGTGAACGCGCTGCTCGCCGAGATCACCGCCGAGGAGGGGAGCGCTACCGAGTCGGCCGTGCGCTGGGATCTGCAGCCGATGCCCGACCTGATCGCGCACATCCTGGAGCGCTACCACGTCCCGCTGTGGGAGGACCTCGAGCGCCTCGAGGGGATGGCCCACAAGGTGCTCCACGTCCACGGCCACAAGGACGTCCGGCTCACGCCGCTCGCGAAGCTGGTGTCGGCGTTCCGCGCCGAGCTCGAGCCGCACCTCGAGAAAGAGGAGCAGGTGCTGTTCCCATGGATCCTGCGCGACGACGCGGTCGCCCCCAGGAGCCCGATCAGCGTGATGCTGCGCGAGCACGACGACGTAGCCTACCTCCTCGATCAGCTCGTGCAGCTCACCGGCGGGTACAAGGTGCCGGACGGCGCGTGCAACACGTGGACGGCGCTGTGGCAGGGGCTCGAGGTGTTCGACCGCGACCTGCGCGAGCACATCGCGATCGAGAACAACGTCCTGTTCCCGCGCGCGCTGCGCGAGGCGTAGTCCGGGTGCAGCGCGTGGCCCGCGGCGGCGGCCGGAGTATGGAGAGGGGAACGTCTGGGAGGATGGATGAACCCACGTTTCCTCTACGGCACCGCGTGGAAGGAGGAGCGCACCGCCGCGCTCGTCACTGCGGCGCTCGCGGCGGGCTTTCGGGCCATCGACACCGCGAACCAGCGCAAGCACTACTTCGAGGCCGCGGTCGGCGAGGCGGTGCGGCGGGCGCTGGACGGCGGGCTCGACCGCGACGCGCTGTTCCTGCAGACGAAGTTCACGTTCCAGCCCGGTCAGGACCACCGGCTGCCCTATGATCCGCGCGCGCCGATCGGCGAGCAGGTCGCGCAGTCGATGGCGAGCTCGCTCGACCACCTCGGCGTGTCTTGGGTCGATAGCTACGTGCTGCACGGCCCCAGCCGGCGCATTGGGCTCGGGCCCGACGACCTCGCCGCGTGGGGCGCGATGGAGGTCGAGCACGACGCGGGTCGCGCGCGGGCGCTCGGGGTGTCCAACGTCAGCGCCGAGCAGCTCGATCTGCTGTGCCGCAACGCGCGGGTGAAGCCTTCGTTCGCGCAGATCCGCACCTACGCGCGCAACGCGTGGGAGGACGATCTGCGCGACGTGTGCGCGCGCCACGGCGTCGCGTTCCAGGGGTTCAGCCTGCTCACCGCGAACCCGCACGTCTGGCGCGGCGCCGCCGCGGACATCGCGGCGTCGCGGGGCGTGACCAGCGCGCAGGTGCTCTACGCGTTCGCGCGGCAGCTCGGGATGATCCCGATGACCGGCACGTCCGATCCGAAGCACATGGCCGAGGCGCTCGCGTCGCTCGCGCTCACGCTGACCGACGCGGAGCTGGCGCGCCTCGCGGCGTGAGCGCTCACGCCCGCGCGATCGCGCGGCCGACGTGCAAGCCCAGCGCGTAGATCGACAGCTGCGGGGGCGCGCCGATGGACGTCGGGAACAGCGAGCCGTCGGCGACCCACAGACCGCGCACCCGATGGTGGCGGCCCTGGCTGTCGACGGCCGCGACGGCGGGGTCGTCGCCCATCGGCACCGACGACATCGGGTGCACCGCGGTGATGTCGAGCATCCCCCGGCGCAGCGCCAGCCGCTCCAGCCGCTCCAGGCTGTCGCCCGGCGCGAACGTCCACGGCGGGTCGAACGGGACGTGCACCCGGCGGGCGCCCGCGGCGAACAGCAGCCGCACGCACTGGACCAGGCCGAACACCAGCTCACGCCGATCGGCGGCGTTCGGCCACAGGTCGATGCGGACGCCCTGTCCGCGCGGGCGCACGCGGCCCGGCGTCAGGTCGTGGATCATCGCGGTGAGCACGCCGAGGTGGGCGTAGCGCGACATCAGCGCGCGGTGCGCCGCGCCGGCGCCGGGCATCAGCGTCGCGGTGCCGACCGGGTGGGCGAACGCGGGCACGATCCACGTCCGCAGCCCGACGCGCTCGGCGCCGCCGGGCGCGTGCGCCGCCTCCAGGTCGAGGAACTCGGTGCACTCGATGGTCTGCGGGATGCCCTCCCACGCGCGGACCGGCTCGTCGAACTCACCCGCGGCGACCAGCGCCGGGTGCACCCGCAGCGTGTCGCCGACCGCGCCGTCCGGTGCGGGCACGCGGGAGCGGCGCAGCAGCGCCGGGGTGCCGGTGGCCGAGGCCGAGACGCAGACGCGCGGCGCATCGATGCGCACGCGGCCGATCGGCGCGCGGGTCACCGGATCCAGCGCGACGGCGTCGACGCCGCGCACCGCGCGGCCGTCGTGGTCGATCGTCACGGCGCGGCATCGGGTGAGGATCTGCGCGCCCGCGCCCACCGCGCGCGGGACCAGCACCTTCAGCGCGTTGTTCTTCGCGTCGTACGCGCAGCCGACGAGGCAGAAGCCGCTGCCGACGCAGCCGGTGCGGTTGTGCGCGAGCCCGCCGCCGGCCCAGCCGAGGGCGTGAAGCCCGCGCTCGAGTAGCAGGTTGTGCCGGTTCCACCGCTCGCGGGGGACGACCGACACCTCCAGCAGCGCCTCCACCTCGTCGTAGAGCGCCGCCCACGCGGCCACCGGCAGGTGCGCGAGGCGCCGATCGCGCGCCCACTCGGCGAGCAGCGAGGTGGGGATGCGCTTGCACAGGTTGATGTTGTGGATCGTCGAGCCGCCCAGCGCGCGGCCCTGCAGGATCTGCACCCCGCGATCGGCGGTGGTCTGGCCGCCGTTGGCGACGAGCAGTCGCGGGAGCATGTCCTCCTCGCGCTGGTTCATCTGTCCGGGCAGCACCGCCTCGCCCGCCTCGAGCAGCACGACGCGCAGCCCCGCCTCGGCGGCGACGGTCGCGGCGGCGGCCCCGCCGGCGCCCGAGCCGATCACGCACAGGTCCGCGCGGACGGTGAGCGGGTGGGGCAGGCGCGCGGCGTCGAAGATCATCGCACCACCCCGTCGGGCAGCGCGTCGGCCGCGGCGATCAGGTCGAGGTAGCGGCCGTCGCCGGTGCCCGCGCGCGGCACCCACGGCCCGCCATAGCCGAGCGCCTCCCAGGTCCGCGGATCCTGGTAGAAGGCCAGTAGACACAGGTCGCGCACGCCGCGCCAAGCGGCGCCAGCGGGCGCGGGGAGCGCGGCCAGCCCGCGCAGGAACGTCAGGCGCGCATCGGGCGGGAGTCGACTCATCCGGCGGACCCGCCCACCCAGCGCGGTGCCGTGCTCGACGAGCGCGAACATCGCGTGCACCTCGCGCAGCATCGCGACCGGCATCCCCGTGAGGTAGCGGTCGACGTTGGCGGCGACCTCCGCGGGGGAAGGGCCGTGGAGCGGGCCTCCGGGAACGTCTGGCAGCAGCGCGTCGGCGGCCGCCGCCACCACCTCGGCCTCCCACCGGGAGAGCACGCGCCCCTGCCAGCCGGGCAGCCGACCGTATCCGCCGAGGCGCACCGCGACGCCCACCGCGGCGGTCGCCGCGGCGGTGCCGAGCAGCAGCCGTCGACGGCTCAGGCGGGGCGGATGTTCGCCGGCGAGGCGGCGCGCGAGCGCGGGCGGGAGGTGGCGCGCCCAGTCCGCGTCGTGGGGCAGCCCCGGCCGGTGCGGCGTGAGCCAGAACAGCACGCGGCGTCCGGCGAGCGCGGGCGCGTCCGCGCACATCGCCGCCCACGCCTTGCCGCTGTACACCGCCTCGAGGGGCAGCCCAGCCTCGTCGCGGGCGACCTCGCACGCTTCGAGCGCGGCGGGCGTCGGGTCGCCGTAGCGCGCGCCGACGAAGCGGAAGTCCGTGTCGATCGGCGCGGGCGAGAGGTCGGCGGGCAGCGACAGGCCCGCGGCGTTCAGCAGCGCGCTCGCCCGGACAATCCACCCGCCCGGCGTCGACAGGCGCGCGAACCGAGGCTCGATCGCGGAGATCGCGCGGATCGTCGTCTGCAGGCCGCCGAGCGAGAACCCGAGCGCCAGCCCGGCGGCGCTGCCGGCGGTGCCGCGCGGGAGGTAGACCACCTCGGGCGGCGGCAGGAGCCCGTCGTGGACCTGCGCGCAGACCTCCAGCGCGGCGCGGACCAGGCCGAGCGTGCCCGCCGCGCTCGTCGCGCCGGGCGGGATCACCCGCGCGCCGTCGATCGTGCCGCCGAGCAAGAGGCGCGGGCGCCGCAGCGCGAGGCGGATCCGGCTCCCGCCGTCGTGGATCCTGGCGCCGCTCGACGCGAGGTAGGCCAGGTTCTCCAGCACGCCGGGGCTGGTCGGCTCCCAGAACACCCACGCGTCGAGGCGCTTGTCGAGCAGCGTGGCCGCGGCGGCGAGCGTCGCGAGGTGGCCCGAGCCGATACCGCCCACCGAGGTCCACGCCGGCGCGGACAGCACCTCGGGCTGCGCGAGCAGGTAGTCCAGCTTTCGCACCTTCGTGCCGCCGTGCAGCGCCGGGAGCAGGTCGTCGCGCTTCACCCACAGCCCGCCGAGCCCCAGCCGCGCCGCGAGGGCAGGCGCGGCGTCCACCGGGCTCGGCGCGGTCACCCACCCGAGTCGCGGCAGCCCATCGAGTCGATCGGGGGTCCACGCGTCCACACGTCAGCCTACGACGGGCGGCGCGCGCGGGAAATCCGACGTCGAACCGATCCCGGATGGGGCGTGCTGAGACGACTCACCCGATGCTCGGCTCGGCAGAGAACACGCGTTCAGGTTGTCCCCAGAAGCCTGTGGAAAACATTGGGGGCTCGCTGGGGGACAGCCGCGGCGCGTCGTGGGAGTTCGCCTTGCAGGCGAAGAGTTCGCGTGTTCAAACTTTGAACATGCTTACAGGGGGCTGTGCACAATCTGTGCGCTCCGCCCTGTACGCACGTCCCTACGAGCACCTCTCTGCGCGCTCCCCGGTGCGCTGCGCGATCCTGAGAGGTCCACCGGTGATCGCGCCTGCGGGGTCGGGGTCGGTTGCACGTCGTGCCGTCGTAGCCGGTGAAGCGGTCGCAGCCCTGGCTCGGCC
>CAYQSE010000216.1:0-10342 GCA_964419905.1 uncultured Enterobacteriaceae bacterium
CGCGCGCGGGCGCCGCACGTTAGAATCGCCCCTCTCCCCCTCGATGCCGCCCCGCTCCCGCCCAACCCTCCCTCCCCGCCATCCCCATCACCGACTTCCCGCCCGAGCTGACGACGACGGTCTCGCTACCGCTCCCGATGCGGTTGAAGGCGCGCGTGCGGCTGTGGGTCGACGAGTGGCTCCCCGAGTCGGTGCGCGAGCGCGGTCCCGAGGCGCGTCGACGTGCCCGGCTCGTCGTGGTGATCTCGCTGCTCTCTGCGCCGGTCGGCGGCCTGCTCGCGCTGGTGTTGCTGCTGCTCGGCGCGCCGATGCTCTCGCTCGGCTTCTCCGCGGGCACCGTGTTGATGCTCACCGCGCCGGTCGTGCTGCGACAGACCGCGAGCGTGGACACCGCCGGGCTGTGGGCGTGTCTGAACCTGCTGTGGCCGCTGTCGCTGCTCGCGGCCTCGGGCCTCGCCGGGCCCGCCGCCGCGAGCGGGTTCTCGCTGGTCGCGCTGCTGTGCGCCCTGCTCGTGCCGCGTGTGCTGAGCTACCTGCTCGCCGCCCTGGCGACCGCGGCGTGTCTCGTCACCGGCGTGCTCTCGGCGCCCGACGACCCGCTGCTCGCGCTCGTCGCCGTCGCCACCACCCTCGCGGTGTTCGGCGTGGCGATGGTCTACCGCGCCACCGCCGACGACGCGCTGCATCGCTTCCACGCCGCGGTCACCCAGCTCCGAACCGAGACGGACAAGCATCGGCGCACCCGCGCGACCCTCGAGGACGTGCACAAGGAGCTGATCGAGCAGGCCGGCATCGCCGGCCGCGCCGAGATCGCCAACGGCATCCTCCACAATGTCGGCAACACCCTGAACTGGGTCGGAATGGCCGCCGAGGAGATGGGCGAGCAGCTCAGCACGTCGCGCATCACGCGGCTGCGGCGCGCCGTCGCCCTGCTCGAGACCAACCGCCGCAGGCTGCCGGAGTGGGTCTCGCAGGAGCCAGCCAAGGCGCGCCAGATCGTCGAGTACCTCGAGGCCGCCAGCCTCGCCGTCGCAGCCGAGCGCGAGGACCTCGTCAAGCAGGTCCGGCGGCTGCTCGAGGGGCTCGACCACATCCGCGCGACGGTGCGCATGCAGCAGGCCTACGCGCGCGCGTCCCTGGTCGAGGAGGTCGTCGCGCTCGACCGCATCTTCGACGAGGCGATCCGCTACTCCGACGCGTCGATCCGGGTGCAGAACCTGCACTTCGACAAGCACGTCGACGCGCTCCCCCTGTTGCTGCTCGACAAGCATCGGCTGATGCAGGTGCTCGTGAACCTGATCGGCAACGCGAAGCACGCGGTCCGCGACGCCGCCACCGACGGCCCGCGGATCTCCCTGCACGCGACGAAGACCCCCGACGGACGCCTGCGCATCACCGTGAGCGACAACGGCGTCGGCATCGCGCGCGAGGAGCTCCCGAAGCTGTTCCGCCATGGCTACACCACCAAGCGGGACGGGCACGGCTTCGGGCTGCACTCGTCACTCGTCGCGGTCAAGCAGATGGGCGGCGCGCTGACGTGCGACAGCCCTGGCCCCGAGAAGGGCGCCGAGTTCGTGATCGACCTGCCGGTGCAGGCGGTGCGTCGCCTCCCCGGCGAGGCCGACCAGGAGACCGAGGTCGCCGCGAAGCCATGGCTCGAGCAGGACTCCGACGCCGAGCCCATCCTGCTCTAAGGAACGTGGTACAACCACCGCCCCGACCAGGAGGTCCCCGATGATCACCGGTGTCCAGGACGTGCACGTCAACGTGTCGAACATGGCGCGCTCGATCAGCTTCTACCGCGACACCCTCGCGCTGCGGCTCCAGTTCGAGGGTGCCGAGCGCAGCGTGCTCGACGCGCACGGCATGCGCTTCGTGCTGGTCTACAACGGCGGCGTGCCGGTGCCTCCGGTGGGTCACCGCGACGGCAATCCGCTGTGCGGCTCGGTGGTCACCTTCCGGGTCAGCGACATCTTCTCGATGGTCGACCACCTGCGCTCGCAGGGCGTGAAGTTCCTCACCGACATCGACGCGCTCGAGTCCGGCAGCATCGCGACGTTCTCGGATCCCGACGGCAACCTCCTCAAGCTGATGCAGCCGCAGCGCTGACATGAGCCCGCACGAGCACCGCATCGAAGAGCTCGAGGTCAAGGTCGCCTACCTCGAGGCGCACAACGCCGAGCTGAGCCAGGTGCTGCGCGAGTTCGCCGACCGCGTCGTCGACCTCGAGGCGCAGCTCGGCGCGCTGCGGCGCGTCGTCGAGTCCGCCGAGCTACCCGACGCGAAGGAGCCCGAGAAGCCGCCCCACTACTGAAGCGCGGCGTTACGCGATCCCATGCTCGCGCAACGTCCTGCCCTCGTCGTCGCCGCCCTGTGGATGGTCAACTTCGCGTCCAGCGTGCAGGTGCTGATCGTGGCGCCCATCCTCCCGCGCATCCACGAGCAGCTCGGTGTGCCCGAGGCGCTGCTGGGCACCCTGGTGACGGCGTACGCGGTGTCGCTCTCGGTGTTCGCGCTGCTCGCCGGGCCGGTCTCCGATCGCTTCGGGCGGCGGTTCATCCTGGTCGCCGGCTCCGCGGTGCTGACGCTCGCGCTGTTCGCGCACGCGCTCGCCGACTCGTACGTCACGCTGCTCGTGGCGCGCGCGTTCGCAGGCGTGGGCGGCGGCGCGCTCTCGGGCGCCAGCGTGGCCTACGTCGGTGACGCGTTCCCCTACCACCGTCGCGGCTGGGCCAACGGCTGGGTCGCGAGCGGGTTCGCCGCCGGACAGATCTTCGGGATCCCGCTCGGCGCGCTGCTGGCCGAGACCGACTTCCGCGTGCCGTTCGTCGCGTTCGGGGTGATGATGACCATCGCGCTGACGCTGCTGGTTCGCTTCGTGCCGCAGCCCCCCGTCGAGCGTTCGGGCGCGCTCACGTTGGGTTCGGCGCTGGCCGGCTACGCCCGGCTGCTGCGCCGTCCGGCCACCGCGGCCAGCGTCGCGACCTACACCTTCATGTTCTTCGGCATCGCCCTGTTCGTCACCTACCTCCCCACCTGGCTCGAGGAGACGTTCCACGTGTCGGGCCGCGCGGTCGCGAGCCTGTTCCTCGTCGGCGGCCTCGCCAACCTGGTCACCGGACCGCAGGCCGGCAGCCTCTCCGATCGCATCGGACGCAAGGGGCTGATCGTCGGCTCGGGTGTCACGATCGGCCTGATCATGGCGGCGACGACGTGGACGATCTACGCGTTCTGGGTCGCCTACGTGCAGTTCTTCGTGGTGATGGTGTTCGTCGCGCTGCGTCTGTCGCCGCAGCAGTCGCTGATCAGCTCCATCGTGCCCTCCACCGAGCGCGGGGCGCTGATCAGCCTCGCGATGGCGGTCGGACAGGTGGGGTTCGCTGCCGGCGCGACGCTCTCCGGCGTGCTCTACGTCGGCGTGGGCTACACCACGGCCACGCTGGTCGCCGGCCTGTCGTCGATCGCCGCCGCGGCGTGCATCGCCTTCTTCGTCCCCGAACCCGGAGACGGGCCGATCGGCGAGCCCGCCCGCGCGATCGTCCGCGATTCCGAGTAGGATGCGCCCCGATGAGACACCTCTCCCTCGCCCTCCTCCTCGTCGCGTGCACGGCCGAGCCCGACCCGCAGCCCGAGCCCGATCCGTTCGATCCAGCGCTCGCAGCGCAACTGCAGACGGCGCTGGACGAGGCGCGCCGCTCGGCCGACGTCCCTGGTCTCGTGTTCGCGGTCCGGATTCCGGGCCACGGTGAGTGGGTCGGCACCGCGGGCTGGGCCGACAAGGAGGCGGCCGTCCACGCATGGCCTGATGGCCGCTACCGCATCGGCAGCATCACCAAGACGTTCGTCGCCTCGACCCTGCTCGCGCTGCAGGCCGAGGGTGAGGTCGACCTCGACGACACCGTCGACCAGTACGTCCCCGACGCCCCCTACGGCGACGCGATCACCCTCTCGATGCTGCTCAGCCACACCAGCGGGCTCGACGACTACGTCGATCGCCTCGACTTCCTCGGCTACCCGACCCGCACCTGGGCGCCCGAGGAGCTCGTCGGGCTCGTCGCGAGCGAGCCGCTGCTGTTCACGCCGGGCGCCGGCTATTCCTACTCGAACGCGGGCTACATCCTGCTCGGCATGGTGGTGCAGGCCTCGACCGGCACGCCCTGGACCACCCACGTGCGCGAGCGCTTCCTCGATCCGCTGGGGCTCGGCGACCTGTCGATGCCGAGCGCCGAGCCCGGCACCGACACCGACGTCGTCGGCTACCTCGGCGGGCTGCCTGCCACCGACGTGTACACGCCGACCGGGGCGTGGGCGGCGGGCGAGATGGTCTCGGACGCCGACGACCTCACCGCGTGGGCGACCGCGCTCTACGGTGGCGACGTCCTCGCCGACGACGACCTCGCGTCGATGACCACGCGGGTGGTGCTGAGCGGTGGCGGCACCGCGAACTACGGGCTCGGCTGTCAGATCCGACGCCGCGCCGGGCGCGACACCGTCGGCCACAGCGGGTCCACGATGGGGTTCGTCGCGCAGCTCCACTACGACGTGGGCACCGGGCTGAGCACGGCGCTGCTCACCAACGACTTCACCGCCGAGACCACGCCGATCGACGAAGCGATGTGGGGTGTGCTCGTGGACGCCGGTGTGTTCGACGAGTGATCACCCCTGCGTGGGGCGGAGCGCGGTGAGCGCGTCCTCGATCGTCGTGAACTTGTGACGCACCTTGCCGCGCGCCTCGCCCGCGGCGACCTCGAGGGCGTCCAGGCGCTGCCAGTCCGCGAACGTGACCACCTCGGGGCAGCACGCACGCACCCAAGCCAGGGTCGCCTCGGCGGCGCCGGGCACCGCGGGCGCCGTCCGCCCGCGCTGGTCCGCGAGCAGCGACGCGACGGTCGCCACCGCGTCTGCCCGGTTGGTGCCGATGAGTCCGCTCGGGCCCCGCTTGGCCCATCCGGCGACATAGCTGTCGGGAACCACCGCCCCGGTCTCCGGGTCGACCACCCGACCGTCCTGGTTCGGGATCACCCCGCGCCGCGCGTCGAACGGGACCCCGGCCAGCGGTACGCCGCGGTAGCCGACCGCGCGAAACACCGCGCCCGCTGGCAGCGTCTCGAACCGACCCGTTCCCTCCGCCCAGGGCTCTTGCCCGTGCGCGTGCGCGACCAGCCGGTTGTCCTCGATCCGCACGCCGATGACGCGACCGTCCTCACCGACGATCTCGACCGGCGAGGCCAGCATCCGCAGGTGGATCCGGCGCGGCGCCCCCGAGGGGCCGCGCGCGGCGAGCTCGGCGAGCAGGTCGAGGTTGCGCCGGATGGGCCGCTGCTCCTTCGCGTCGAGGGTCGCCAGCCAATCCGCGCTCAGCGCATCGAGCGCCGCGTCCTCGGGCCGCACCACGACGTCGACCCCATCGAGCGAGGTCAGCTCGACCAGCTCGGCGTGGCTGAACTTCGCCTGTGCGGCGCCGCGACGACCGAGCATCCACAGGTCGGTGATGCCGCTGTCGCGCACCGCGACGAGGGCCGCGTCGGTGATGTCGGTCGGCGCGAGCCGCTCGGGCGTGGACGCGAGCAGGCGCGCCACGTCGACCGCGACGTTGCCGACGCCGACGACCACCACGCCGCGCACGTCGCGGAGGTCGAACGCGTGGTGCTGGTAGTCGGGGTGACCGTTGTACCAGCCCACCAGCTCGGTGGCCGACCAGCTCCGGCGCAGATCCTCGCCCGGCACGCCGAGCCGCCGATCCTGCTCGGCGCCCACGGCGTAGAGCACGGCGTCGTACCGTTCGCGCAGCGCGTCCACGGCGATGTCGCGCCCGATCGCCACGTTCCCGAAGAAGCGGAAGCCGGGCATCGCCGCGGTGCGCTCATAGGCGCGCACGACGGACTTGATCTTCTGGTGATCCGGCGCGACGCCGCCGCGGACCAAGCCGTACGGCGTGGGCAGGCGATCGTAGACGTCGACCTCGACGGCCAGGTCCGCCGCGCCGAGCAGCGCGCTGGCCGCGTAGAAGCCTGCAGGGCCCGAGCCCACGACGGCGACCCGCAAGGGCCGATCGCCGCTTCCAATCCGATGCTCGTCGGTCATGTGCGCGTCTCCGGCCGGAATCTATCGTGGTTCCGGCCCGGACGCGCCCCCGCCGAGGGGCGCTATTCGATGAAGTCGAGCGGCGTGGCGGTGGTGCCTTGGTGTGTCATGTCATCCCCCCGGATGGTTGCGCCCTCCACAAGTGCACGCAGCGTGCCAGGATCCGAGCGCGCCTCCCACGCGTGCCGCTTTCAGTCCAAGTGAAAGGGCAAAGGTTCAAAAAATCCAACCACCGGTGAGCAGCCACCTGGTGCGGATCGACGCAGATCTGGTGTGCGCCGTGCGTGCCCGCACGTGCGCGCACATCCTCACTCCGCCGCACGCCCCTCGCGCACCGCCTCGACCACGCCGAGCACCCGCACCCGGTCGAAGGGCTTCGTGATCACCGGGTTGGGGACGTTCTCGAGGAAGGTTCGCCCCGCCTCGGTGAACGCGCCGCCGGTCATGAACACGAACCGCGCCGCGAGGTCGGGCGCACGCTCCGCCACGCGCTGGTAGAGCTCCATCCCGGTGATCTCGGGCATCATCAGATCGCACAGCACCACGTCGAACCACGCCGACGCACACTGCTCGAGCGCCTCCCGTCCGTTGGACGCGTGGCTCACCTCGTAGCCGACGAGGAACCAGTCGAGGACCTCTCGGATCTCGGGCTCGTCGTCCACGATCAGGATCCGCCCCCCACCCGACGTGGGCTCGACGCGAACAGACGGCACCGGCCGGGACGCGGACGTCTCCGCGCACAGCCACACCCGCACGGTCGTGCCGCCGGACGCCGGGCTCTCGATCTCGAGCCGGCCTCCCATCGCGTTCACCAGCCCGTTCGAGATCGACAGCCCGAGTCCGGTCCCCTCACCGACCGGCTTGGTGGTGAAGAACGGATCGAACGCGCGCTGGATCGTCTCTGCGTCCATACCCACGCCGGTGTCGGCGACCTCCACCACCACCCAGGGATCGGCACGCGAGCAGCCGACACAGATCGTGTGCTGATCGACCTGCCCCGGCGGGATCGCCTGCGCCGCGTTCAGGATCACGTTCAGGAACACCTGCACCGCGGCTCCCTCACTGCCCTGGGCGATCACGCTGGTGTCATAGCCACGCGCCAGGCGGGCCCGATGCCGCCACTCCACCTGTGCCATCGCGATCGCCGCGTCGAGCGCACGTCGGACGTCGAACGTCGACGGATCATCCGATCGGGCCCGCGAGAAGCCGTTGAGGTTGGTGACGATCTCGCGCACCCGCCCCGCGCCCTCGAGCGCCTGCGCGACCAGTCGCCCGGCATGCGGGTCTGCCGTCAGCGCGAGCCGCTCGAGGTTCCCGATCACGTACGTGAGCGGGTTGTTGATCTCGTGCGCGACGCCCGCGGCGAGCGTACCCAGCGAGGCCAGACGATCGGCGAGCTGCAGCTGCGCCTGGATGCGCTCGCGCTCCTCCTCGGTCTGCTTGCGCTCGGTGATGTCGAGGAAGGTGACGACCGCGCCGTTCCGCTCCCCCTCGGGCAGGGGGATCGCAGTGAAGACCCCCCATCGGATCTCGCCGCCGGGCTGTTCGACGCCCAGGGTGTCCGGCCCCTGCGGCAGCCCGGTGCGCAGGCAGCGCGACACCGGGTAGGCCTCCGGCGGGCAGTCGCTGCCGTCCTCCCACCACGTACGCCCCGCGAAGTCCACGACGAAGCGCCCGGACAGCTCGCTCCACGTGAGCCCGAGGAAGCGCTGCGCTGGGCCGTTGGCGCGGCGCACCGACCCCTCGGGACCGATGTGGAGCACGCCGCCCGGCACCGCCTCGAGGATCCGGGCGATGAAGGACTCGCGCTCCTCCAGCGCCTCACGAGCACGGTCGAGCTGCGCCAGGCGCTCCTCGAGCAGCTGGGAATGGTTGGAATCGTTGCCCACACCCCATTATCGCCGGTGGCGAAGCGGACGCGGACAGAAGGGTCGCCACCGCGGCGCCCGGGCCGCGACGCACCGTCCGTCGAGCCCGATCCGGACGCGCCTCAGCGGCGCCACACCCCCACCACCTCGTCGGGCGCGGCGCCGAGCGTCGTGGTGACCACCAGCGCATCGTCGGTGCGAAGCGACAACACGCCGACATCCTCTCTCGTCCACGGGTCGCGGAGGGTGACGACGACGCCGCCCGGCGCGGTCGCTGCGCGCAGCCACGGGACGTCGTAGTCGAACAGCGGGGCGACGACGTGCGTGGCGCCACGCTCGTCGAGCCAGCGGTCGCCGCCACGCGCGCGCAGCGTCTCGGAGAGCGCGAAGTCCCAGGTCAGGCCGTCGACCGCGAACACCCGACGCCCCGAGAACCAAGCCAGCCGCCCCGGCGCGTCCGCGGTGAACACGATCGCGTCCTCAGGGAGGTGCGCGCCCATCCACCCCGCGAGCCGCACCGTCGAAGGGACCGGCTCGAGCGCGCGGGCACCCACGCGCGCCAGACCGAGGCCGATCAGCAGCATCCCCAGCACGGCCGCCAGGCGCCCGCGCGCCGCGGCATCCAGGGACGGCAGGAAGCGGGTCAGACCCGCGTAGAGCGCCGCGGCGGACAGCGACAGCGCGAGCGCCCCGGTGGTCCAGTAGTAGTCGTAGTCGGTGGACCACCGCGACCCGGTGAACAGCCCCACATAGGCGGCGTGCGCCAGCGCGCCGAAGCCGAGCGCCACGAACAAGGCCCGCGCTCGACCGCTGCGCGACGCGCCGACCCCCAGCGCGAGCAGCCCGCCCAAGACCGCGTTGCGACCCGTCACACCCAGCTTCGCTACCACGCCGTCGAGGTCCGGAAGCGGGAAGGTGCTCTTCACAGCGCCGCTGACCGGCATCAGGTGACCTGTCGCGATCAGGTTCACCGCCAGGTACGGCAAGAGCACCGCGGTGAGCGCGCCGCCGAGCCACAGCGCCTCCCGCAGCCGCTCCGACACGGTGCCCTCGCGACGCAGCGCCGTCACGAAACACACCGCCGCCGCGAGCAGCACCAGATCGAGCCGCGCCAACACCGCGAGCCCCAGCACCGCGCCTGCCGCCGCCCACCGCGCGGGCGATTCACGGTCACCGAGGGCGTCGAGCCACAGCGCGAGACCCGCGACCTGCAGCGCGACAGCGAGCCAACCCTCGGACCCCCACAGCCCGCCGCCGAGCAGAACGACCGCCGCGAGCGACAGCGCGAGCGCCGGGTACGGAAGCTCGGCGCGCCGCATCAACGCCAGCAGCCCGATCCCGCTCGCCAGCGCGAGCACCGCCTGCCCGACCATCACGACGCTCGGCGCGGACAGACCGGTCCCCTCGGCGAGCGCCACCATCGGCGTCACGACCAGCAACCACAGCGGGTGGTAGCCGTTCGTCCACCCGAGGCCGTGGAACGTGGCCCCCTCCCCGGCGAGCATGTTCCGGGCGATCTGCAGGTAGAAATAGGGATCGTCGAACCAGGCCACCGTCTGGTTCAGCGCGGAGAGCGCGGTGAACGCAGCGACCACCCCGGCGACCACGAGGATCCCGCGTGGCCCGGCGGGCCGTGCGGGATCACGCCCCGCCTGGTTCTCCGATTGCCCCGCCACGCCGCGCTCCTGCCGAAGTCGGCGCCGAGCATACCGGTTGTGTACGCGCCGCGGGCTCGCCCGCGGCGCGCCGCGGGAGTAATCTGCCCCGATGACGCACCACACCGATGAACTCGACGTCCTGATCGAGCAGCTCGACGAGCTGCTCGCGGAGGGCGCGTCCGACGCGGACGCCGCCCTCGAGATCGCCACCGTCGCGGGCCTGGCGGAGCGCCTCGGCGCGCCCCCCGAGGTGCTCGCGCCGGCGGAAGCCTGGCGCGACGGCCCGGGCGGTCCGCTGCTCGACGAGGCGCTCGCCGAGGTCGATCTCGGCGAGATGGTCGCCACGATCGACGAGGTGAGCACCGGCGCCGAGGAAGAGGAGGTCGACGACGCGATCAGCGACTTCGACGACCTCGTGGCCGCGGCGGTGTGGGCGCGCAAGCCCGCGGTGGTCCGCGACGCCGCGAAGCTCGTCGCCGCGATCATCCGCGAGCTCCCCGACGCGTTCGCGTTCCTGTCGTTCGACGGCAAGACGATGGCGCGCACGCGCACCGTCGCCGAGGATCCGAGCCTGTACGACTACTGGCTCGCGATCGCCGACGCCGCCGAGTGGCTCGACTGAGCTGCCCGTCGTCCTGGCTGGACGTAGGCCGGCCGTCCCGGTTGTCGATTGATCGCTTCTCCAGGAAGACCCGCTGAAGGCGGGTTCACGAGGCTCCATGAACGTGGGCC
>CAYQSE010000217.1:0-2717 GCA_964419905.1 uncultured Enterobacteriaceae bacterium
TCTTGGAGAAGTGATCAATCGACGGGCGGGACGCCCGCCCCACGTTCCCAGATCCTCGCGAACCCGCCTTCATCCGGACTTCTTGGAGAAGTGATCAATCGACAGCCGGGACGGCCGGCCCACGGTTTGGCTCTGGAGGTGGGTCGGCCGACCCGGTCAGGTGGTGCGGGCGCCCAGCGCGCGGAGCACGCGGTGACTCGCGGTGGTCGCGTCGACGTCCGGGTCCTCGAAGCCGGGCGCGAGCAGGCGGACGAGCGCGTACGGCGCCGTGACCCGCTCGGCCTGGAAGGTCTGCGCTGCCGCGCGTGCGAGCCGCTCGGCCTCCTCGCCAGGCAGCATTCGACCGAGGCGCACCTGGCAGACCGCGACGTGCAGCCCCATGCCGGCGGACTCGAAGCCCTGGAGCGCCTGCCGCAGCGCGTCGGACGCCCCAGCGAGGTCGCCCGTGACCGCGCGGGCGCCGGCGGTGATCAGATCGCCGAGCGGCGGTGCGGCGTGGCTGCCCGCGCGCAGGCTCCGCGCGGCGCGGTGCGCGTCCTTCAGGGGTCGGTGGTCGCCGTTCGCGTGCGCGAGGGCCACCGCGGTGCGGCCGCGCAGGTCGGCGAGTCGCCGCCGGTTGGTCCCGAGCCGGTGGAGCTGGGCGCGGCGCGCGTCGGGCTCGTGCGCGGCGAGCAGCGCCGCTGCGTCGCGCGCGCGGCGCTCCCACAGCAGCCGCTCGAGCTCGCCGGACCACACGAGGAAGCGCTGCTGATCCCACGCAGGGCGGTCCCAGCGCGCGAGCACCGCGTCGAGCATCGCGCGGGCCGCGTCGCCGTTGCCCTGCGCGAGCGGCAGCCACACGCAGACGTCGCTGCCGAGCCCGTCGGCGAGGAAGTGGTCGCCGACCTCGGCCGCCTCCACGAGCAGGCGCTCGCGGCGCTCGGTGGCCTCGGCGAGTCGCCCGGCCCAGATCAGCGACTTCACGGCATACAGCCGCGTCGCGGCGAGCTCGAACGCGACGCCGGCACACTGCTCGACGAACACGCGATGTGCGCGGTTCAGGGCGCGGCGCGCGGCCTCCCAGCGCCCCTCCTGGAACGCCACGACCCCCTCGCCGAAGTCGATGAGGCCGGTGGCGTGCGGCTTGCCCGACAGCACCGCGAGCTGACGCGCGCGCCGCATCTGGTGCGCCTGGAGCTCGGGCGAGGACTGCCCCCACGCCACGGCCTGCGGCATCTCCATCGCGAGGCAGCGCGCCATCCGATAGGGCTCGCGCGCGTCGAGCGCGAGGCGCAGCGCGACCGCGTGGTACCAGCCACACTGCACAGGATCTACGAGCCCGAGCCCCAGCGACAGGTGCCATGCGGTGTCGATCCGCCGCAGCAGCTCGGGCGCGACCTGGTGCTCGGGAATCGGATCGAAGTCGATGCTGCGTCGGCGCACCCACCAGCGGCGCCAGAACGTCCACGCGAGGGACCACAGCGGCGAGGTCGGCGCGCGGCGCAGCCCGACGCGCTCGACCACGCCGTCGAGGTGTCTCACGCCCTCCCCGACGTGGCCCGCGAAGATCAGCTGGCCCGCGGCCTTGCGGCGCAGCGGCAGCGCGTCGTCGGGCGACTTGCGCCCGGCGACCGCGAGGTAGACGTGCGCGGCGTCCTCGCCGCGACCGGCGTAGACCAGCGCGTCTGCCAGCTCCACCTCGATCAGATCGCGCTCGTCGGAGGTCCAAGTCCGCAGCGCGAGCGACTCGGCGAACAGGTCGGCGGCGCGTCCGAACGCGAGCGTGTCGACGGCGGCGCGCGCGGCCGAGAGCGCGAGCAGGCCAGCGCGCTCGTCCTCGCCGCCTGCGTGGAAGTGGTCCATCAGGACCTCGGGATCGAGCCAGCCCTGCGACTCCATCGCGTGCGCGATCCGGAGGTGCAGCGCGCTGCGCTGCGCTGGGTCCATCGCGGCGCGCACCGCGTCCGCGATCCGGGCGTGGTAGGGCTCGACGAGGTCGCCGAGGGGACCGCGGGTGGAGCGGACGAGGTGCTGGGCGCGCAGCGGGTCGAGGGCGTCCATGCCATCGCCCTCGATGCCGGCTGCGCGCGCGAGCAGGCGGAGCGGGAGCGGGCGCGCGGCCACGGCGACGGCCTCCATCAGCAGGCGGCTGCGCTCGTCGAGCCCCTCGACGCGGCTTCGGAACAGGTCGTCGACCGTGAACCGCGCGAGCTGCGGCTGCAGCCCCTGCTCGGCGGCCGCGCGCAGCGCGCGTGCCAGCTCCGCCATCAGGAACGGGCTGCCGCCGGACTCGCGCGCCAGCCACACCGCAGCGCCGCTCGGATCGTCGAGCGCGTCGCCGAGCAGCGAGCGCGCGACCGCAGCGGCGGTGTCGTCGGGCAGCTCCTCGAGGTCCAGGGTGCGTGGGGCGAGGGCTGCGAGGCGTCGGTCGCCCCGCACGGCGACGAGGAACGGGCTCGTGTCCTCGTCCTCGGTGCGGTAGGCGAGCAGCACGAGCACGCGTGCGTCGCGCAGGTCGCGCATCAGGCCCGACAGCAGACGCGCGCTGTCGTGGTCTCCCCACTGCGCGTCGTCGAGGAACACCAGGAGCGGCCGCGCCGCGGCGAGGCGGCGCAGCAGGTCGGCGAGCGCTGCGAACGCGCGCTGCCGCACGTCGCTCGGATCGCCCGAGTGAAGATCGGGTGCTTCGTCCGCGATCAGGGGGCGCAGCACCGGAAACACCCGGGCGAGCGCCTTGA
>CAYQSE010000217.1:2727-10301 GCA_964419905.1 uncultured Enterobacteriaceae bacterium
GGGAAGCAGGGCCGCGCGCTCGGCGTCGGGCAGCCGGTCCAGCCGCCGCTTCAGGCCGTCGACGAGGTGGTCGAACGCCTTGAACGGCACCTCCTCGCGCTCGCCGCACCGCCCGCGCAGCACGGTCGCGTCCTCGTGGCGGCGGATCTCCGACAGGAAGTGGCGGACGAGGCCGGTCTTGCCCATGCCGGAGCGGCCGCGCACGAGCAGCAGGGTGGCGTGGCCGGCCCGCGCCTGCGCCCACGCCTCCTCGAGCGCCTGCCGCTGCACCTCTCGCCCCTCCAGGCGTCGCGGATCGAGCCGCGCGAACCCCTCGTCGGCGGGGTCGACCGCGTCGCCGAGCGCGGTGAGCACATCGGCTGCGGTGGGGCGGTCGTCGGGATCGCGCGCGAGCAGCGCCACGCACAGGCGATCGAGATCTTCGGGCAGCCCGGGAACGAGCGCGCTCGGCGGCTTCGGATCCTCCTGCTGCTTCTGCATCAACAGCCGCAGCAGCGAGCCTTCGAACGGGAGGCGCCCGGTGAGCGCCTGGAACAGCATCACGCCCACCGAGTACAGGTCGGACGCCTCGCTCGGCGGCTCACCGCGCACTTGCTCGGGCGCCATGTACGCCGCGGTGCCGACCACGCGGTCGACGCGGGACATCTCGGACGCGGCGCGATCGATGTCGTAGACGAGCCCGAAGTCGACGAGCACGACGCGCCCCTCTGGCGTGACCAGCACGTTGGACGGCTTGAGGTCGCGGTGCAGCTTGCCTCCGGCGTGCAGCGCGGACAGCCCGCGCAGCAGCTGCACCAGCGCGGCGCGCAGGCGCTCGGGGTCGGGCGGGGGAGAGGGGTCCCCGCTCGGCGCGGCGTGACCATCGGGGAGCGCGTCGGTGCCGGGGTTCCACGACCCCGTCTGGTCCACCGAGCTCGGATCGGGGTCGTCGCCGCGCACCCAGTCGAGGAAGCGTCGGCCGCTGATCAGCTCCATCGAGATGAACCAGGTGTCGTCCGCACCGATCAGCTCGTAGAGCCGAACGAGGTTCGGATGCGAGAGGTCCGACAGCGCGCGGAACTCCTGCTTGAGCCGGTAGACGGCGTCCGGCGAGCCGGTCTTGAGCGTCTTGAGCGCGACCGGGGCCTTGCGCTGTCGATCCCACGCCTCGTAGACGAGGCCCATGCCGCCGCCGCCGATCGGTCGGCGGATCGTGTAGCGCTCGTTGCCGGCAAATGCCGGGATCCCGGGTTCTCTCTCCACCATCCCCCCGCGACGGCCGCGCCGCCTGCCCCGAGCAGTCTACCTGAGCGCGGCCAGCGTTCGTCCGTTCGATCGCGGCGTCCGCGCGATCACTCGTCCAGCTCGACGTCGACCGCGGTGTCCGCCTTGTCGAGCACGGCGCGCAAGCGCTTGTAGGCCACGTTCAGCTTCGCGGTCTTCTGATGCGCGAAGTCGCGGAAGCCCTGCGCGAGGTGCTGCACGCGGTCGGGGTGGTAGTCGCGGACGAGCTGACGCCACGCCTTGCGCACCTCGTCGAGCGTGCCGCCGGGCTCGAGATCGAGCTCGCGGTAGGCGTCGATCAGGTGTGCCGGCCCGTGCCTGCGGTGATCGTGGATCTCGCACAGCCGCAGCAGCTCCTCGGCGAAGCGCTGCTGGGCGGGCGTCATCGTGCGGCCCTCGGCCTCGGCGGCGGCGTACATCAGCGTGACGAGGCGCGGCCTCCCTTCGACCGGGACGACGTAGAGCACGACCTCCGAGAGCGTCTGCGGTGAGTGGTGCGCAGCCGCGGCGACCTTCAGGATCCGGCGGAGCGCGGCGTCGCCGAGCTCGTCGAGGCGGAAGTTGCTCTTCACCAGGGTGCGGATCACGCGCACGGCGTCGCGGTCCAGCGGACGATCCGCCTGCGCGAGGGCGACCAGCGTGTGCACGATCACGGTGAGCAGGTCGGGCGTGCGGTCGAAGTCCTCCGGCAGATCGATCTGGTGGAAGTCGAGCGCGGTCACCACGCCCGTGCCGGGCTCGTGCACCGCGATCTCGATCTCGGTGATGCCGCCGGAGTCGCGCGGCATCGTGATGTACGGGATCACCACGACGACGTTCTCGGCCAGACCGTTCGCGCCGACCCGCACCGTGGCGGAGACCGCGAGGTTCTCGTCGGGGTCGGTGTACTCGGGGTAGGTCGTCGGGAAGTAGCCGCGCACGTCGCGCAGGCGCACGACGACGATCTGCTCGCGGTCGCGTGCGCGCGGCTGGCGGAAGTCGAGCGAGACGGTGAGCGCCGGGCCCGCCGTCGACACGCTGGTGATGTCCTCGTCGATCCAGGTGACCTCGCCGGGAGGGGGCTGCCACTTGTCGACCACCGGGGGGCGGAAGGTGGCCCCCGTGTGAAGCTCGTACGCGGTCATGGCGGGAGTCTAGTCGATGGCGAGCGGCTCGGGGCCCGGATACCTGCCGGGGTCTGCTGAAAGGAGGGGACGATGGCGACGGTCGCGCAGCACCTGACCGAGCTCGTGGGGCGCGCGGCGGCAGCCGCCGGGCACGGCGACGCGGGCGTCGCGCTCGAGCCGTGCGTGCCGACCAACGACGCGCGCAACGGGGACTACCAGTCCAATCACGCGTTCCGGCTCGCCAAGGCGGTCCGCGCGAACCCGCGCGCGGTGGCCCAGGCGATCATCGACGCGCTGCCTGCCGATCCGCTCGTCGCGTCCGCCGAGGTCGCGGGGCCCGGGTTCGTCAACTTCCGCCTCGCTGACTCGGCCCTCGCCGAGGACGTCGTCGCGCGCGCGCTCGCGCCGCGGCTCGGCGCCGACGCCGAGGGCGCGGGCAAGCGCCTGGTCATCGACTACTCCTCGCCGAACATCGCGAAGCGGATGCACGTCGGGCACATGCGCTCGACGATCATCGGCAACGCGATCGACCGGTTGCATCGCTGGCTGGGCTGGGAGGTGGTGGCCGACAACCACCTCGGCGACTGGGGCACGCAGTTCGGCAAGCTGATCGTCGGCTGGCACGGCTGGCGCGACGACGCGGCCTACGCGGAGGATCCGATCGGCGAGCTGCAGCGGATCTACGTCGAGTTCGGTCGTCTCGCGGCCGAGGATCCGTCGCTCGAGGAGCAGGCGCGCGCGCAGACGGCGAAGCTGCAAGACGGCGACGCCGAGAACGTCGCGCTGTGGCAGCAGTTCACCGACGTGTCGATGGCCGAGTTCGACGCGGTGTACCGGCGCATGGGCATCCACTTCGACGTGACCCTCGGCGAGTCGTTCTACCGCGATCGGCTGCAGGCGCTGATCGACGACCTGGTCGAGCAAGGGGTGGCCTCCGAGTCGGACGGCGCCGTGATCATCCCGTTCGACGCCGAGGACGGCAAGGGGCTGGAGAGCACGCCGATGCTGATCCGCAAGTCGGACGGCGCCGCGCTGTACGGCACCACCGACATCGCGACCGCGCTGCACCGCGTGGCGACGTGGGATCCGCACAAGATCGTGATCGTCACCGACGTGCGCCAGCAGCTCCACTTCCGGCAGCTGTTCGCGGCGTGCCGCAAGCTCGGGTTGCGCGTGGAGCTTCAGCACGTGTGGTTCGGGATGCTGCGCTTCGGAGACGGCACCGTCGTCGCGACGCGCAAGCTCGACAAGGCCGCGGGCGGCGCCCGCTCGGTCAACCTCGTCGACGTGCTCGACACCGCGGTCGCGCACGCGCGCTCGGTGGTCGACGAGAAGTCGGCGGGGCTACCCGACGACGAGCGCGCGCGCATCGCCGAGGCGGTGGGCGTCGGCGCCATCAAGTACACCGATCTCAGCCAGAACCCGCAGACCGACATCGTGTTCGACTGGGACAAGATGCTGTCGCTCGAGGGCAACACCGCGCCGTACCTGATGTACGCATACGCGCGGGTGCAGAGCATCTTCCGCCGGGCGGGCGTCGACGACTTCACGCCGGGCGGGGTCGTGCTCGGTGAGCCCGTCGAGCGCGAGCTTGCGCTGGCGATCGTCCGCACGCCCGAGATCGTGCAGGCTGCGGCGGCGAGCTATCGGCCCAACCTGCTGTGCGACCATCTGTTCGGACTCGCGAACACGTTCGCGCGCTTCTACCACGACTGCCGGGTGCTCGAGGACGACGCGGCGCTCCGCCGTTCGCGGCTGTCGCTGTGCTTCGCCACTGCGCAGGCGCTCGCCCAGGGGCTCGATCTGCTGGGGCTGTCCGCGCTCGATCGGATGTAAAGCCGGCGTCCTCCGTCGAGCGTCGGGGAGCCCCCGGGTAGACTCCGAGATAGAACCGCGTGGACCCCTGAGCGGTCAGGGTTCCACTGGAGCCGCATGGAGTCTTCCTCGCCGGGACCGCACCCACCTGCCAAGCTCGAGCGTATCGGGCGATACCGTATCGTGCGGCCCTTGTCGAAGGGCGGCATGGCGCTGGTGTACGAGGCGCGCCGCGAGAGCCTCGCGGGCGTGTCGCCGCGGGTGGCGATCAAGGTCATCCTCCCCGAGTTCGGCGAGTCGGACACCTTCCAGGAGCTGTTCATCAACGAGGCGCGACTGGGCGCCTCGCTGCATCACCAGAACCTCGTCCAGATCCAGGAGTTCGACAAGGAGGGCGACCGCTTCTTCCTGGTGATGGAGTACGTCGAGGGTGTCACGCTGCGGCGGGCGATCTCGCTGTGTCGACGACACGGCGTGCGCATCCCGATGGGCGTCGTCGCCGAGATCGGTCGTCAGGCCTGTGACGGCCTGCACTACGCGCACCAGGCGAGCGACGAGCACGGCAACCACCTGCGCCTGGTGCACCGGGACGTCAAGCCGAGCAACCTGATCCTGAACCCGCACGGCGTGGTGAAGCTGCTCGACTTCGGCATCTCGAAGGGGCGGCTGATCCGCGAGCGCTCGGGGACGGTCAAGGGCACCTGGGGCTACATGGCGCCCGAGCAGGCGTTCGGGAAGGAGGTCGGCGCGCAGGCCGACGTGTTCGGCCTGGCGACCGTGCTCTACGAGCTCTCGGCGCTTCGCGTACTGTTCGAGGGGCAGGACAAGACGCAGATCAAGCGCCTGCTGATGGACGACCACGCAGCCAGGCTCGCTGCGATGCTCGATCCGATCGCGTATGGTCCGATCGTGCCCACGCTGGTGCGCGCGCTGCAGCGCGATCCGCAGGGCCGCTACGAGAACGCGGCGGACTTCGGGCGCGCCCTCTCGGCGCTGCTCCCGGACCCGATCACCGCGCGCGATGAGGTCGTCGCGTTCTACCGGATGGTGCAGGCGCTTCAGGACGGCATCCCGCTCGAGCGCGCGGCGCGCGAGCTGCGCAGCGAGGTCTCGCCGAGCCAAGGCTCGATGGTCGCGTCCGCCCACACCGGCGGCGGTGAGTCATCGGGCCCCGTGTGGCTGCTGGTCGGGCTCGCGGCGTTCGCGCTCGCGCTCGTCCTGCTGTTCGCGAGCATCCTCGTGCTGCAGGGCGTGGTCGGCGTCGATCGGGATCCCGCCGAGAAGCCGCAGGTGGCCGAGGTGCTCCCCGCCGATCCCCCGGCGACGGTGCCGCTGGTACCGCGGGTCGCGTTCGAGGAGCCGGCGGGTCCCGCCGGCGAAGGCGCGCCCGGCGAGGAGCGTCCGCCCCCGCTCGCGTCGCGCACGATCCCCGACGAGCGGCCGCCACCGGAGCGCGCTGCGCCCGAGCCCACGACCACGCGGCCTCCGGTGATGCGCACTCGGGTCGAGCCCACGAGCGCGCCCGCGCCGGTCGTGGTGGTGCTGAAGAAGGACGCACCGCCGTCCACCGGGTCGGCCGAGGAGATGGCACCCGGCCTGCTCACGGTCGGCGCGCGGCAGGATGGCGAGGTCTACGTCAACGGGCGTTTCGTGCGCAAGGTGCCGCTGCTCAAGCACGAGCTCCCGCCAGGTGACCACACGGTGCTCATCGTCGCGTCCGACGGGCGGCGCAAGCAGTTCGAGGTCAGCCTGGAGACCGGCGTCGAGCTTCGGCGCGTGTGGGACTTCGACAGCGGCGAGTGGCGACGTTGAGCGGGCTGCTGTTCGTCGACGACGAGGTCGACAACGTCTCGCTCGCCGCCGAGATCCTCGGCGAGGCGCTCGAGATGCGCGTCGCGGTGGTGGACACGGTGGAGGAGGCGGTCGAGCTGCTGCACCGCAGCCCGTGGCGCGCGGTCGTGATGGACCTGTTCATCCCGCTCGGCGCGCACCCGCATCGGATCCTCGGGCCGCGCGCGCGGCGCTACCAGGACAACGTCGACCACCTCGGCGGGCTCGTGCTGCTCGAGGAGATCGAGCGTCTGGCGCATCCGCCGATCGTGATCAGCCACACGGCGTGCACCGATCACGTCTTGCTGGAGCTGTTCGGCGATCGGGTCGCGCGCCGCATCCCGAAGCCCGCGCCGATGGACACGCTCCTCGCGAACATCATGGAGGTCCTGCGCGGCTGATCAGTTGAAGCCGTACGCCTCGCGCACGCGGGTGCGGAGCAGCGCGTACAGGGCATACGCACCGACGGGCATGCAGCAGAGGTTCGCGAGCAGCATGCCGCCTGCGGCGAGGCCGGCGATCCAGCCCCACTTCTTCCCGGTGAGCAAGCCCGCGCCGCCCACGACGTAGATCAGGCCGAGCGCTCCGATACACACGCCCTCCAGCGTGCCGATGGCGCCGGTGATCAGGAAGCCGCCGGGGATGTCCTGGAACTCGGGGTCGAACAGTCCACCGACGAAGCCCACGACCGGGAACAGGCTCGCGAGGGCGCAGGTGGGGAGCCCGTAGAGGAGCAGGAGGGCCGCGACGATCACGACGTGCGGATCGTGGAGCGGCGAGTCGAGCGCGGGGGACTCGTCGGAGGCGATGGGCTGTGCCGGTGGATCGAAGGGGGTGCTCATCGGCGCGTGCCGCCGAGCCGGACGATCATCCCGTCGACGCACGCCGCGAGCTCGTCCCGCGACGCGCGGAAGCGCTCCACGCCGCCGCCGAGTGGGTCGGCGATCTCGTGGCGACCTCCGAACGGGCCGAGGAGCACGATCCGCGCGCCGGCCGAGGGGAAGCGCTCGCGGACGGTCGCCGCATGATCGAGCGTCATCACCGGGATCCAGGTGGCCTCGTCGACGAGGCGCGCGCTCAGGCCCTGGGAACGGTGCCGCGACAGGTCGAGCCCCAGCTCCGCACAGACGCGCACTGCGAGCGGATCGGCTGGATGGTCCGTGATGCCGAGCGTGCCGGCGGACCGGGCCTCGATCACCGTGCCGTCCCCGAGCGTGCGCCCCTGCGCGAGCACCTCGGCCATCGGTGAGCGGCAGATGTTCCCGGAACAGACGAACAACAGGCGCATGGGGCAGAGATCCTCGGAGGGGCGAGGCTACCTCCTCCGGGCCGGGATCGCCAGACGCGCGGGGGGCACCGGCAGCCCGCGTACGCGGTGCCGCGTCACGACGCCCCCCAGCCACACGCGACCGTCGGAAGAGCAGCGAAGCAGGCGTCGCGAAGCAGCAGAAGCAGGGGTCAAGAAGCAGAGAAGCAAGAAGTAGAAAAGTAGGGGTCAGGAAAAGTAGGGGTCAGGACGTTAGATGTTAGACTTTGCTACTTAGCACATCTAACGTCCTG
>CAYQSE010000218.1:0-2550 GCA_964419905.1 uncultured Enterobacteriaceae bacterium
CCGCCGCAGGCACGCGATGACCACCGCGAACCCGATCCCCGCAGCGACCCTCGATGCCGTCCTCACCGCGCAGATCGCGGTCGCGTGGGCCGGCGAGCGCGGCGAGACCCCGCGCCTGGGGTGGTGGCGCACCGATCTCGTCAGCGAGTTCGGCGGCGAGGACCTCTTCGCCCGCCTGCTGCCGCACACCGCGCCGTGGGCGGTACTCCAGGGCGCCCGCGAGGCGGCCCGCCGGCACGACGCCGCGCTCCGCTCCGCCGCCGCCGATCCCGATCGCCTCGTCACGCTCTTCCACCTGGGCGTGGCGGTCGACGAGCACCTCGACGAGCGGCTGCGCGACCTGAAGCGGCAGGGCAGACCACCGACCGCAGCACTCCCCGGGCTCGCCGAGGTGGTGAACGCGCATTGGGATCGCGAGGCGTTCACCGCCTGGGTCATGGCCCACCCCGCCGCCGACACCGTGGCCGCCCCGGCGGGACGCCGCCTGCGCGGCGAGCCGCCGTCGCTGGCCGTCGCGTGCGACCACCTCGTCGCAGCCCTGGCCCCGCTGGCTGATGCCTACCCGATGCCGCACTACCGGAGCGCCGCGTGACCGCCGAGACCACGCAGGTCCACTCGCGCCTGCTCAAGTGCGCGCTCGAGGTCGACGAGTCCCGCGCCTACTGGCGGCACGCCGTCCCCGGCCAGCCGGCCGAGGCGCAGCAGGCGTTCGACGAGTACTGGTTCGGCGCGAAGAGCCTCGCGCGCGCGAAGGTGCTGCTCACCAACTTCCGCGAGCGCTTCGACGCGTTCCCCGACGCGCACCGCGTGCTCCACGGCTGGCGCGACATGGACCCGGACACCCGCCGGGTGATCTGCCACTGGCACGTCCAGCTCACCGACCCGCTCTACCGCGCGTTCACCGGCGACTTCCTCGTGGCGCGCCGCGCGCAGCCGAGCGCCACCGTCACCCGAGACGCCGTCGTGCGCTGGCTCGACGGGCACGTCCCCACCCGCTGGACGGCAGGCACGCGCATCCAGGCCGCGAGCAAGCTGCTCTCGGCCGCGCTGTCGGCCGGGCTCGTCGCCGGCAAGCGCGACCCGCGCCCGCTCGCGCTGCCCCGCGTGGGCGACGCCACGCTCACCTACGGCGTCTACCTGCTGCGCGGCGTCACGTTTGACGGCACGCTGCTCGACAACCCCTACTTCCGCTCGGTGGGTCTGCGCGGGGCCGACCTCGAGGACCGCCTGCGCGGCCTGTCGGCGCTGTCGTTCCGCCGCCAGGGCGACTTGCTCGACTTCGGCTGGCGCTACCCGTCGCTCGCCGCGTGGGCCACGCCCGAGGCCGCGCCATGAGCACCAGCCCGCTCTTCCAGCGCACCGCGGTGCAGCGCGCCATCGCCGCACTGCGCGAGGATCTGGTGCACGAGGACGGCCCGCGCATCAGCACCATGCGCAACTACCGCTTCGCGATCGTGCCCTACGACCCCACCGACGAGTTCGCGCTGCGCGCCGAGGTGCAGCGCCTGTCGCACGATCTCGTCGCGCACGGCTGGGTGGTGCTGTCGATCTCGCTCCAGCGCCTGCTGCTCGACCGCGTGCGCGCCCAGGGCGACGAGTGGGTGCAGCGCGTGATCGACATGGAGCGCCGCACCAGCGCCATCGGGTCAGAGCGCGGCCTGAACTACCTCAAGTCGAAGCTGGCGCCGCTGGTCGAGGGCCCCGACGGCATCGCGGCGGACTGCAGCCGGCTGATCGCCGCGCACGCCGACGCCCATCCCGACAAGGTCGATCGCACGCTCGCGCTGATCGGCCGCGCCGGGTCGATCTACCCGTTCTTTCGCTCATCCGCGCTGCTGCGCCACCTCGACGGGCGCACCCGCAACGTGCCGGTCGTGCTGCTCTACCCAGGAGAGCGGCGCGGCCCCACCGGGCTGTCCTTCATGGGCATCCACGACCCGGACCACGACTACCGACCCCGGATCTACCCGTGAGCCAGGCCATCGCCGATCTCTTCGTCTCCGACGTCACCCGCGACATCCCGCCGGTGGTCTACTTCCACGAGCAGAGCCCGCAGAAGCTCGCCGACGAGGTGGCCGAGTACATCATCACCGGCGGCTGGCCCGAGGATCACCCGAACCACCGGCGCGTGCCGTCGGGCATCCACGAGCAATACGTCCGGCTGCTGCGCGCGATCACCGAAGAGCTCGGCAAGAAGGGCGGCCCGGAGCTGCCCACCGCGTGGATCTCCGGCTTCTACGGCTCGGGCAAGTCGAGCTTCGCCAAGCTGCTCGGGCTGGCGCTCGACGGCGTGGCGCTGCCCGATGGCCGCAGCCTCGCGCAGGCGTGGCTCGACCGCGACACCTCGCCGAACGCGCGCGCGCTCCGCGACGCGTGGGCGGCGCTGCGGGCCAAGGTCGATCCGATCGCGGTGGTGTTCGACATCGGCGGCGTCGCCCGCGACAACGAGCAGATCCACGCCGCCGCCGTGCGCCAGGTGCAGGCGCGCCTGGGCTACTGCGCCACCGAGCCGCTGGTGGCCGACTTCGAGCTCAAGCTCGAGCGCGACGG
>CAYQSE010000218.1:2650-10148 GCA_964419905.1 uncultured Enterobacteriaceae bacterium
CGCGCGCCCAACGCCACGCTCTTCCTCGTGGTCGACGAGGTGTCGCAGTACGTGCTGGGCCACAAGGACCGCGTGGACCGCCTGCGCGCGTTCACCTCGGCGCTTGGTGCTGGCCTCAAGGGGCGCTGCTGGCTGCTCGCGCTCGGCCAGCAGAAGCTCGACGAGGGCGCCGACGACTCGTTCCTCGTGTGGGCCAAGGACCGCTTCCCCCAGAAGCTGCGCGTGCACCTCGCCACGACGAACATCCGCGACGTGGTGCACAAGCGCCTGCTGCTCAAGCAGCCCGCCGCCGAGGCGCTGCTGCGCGAGCACTTCACCGCGCACCGCGCCGACCTCAAGCTCTACGCGTACGGCTGCGACGCGCTCACGCCCGACGAGTTCGTCGAGACCTACCCGCTGCTGCCGGGCCACATCGATCTGCTGCTCCGCATCACCACCGCGCTCCGCACCCGGTCCAGCCGCGCCCAGGGCGACGACCAGGCCATCCGGGGGCTGCTCCAGCTCCTCGGCGAGCTCTTCCGAGAGCAGAAGCTCGCCGAGCAGCCCGTCGGCGCGCTGATCACCCTCGACCAGATCTACGAGGTGCAGCACACAGCGCTCGACTCCGACGTGCAGGCGAGCATGGGCCGCATCCTCGCCGAGTGCGCGAACGACGCCACCGGGCTGCGCGTCCGCGTCGCGAAGGCGGTCGCGCTGCTCGAGCTGATCCAGGAGACCGACCCCACCGACGCCCGCCTCGTCGCCCAGTGCCTCTACGACCGCGTCGATCGCGGCAACCAGGTGCAGGCGATCACCGATGCGCTCGAGGCGCTGCGCCGCCAGAACCTGCTCGGGTACTCCGAGAAGACCGGCTACAAGATCCAGTCGACGGCCGGCGAGGAGTGGGAGCGCGACCGCCGCGATCTCGGCGTCACGCGCGAGACGATCGTCGAGCACGTCCGCGACACGCTGCGGTGGCTGATGGAGCTGCCCGAGACGCCCACGCTCAAGGGCCGGCGCTTCGCGTGGGCGGCGACGCTCTCGGACGGGCGGCGCCTCGACGACGCGCCGGTGCTCGACCGCCGCGACGACGCGGTGGTGCGCGTCGACTTCCGCTTTCTCGCGAAGGACGAGCGCACCGAGAGCACCTGGGTCAAGCGCAGCGCCGAGGCCGCGCTGCACGACCGCCTGGTGTGGGTGTGCGGCGAGACCGACGCGGTCGAGCACGACGCCCGCGAGTACGCGCGCTCCAAGCAGATGGTCCGCAAGTACGAGCCGCGCCAGGAGTCGCTCAGCGGCGCGCGCAAGCTGCTGCTGCAGCAGGAGCGCAACCGCGAAGAGGACCTCGAGCGCCGCCTGCGCGACGCGGTGGCCGCCGCGTGGCTGGCGGGCCGCGTCTACTTCCGTGGCGGCACGTGGACGCCCGCCGACCACGGCGCCGCGTTCGCCTCGGCGCTCGGCGCGCTCGGCAACCGCCTGCTCCCCGACCTCTTCCCGCACTACGTCGGCACCACGGTCGATCCCAGCGAGCTCAAGCAGCTCCTCGCCCCCGAGCTCTCCGGCCCGTCGCCGAAGTTCCTCGACGGCGACCTCGGGCTGCTCGAGCTCGACGGGGGCCGCTACGTCCCGTCGTGCGCGGGCGTCGTGCCGCGCCGCGTCCACGAGCTGATCGAGCGCGAGGGCGGCGTGGGCGGCACCACGCTGATCGCGCAGTTCGGCGGCCCGCCCTACGGCTACCATCCCAACGTGGTGAAGGCGTGCGTCGCGGGCCTGCTGCGCGCCAGCAAGATCCGCGTGCAGCCCGACGGCGGCGGCGAGATCACCGCGATCCGCGACGCGGGCGTCCGCGATCTCTTCGAGAAGGACCGCGACTTCCGCCGCGCGTCGTACTTCCCGGCGGGCGAAGACGACATCGGCTACACCGCCCGCGCCCAGATCTGCAAGTTCTTCGCCGAGGTCCTCGACACCCCGCTCGACCGCGAGGACCACCTGATCGCGGATGCGGTCAGCCAGCGCTTCCCGCAGCAGGCCCGCCGGCTGCGCGACGTGCTC
The DNA here is from genome assembly GCA_964419905.1 of uncultured Enterobacteriaceae bacterium. Lineage (GTDB taxonomy): Bacteria > Myxococcota_A > UBA796 > UBA796 > JAFDJI01. The sequence goes on from CAYQSE010000218.1 coordinate 4,682, forward strand.
GCCCGCCATGACGCGCTGCCCGGCGCGCGCAAGGCGCCCGAGGCCCTCGAGAAGCTCCACGAGGTGCTCGAGCAGTGCGTCGCCAAGGCGCGGCAGACCAAGCCCACCGTGCAGCTCGTCAAGCAGCGCCTCGACGCGCTCCGCGACGGGCTGCGCCTGCTCGCGATCTACGACGCCGAGCTCACGAACGACGCGATCACGCAGGTGAAGCGCGCGTCCAACCTGATCGCGCACCACACAGCCCAGCTCCGCGCGGTCGACGCGCTGCCCGCCGACGTCGCCGACGCCGCCGCGCGCGTCGCCGCCCAGCTCGACAGCGAGCGCCCGTGGCGCGAGATCGGCGCGCTCGAGGCCGATTTCGAGGCGATCCAGGCCGCGTATGTCGCCGAGCGCCAGCGGCTGCTCGCGTGGCAGGAGGCCCAGGGCGAGGCCGCGCGCGGGCGGGTGAAGACCCGCCAGGGCTTCGCCACGCTCACCGGCGAGCAGTCCCACAAGGTGTTGGCGCCGATCAACGGGGCGGGCACCGCCACCAGCGCCGATGCGCTCGCGCCCGCCCTCGTCGCGCTGAAGGAGTCGTTCCAGCTCGCGCTACGCCGCGCCGAGGAAGAGGCGAACGAACGCCTCGACGGGCTGCTCAGCGAGGGCGACAAGCCGCTGATCCGCAAGGTCGACCTCGGCCTGCGCCACCGCGAGCTTCAGTCCGAGGCCGACGTCGACGCGCTGGTCGAGGAGATCCGCGAGCGCCTGCTCGCTCAGGTCCGCGCCGGCGTGCGCGTCCGGCTGGTATGAAGGGGACATGCTCAAGCGCATCGAGCTGACGAACTTCAAGAGCTTCGCCCACGGCGCGTTCGACGTCGGGCCGCTCACGGTGCTCGTCGGTGCGAACGCGGCGGGCAAGAGCAACGTGCGCGACGCGCTCCGCTTCCTGCACGGCGTGGGCCTCGGCTACACCTGCGCGGAGATCCTCGGCGGCAAGTACGGGCCGGGCGGCGCGCTCCAGTGGCGGGGCATCCGGGGCGGCCCGCGCGAGGTGGCGTTCGGCGACACGAAGTCGTTCGCGCTCTGCGCCTTCTTTGAGACCGAGGGTGGACTCCTCCGCTACGAGATCGCCGTCGACGTCTCGAACGAGAAGTACGGGCCGTTCGTCGTGCGGGAGTCGCTGTACCGCGGCGACGAGCTGCTCCTGGACACCCAGCGCCACGGTCCGAAGGCAGGTCGTGGCGTCCCGCACGGGCTGGACCTCGAAGTCTCGGTGGGGCGTGAGCTGAACGGTGCGATCACGCAGGCGAACTACTTCGAGGGCTTCCTGCACCCCAACGCGCCCGTGCTGTCTCGCGTCGTCAGCGATCCCACGTTCGCGCCGGTGCCCGCCGCGTGCACGCAGATCCTCGACCACCTCCGCGCGATGCGCTTCCTCGACCTCGCGCCTGACGCGATGCGCGAGGCCTCGCCGCCCGGCCAGACCATCCTCGGCGACCGCGGCGAGAACCTGTCGTCGGTGCTCCAGGCCATCTGCGACGAGCCCGCGCGCAAGGCGCAGCTCCTCGGCTGGCTGCGCGGCCTCACCCCGATGGACGCGGTGGACTTCGACTTCAAGTTCGACCTCCACGGGCGCGTGCTCGCCTACCTGAAGGAGAGCAACGGGCAGCTCACCAGCGCGGTCAGCGCCAGCGACGGCACGCTGCGCTTCCTGGCGCTCGTCGCGGCCCTGCTCAGCCCGGACAGCGGGCGGCTGTACTTCTTCGAAGAGCTCGACAACGGCATCCACCCCACCCGCCTGCACCTGCTCCTCGACCTCGTGCAGCAGGCCTGCGCGCACGATCGCGTGCAGGTGGTGGGCACCACGCACAACCCGGCGCTGCTAGGCAGCCTCACGCCCGAGGCCCGCGAGCACGCGGTGCTGGTCTACCGCAACGAGCACGCGCCCGACTCCCGACTGCGCCGCATCATGGACCTGCCCGACGCCGCGCGTGTGCTCGCGGGGCACGACCTCGGGCGCCTGCACGCCACCGGCTGGCTCGAGGACGCCGCCGTGTTCTCCGAGCCCGAGGCCCCGCTCTTCGTCGCGGAGGATGCGTGAGCCTCAACGTCCTCGTCATCCCCGAGGACTTCCGCAAGGACCAGTACGTGCTCAAGCCGATGATCGAGAAGATGATCGCCGCGCTCGGGCGTCGGGCGCGCGTGCAGGTCTGTCGCGATCCGCTGCTTGGCGGGGTCGATGAGGCGCTGAAGTGGGAGCGCCTGGAGGCGATCGTCGACCGCTACCGCGGCATGACCCAGCTCTTCCTGCTGATCGTCGACCGCGACGGGCGCGTGGGGCGCGCCGATCAGCTCCAACGGATCGAGGGCCTGGCCGCCGACTTCCTCGGGCAGCAGCCCGTCGTATTCCTCGCCGAGAACGCGTGGCAGGAGATCGAGGTGTGGGTGCTCGCGGGCATGAAGGATCTGCCGAAGGGGTGGTCGTGGGCAGCGATCCGCGCCGACCTCGACCCGAAGGAGCGCTACTTCACCCCCTATGCCGCGTCACGCGGGCTCGCGCAGGCCCCCTACGAGGGCCGGGACGTGCTGTCGCGCGAGGCCGCGTCGAACTACGCGCGCGTGCGCAAGCTCTGCCCGGATGACGTCGGGCGCCTCGAAGACCGCCTCCGCACCGCCCTGGGAGCCTGAGCCATGCCCCTGCCCCTCGACACGAGGCGGGCGTTCGTTGCCGTCGCACGCCTGAGATACCCTGTCCATCGTGCCGCGCGCCGTCTCTGGCAGCGCGACGCTACTCCCACTGTCCGACCCACGTGGGTCGTGTCCGCCACCCCGAGCACGCCATGATCGCCACCGCACACTTCGAGCACTTCAAGCGCCTGCGCGACGTCACGCTCGAGCTCGGGCGCCTGAACGTGATCGTCGGCCGCAACGGCGTGGGCAAGTCTTCCGCGCTGGAGGGGCTGCATCTGTTGTTGCAGCTCGCGACGGAGAAGTCTGGCGAGGACCAGGCGGTGCTCGGGCGTCCCGGCGTGCTGTTCCGAGGGCCGCGCGCCCCCGAGCGCCTGGCGTCGCTGCCCGACCCCACCGGCTTCGCGATTAGCGTCACGACGACCGACGGGATGGGATTCGGCCTCCGCGCCACGCTGGCGCCTGAGGACGTAGCACCGCCTTATCGCTTCGACCTGCACTACGGCCCCGAAGCAGCGCCAGAGACGCTGCAGCTCCCCTGCGGCGCGTCCGACAACCCGCGCCTCTTCTTCAGCAAGCCCCACGCCGCGAAGCTCGGCGCAGTTGTCGTTCTGAAGCTCCGCGCCGCCGACCTCGCCGCACCGCACTACTCCGATCGCGAGGAGCCACGCATAGAGCACACCGGGGAGGGGCTCCCGTCGGTGCTGCAGTACCTGTCGGGGGTGCGCGACGGAACACTCGAACAGATCGAGGAGGCGCTGCGCCGCGTCGTGCCCGACGTGCGCGGCATCCGCACCAAGCCCGCGAAGATCGTACGTGAGGAGCGCGTGCCGGTGACGATCGACGGTCAGACCTCGTGGCACGAACAGCGGCGAACCCTCACCGGCGCGAAGTTCGAGGTCGAGTTCGCCGATCTCGGCTGGGTCCCCGCCGACCAGCTCTCCGACGGCACGCTGCTCACGCTTGGCCTGGTCACGCTGCTGCAACACCGACCACCACAACTCATCCTCCTCGACGATCTCGACGCGGGTCTGCACCCGATGGCCCAGCGCGAGGTGGTCGAGGTCCTGCGCTCGGTCCTCGCCGCCCGCCCGGAGCTGCAGATCGTCGCGACCAGCCACTCGCCCTTCGTGCTCGACGCGCTCGACCCCACCGAGTGCTTCGTCGCCGGCCCCGTCGATCCCCATCGGCCTCTCCACTCCCACATCCGACGCCTCGACCAGCATCCGTCCTGGCCGGGCCACGCGCAGTTCCTCGGGGCGGGAGAGTTCTGGAGCGCGGTCGGCGAGGGCTGGGTGGCCGAGACGGCGACCTGATGCGCCTCGGTGTGGCGGCGGAGAGCCGAGGAGACGCAGACACGGTCACGACCCTCGCGGATCGGGTGATCGTCAGGGACGTGGACTGGATCACCGAGGACGTCCTTCACGACTACCGAACGTGGCGCGGACTCGGTGACGCCGAATGGGTCGACGTCCACCACGTCAGCCGCCTGGCCCATGACGCCGGGCTGAAGCTGTACGGTCACTTCGACGGGAAGCCGGGCGCGCCGGACGCGCAGATGCACCGCAAACTGCTCTCCCTGTTCGCCCTCGAGCCACAGCCCCTCCGCCCCGCGCTCGTTGTCGTCGCCCGCGACGTCGACGGCGACGAGCGCCGGAGGGAAGGATTCCGCCAAGCCGTCGCCGAGCGCGACTGGCCGTTCGCGATCGTCGGCGCGCTGGCACAACCCGAGATCGAGGCGTGGCTGCTCGCCGCATGGACGCCCGACGACGAGTCAGAGGAAGCGTTGCTGGCCATGTGGCGAGCGCTTATCGGCTTCGACCCCACCCAGGCGCCGCAGCGACTCACATCTACCGCGCGAAACAGCGAGCGCGACGCCAAGTACATGCTCGACGCGCTCTGCGCGCAGGGCCGCGATCCAGACACCCGCTGGCGCGTGGCACCGCTCGACGACCGACTCCGCGAGGCGGGTCGCGCGTGCGGGCTCACGGACTGCCTCGATGATCTGAACGCGAAGCTCGTCCCCTTGTTCCGGTGAGATCCTGCCGATGACCATGACGCCCGACGCGAAGAAGGCGCTCGCGTCCACGATTCGTGGGCTGCGGGCGCGACTGCTCGACGATCTGCACGCAGCGACCGAGGCGGTGTATCGGCTCTCGGTGCGGGCGCAGGACGCGGGGCTGGCCGAGTCCGCGCGGCGTCGCCGGGAGCGGCTGGACGCATGGATCGCCGAGCAGCAGCGGGCCGAGGCGGGGCCGAAGGGGGGCAAGGCGCGGCCGGCCGACGCGCACCGGCGCGCGATCGAGCTACAGGCGGCGTATACGCTGCTGAACCGGCTGGTGGTGCTGCGGCTGCTCGAGGCCACCGGGCAGCGCGCGCCGGCGGTGCTGACGGGCGGGTGGGGGAGCCCCGGCTACCGCGACCTGCGGGCGCTGGCGCCTGCGCTGGTGCACGGTGATGCGTCCGAGGGCTACGCGTTCCTGCTGGGCCTGGTGTTCGACGACCTCGCGCACGACCTGCCGGGGCTGTTCGGGCCGGCGGGCATGGCCGACCTGGTGCCCGTGCCGCCGGCCACGCTGCGGCACGTCGTGGACGCGCTCGACGACCCGGCGCTGGCGTCGTGCTGGGCCGACGAGATGACGCTGGGCTGGGTCTACCAATACTGGAACGACCCGGCGCGCGAGGCGCTCGACGCGAAGCTGAACAGCGGCGGCAAGGTGGCCCCGCACGAGATCGCCAGCAAGACGCAGATGTTCACCGAGCGCTACATGGTGGACTGGCTGCTGCAGAACAGCCTCGG
>CAYQSE010000219.1:0-10104 GCA_964419905.1 uncultured Enterobacteriaceae bacterium
GGCAGGCGCCGGGGCCGGGGCGGGCTCCGGCTCGGGCGTCGGCGCCGCGGTGTCGCGCCCGCCCTTCGCCGGCTTGATCGGCTCGTCGTCCTTCTCGGCGCTCGACGAGGAGGACGACGAAGACGAGTCCCCATCGCCCGACAGGAGGAAGAACGCGGCGCCGCCGCCGCCGATCCCGAGGCAGAGCAACAGAAACACGACGCCGACCACGCCGATCAGGATCATGTTCTTGCCACCACCTTCCTCGGCGGGCGGCGCGGCGGGGATCGGCGTCGGCGGTGGCGGGACGTACCCTGGTGCCGCGCCACCCTGGGCAACGGGCCCACCGATCGCCGGACCCGAAGCGAACCCGCCAGCCGGCTGCGCGGGCGCGCCGCCACCGTAGTCGGGCTGACTTGGCGCACCGAACCCGCTGGGACCGGGTGGCGGGCCACCCACTGGCGGTCCGCCGAACGGCGCGCCGCCGGGACCCGCCGGGGGCTCGGCCCGCGGCGGACGACCCGAGCCGCCGCCGCGCTTCGGCTTCGGCGCCTCGGACTCGCCCGAGCGCATCGCCTCCATCTGATCCTTGGACCAGAACGAGGTGGAGGACGCCGCCTGGGGCTTGAACCCGCCGCCGCCGCCGCCGCCGCCGCTGCCGCCGCCCGGTGCGTCCTCGGCGTCGGCGAGCGCGCCCTTCAGCGCGTCCTTGGACCAGAACGCGGTCGCAGAGGCGCCCTTCGCGCCGCCTCCGGAGAAGTCGATCGCGCCGCGCGCGAGCGGACCCTTCATCTTGGTGGGACCGGAGAGATCCTCCTCGGGCTCGGGCACCTCGTGACGACCCGTCTCGGCGGCATCACGGCGCTCGCCGCGACCCTCGATCGCGTCGGGTGCCCAGTCCTCGAGCGACACGCCCTCGGTCTCGTCCGCGAACGCGATGAACGTCTTCCACGCCTCGATCGCCGGCGGCCGATCCTCGACCTCCCAGCCCATCAGCTTGGCCAGAAACCACTGGATGTCGCCGTGGAACTCCTCGGGGATCTCGCCGAAGTTCAGCCCGACGATCGCGTCGATCACCGCGTCGTCGTGCGCGTCGGGATCGTCCATCGGCGGGGCGACACGCTCGGTGGAGAGCAGCCGGAACGCGGTGTAGCCGAGCCCGTAGAGATCGGTGGAGGTGCCGACCGGCTCGACCTCGGGCGCGTGCTTGCTGTCGCGATCGGTGCCGAAGCCCTCGATGGACACCGCACCGGTGTCGTCGACGAAGATGTACGCAGGCGAAACGTCGCCGTGGATCTCGCCGTCCTCGTCTGCGATGTCGAGGATCTCGCACAGCGACGCGATGATCTCGAGGGCCACCTTCACCGGCGGGAGGCCGTCCTTGAGGAGGGTCTCGAGGTCGACCCCGATGGCCGGCCCGTCGGCGGCATCGACGCCGCCGTCGACGCCGTTGGTGCGAACGTAGTGGAACTCGCTCAAGAAGTCCTCCCGGTGGGGCTCTCGGGACCGTCAGGCCGCGTCCGTGCACGGTTATCACAAGCGGCGCGCCCCTGCCCATTCCAGGACGCTCGCGCCCCTTCCTCCCTTACACCCTGGTCGCGGGCGCCTGACGCGCGGCGGCGCGCGCGGCGCCGCCAGGTACGTTAGAGCGGCGCCCCCCACGCCGACGAGAGCGCCATGTCCGTCTTCCTCCCGAAGGGCACCCGCGACTTCCTCCCCGACCAGATGCGCAACCGCCAGCAGGTCATCGACCGCGTGCGCGCCGTGTTCGCCCGGTTCGGGTTCGAACCGCTCGAGACGCCCGCGTTCGAGCGCATCGAGACGCTGATGGGCAAGTACGGCGACGAGGGCGACCAGCTGATCTACAAGATCCTGAAGCGCGGCGAGGGCGGCGAGCGCGGCGAGTCCGACCTCGCGCTGCGCTACGACCTGACGGTGCCGCTCGCGCGCGTGGTCGCGATGAACCGCGACCTGCGGATGCCGTTCAAGCGCTGCCAGATCCAGCCCGTGTGGCGCGCGGATCGGCCCCAGAAGGGGAGGTTCCGCGAGTTCTGGCAGTGCGACGTCGACATCGTCGGCACCAGCTCGCCGGTCGCCGACGCCGAGTGCCTCGCGGTGGTCGTCGCGAGCCTCGCGGCGCTCGGATTCACCGAGTACACGATCCGGCTCAACGATCGGCGCATCCTGACCAGCCTCGCCGCGGCCGCCGGCGCGGCCGACCGCGAGCTGGACGTGCTGGTCGCCATCGACAAGCTCGACAAGATCGGCCGCGACGGCGTGACGGCCGAGCTGCGCGGCAAGGGGCTGACCGAGGAGGGCATCGCGCGGCTGTGGGAGAGCCTGGCCGTACCCGACGACCAGCAGGGCGCGCTCGACGCGCTGGCGGGCAAGCTCGACGCGCGCGGGCAGGAGGGCGTGGCGACGCTGCGGCGGGTGCTCGAGGCGGCGTCCGGACTCGGTGTTCCCCTCGAGCGGATCCGCGTCGACCCCACGCTCGCGCGCGGGCTGGGCTACTACACCGGCCCCGTCTTCGAGACCGAGGTGATCGAGCCCAAGGTCGGGTCGATCTCGGGCGGTGGCCGCTACGACGGTCTCGTCGGCATGTTCTCGGGCCAGGACATCCCGGCGGTCGGCGTCTCGCTCGGGCTCGAGCGGATCATCGCGGTGATGGAGGAGAAGGGGATGCTCCCTCAGACCGCGACGACCGCGCGCGCGCTCGTCACGGTGTTCGACGACGCCACCGCGGGCGCGAGCCAGCGGTTCGCGACCCAGCTTCGCGAAGCCGGCGTGCCCACCGACCTCTACCTCGGGGACGGAAAGCTCAAGGCGCAGTTCAAGTACGCGCACGCCCGAGGCTACCCGTGGCTCGCGGTCATCGGACCCGACGAGGCCGCGGCCGGGACCGTCTCGCTGAAGAACCTGGATTCCGGCGAACAAGCCACACTTTCGAATGATGACGCGGTCGACCGCCTGCGCGGCTATCCAGCCCCTGCGCGCTGAGCGCTCCCGTTGGCACGCTTCCTGATCTAGAGTGGGGCGCCCGCCGCCGCCCCCGTTCCCGCCCTCCCCCCTCCTCCCTCTCGTGGAGCGCTCGACATGGCGCGCTCGCTGAACGTCCAGCACGAAGAGTCCCCCGCAACCAACCCGCTGCTCACGGGCTTCCTCGTCATCGCCGCGCTCGTCCTGCTCGCGAACGCGTTCGACGGCGCCGTCACCGACGCGACCGCGCAGGTCCCCACCCCGCCGCCGCCCATCCACGCGCGGTAGATCGACCGCGACGATTCGTGGATTCGGTCGGAGGTCCCCCCCGATGTACCAGGCCCTCGACCACGACCTGATCCACGAGGATCCATACCCGCTCTACGTCGGCGAGCTGCCCACGCACTACCGTCAGGTGCCCGCGACGGTCGTGGTGAACCTGTGCGGCGTGTTCCCGCCGGTCGGTGCACCGGTCCGCGTGGTGCTCTCGCTGCCGTTCCTCGACGTGCCCGATCCGTCGATGCTGCCCGAGCGCGCACAGATCGAGCGCTTCCTCGACGGCGTGCACGCCCACGCGCGCGCCGAGGCGAGCTACTGGCACTGCCACGCCGGCATCAACCGCGCGAACTTCGTCGCCGCCGCCTACCTCCATCGGCACCGGGGGATGCGGATCGGCGACGCGATCGCCCTGCTGCGCAAGCGCCGATCGGATCTCGTGCTGTGCAACCCGGTGTTCGAGCACACCCTGCGCGCGTGGTACGGCGCGCCCGACGAGCGCGCGTTCGAGCCGACCTCGCTCGAGCGCTACCTCGAGGAGGTCAAGCGCCACCTCGAGCGCGCCGAGCACACGCACCGGCGCATCCGCGAGGACGACGAGTGAGGTCGGGTGCCGCGTTGTTGCTGCTCGTCGCCTGTCGCGTCGAGCTCGGCGCACCCGCTGGGCCCATCGCGCACGATCCAGCCGCAGCGGCCCAGGGCGAGGTGTGGGTGTACACCTCGATGTACCAGAGCGTGCTCGACGTGCTCGAGCCGAAGATCGAGGCCGCGCTGCCCGGCGTCGACGTCCGCTTCTACCAGGCGGGCTCCGAGAAGGTCGCGCAGCGCGCCGAGGCGGAGTGGGCCGCAGGCGGCACCAAGGCGTGCCTGCTGATGACGTCCGATCCATTCTGGTACGCCGACCTGAACGCGCGCGGGCACCTCGCCCCGCACCTCGCGCCGAACGTCCTGCACCTCGACCGCAGCCTCGTCGACCGCGACGGGATGTGGGCGACCGCGCGGCTGAGCCTCGTCGTGCTCGCGACGACGACGGACCTGCCCGCGTCCGAGCGGCCCGCCTCGTTCGCGGCGCTCGCCGAGCCGCGCTTCGCCGACCGGATCACGATGGGCGACCCGCTCGCGTCGGGCACGATGCTGTCCGCGCTCGCGTTCTGGATCGAGGACGGCGGGTGGGAGCGGGTCGAGGCGCTGCGCGGCAACGGGCTGATCGCGTCGGGCGGCAACAGCAGCGTGCTCACCCGCCTCGAGACGCGCGAGCGCGAGGTCGGCGTGCTGCTGCTCGAGAACCTCCTCGTCGCGCAGCGCAAGGGCTCGCCGACGGTCACCGTGTTCCCGACCGACGGCGCGATCACGGTGCCAGGCCCGATCGCGCTGACCACAGACTGCCGGAACCCGACCGCGGCGCGCGCCGTGTACGACTTCGTGCTCTCGCCCGAGGGGCAGGCGGTGATCGTCGGTGGCGACATGTACGGCGTGCTGCCCGACACCCCGCCGCCCAAAGGCGCGCCGCCGCTCGCGGACATCCCGATTCGCGCGTGGCCCGACGGCTTCGTCGAGGAGGTCGCCGCGACCCGCGGCGCGATCAAGGAGCGCTACACCCGCCTGATGTCGGGACGGTGAGGCGTCCGTGACCCGCGCGATCACGCTGTCCACGGCGACGCTGCTCCTGTTTGCGTTCGCGCTGGTTCCGCTCGTCGCGGTCGCCGTCGCGCTGCTCGCAGCGCCCGGCGTGGGCCTCGAAGCGCTCACCCACCCGCTGAACCTCGCGGCGACATGGAACACGCTCGTGCTCGCGGTCGCGGTGCTCGCGTTCACGCTGGCAGTCGGCGTGCCGCTCGGCTGGCTGCTCGGGCGCACCGACCTGCCGCTGCGCCCCGCGTGGCGCGCGGTGTGCACGATCCCCTACGTCGTGCCGCCCTACATCACGTGCATCGCGTGGATCGCGCTGCTGAACCCGACGAACGGATGGATCAACCGGGGTCTGAGCGCGATCGGCCTGCCCGCGTTCGACATCTACACGCTGTACGGCATGACCTGGGTGATGGGCCTGTCGCTGGTGCCGTTCGTGATGCTCGCCACCGCGGATGCGCTGTCGCGGATGGACGCCTCGCTCGAGGAGCAGGCGCGCATCGCGGGCGCGGGGCCGTGGCAGACGCTGTGGCGGGTCACGCTGCCGATGGCCACGCCCGGCATCGCCGCGGGCGCCTCGTTCGTGCTCGCGTTCGCAGCCGCGGCGTTCGGCGTGCCCTACCTGCTCGCGTCCGGCACGCCGAATCCCGATCACGTGCTCACCACCCGGATCTACCAGGCGCTCGACCTCGATCCGGCGACCGGGCGGCCCACCGCGGTGGCGCTCTCGCTCGTGCTGCTCACGATCGGCGTGGGGCTGCCGGCGCTCGGGCGCTGGCTGCAGGGTCGACGACAGTTCACCACGGTGACCGGCAAGGCGACCCGCGGCGCGCCGTTCGCGCTCGGCGCGGCCCGCGTGCCGGCGCTGGTGTTCATCGGCGGCTACGCGACGCTCGCGGTCGCGCTGCCGCTCGCGACCATCGCGCTGACCTCGGTGCTGGGCAACGTCGGCCTCGGGTTCACCGCCGAGAACCTCACCCTGGGCAACTACCGGGCGGTGCTGCTCGATCGCTCGGACACGCTGGGCGCGCTGCTGCGCAGCCTGGGCCTCGCAGCCGCCGCCGCGACCGGCGCGGTCATCCTCGGCGGGCTGATCGCGTGGATGCACAAGCGCAGCCGCGTGCGCGGGCGCGCCGCGCTGGCGTCGCTGGCGCGCCTGCCCTACGCGGTGCCCGGCACCGTGCTCGCCCTCGGGCTGCTGCTCGCCTACAGCCAGGAGATCCGCGTGGTGATCGGTGAGCGGGTCACCCTCGCCCTCGCGCTGTCCGACACGCTGTGGATGCTCGGGCTGGCCTATGTCGTGAAGTTCCTCGCGTTCCCCGTCGCGAACGCCGAGGCGGGGCTGGACGCGGTGCACCCCTCGCTCGAGGAGGCCGCGCAGATCTCGGGGGCTGGCTGGAGCGCGACGCTGCGTCGCGTGACGCTGCCGCTGCTCGCGCCGAACCTGATCGCGGCGTGGTTCCTCGTGTTCATGCCCGCGTTCTCGGAGGTCACGATGTCGATCCTGCTCGCCGGACCGGACACCCGCGTGGTCGGCACGCTGCTGTTCGACCTCCAGACCTACGGCGACCCGCCCGCGGCCGCCGTGCTCGCGGTCGTGGTGACCGCGCTGGTGCTCGGCGGCAACCTCGCGCTGCGCGCGGTCACGAAGGGAAGGGTGGGGCTCTGATGGCAGACGTGACGCTGAGTGGACTGCACAAGCGCTACGGAGACAACCCGGTGGTGCGCGGCCTCGACCTGCACATCGGCGACGGCGAGGTGATGTGCCTCCTCGGCCCGTCCGGGTGCGGCAAGACGACGACGCTGCGCATGGTCGCGGGGCTCGAGACGCCCACCGCCGGCGAGGTGGCGATCGGCGGCGAGACGGTGAGCGGCCCGGGCCGCTGGGTGCCGCCCGAGCGACGCCGGCTGGGCATGGTGTTCCAGAGCTACGCGGTGTGGCCGCACATGGACGTGCTCGCGAACGTGTGCTTCCCGCTGACCATCGCGGGGGTGCGCGCTGCGGAAGCGGCCGAGCGAGCGCGCGCCGCGCTCGCTCAGGTGCAGCTCGCGGGGCTCGACCACCGCTTCCCGCACCAGCTCAGCGGTGGGCAGCAGCAGCGCGTCGCGCTCGCCCGCGCGCTCGTCGCCGAGCCGCGCGTGCTGCTGCTCGACGAGCCGCTTTCGAACCTCGACGCGAAGCTGCGCGAGGAGATGCGCGACGAGATCCGCCGCCTCGTGAAGCGGGTCGGGGTCACGGTGATCCTCGTCACCCACGACCAGGACGAAGCGCTCGGGCTGTCCGATCGCGTCGCGGTGATGGACGCGGGCGTGATCCAGCAGGTCGACACCCCCGAGGCGCTCTACCAGCGGCCGGTCAACGGGCGGGTGGCCCGCTTCGTCGGCACGCTGAACGAGCTCCCCGGCGAGCGCGTCGACGGGGGCGTGCGCGTAGGCGAGGTGGTGGTTCCGGCGCGCGCGACCGATGATGCCCCGCCCACCGGCGTGTGCGCGCTCGGGTTCCGTCCCGAGAACGCGCGCTTCGCTGACGCGGGCCTCGCTGGCGAGGTCCTGTCGCGCACCTACCTCGGCGCGACGGTGCGCCACCGGGTGCAGATCGGCGCGCGCACCGTGGTGGTGGACGCGCGCGACGGCGTGCCGGTCGGCAGCGTCGTGCGCCTGGTGATCGAAGGCGGGCAGATCGTGCGGCTCGCGGGCGAGGCGGAGGCTTCCGGCCCAACCGGATAGAGGCGCGGCACGGAGGTCCCATGCGCGCCTTGATCCCACTCCTGCTGCTCACCCTCGCCGCACCCGCCGCGGCGTTCGAGACCGCGACGCTCGGCAACCACGCGGTCAAGTACGTGCGGGACAGCGTCGAGTACCGCCTGCTGACGACCCAGATCTACCAGGGCGCCGAGGCGAGCGTGCTCGACCGCGCCAAGCGCCTGAAGCGCAACCAGGCGTGGGCGGTCGTGCTCGACGTGGACGAGACGGTGCTCGACAACAGCACCTACTTCCTCGAGCGGCAGGCGTACGGGCTGCGATTCGACTGGGAGTCGTGGGACGCGTGGTGCGAGCGACGCGTCGCCGAGCCGATCCCGGGCGCGAAGGGCTTCGTGGACGCGGTGCGCGCGGCGGGCGGCACGGTGGTGTGGATCACGAACCGCCACGCGCGCACCGCGGACGCCACCCGCGACAACCTCGGGTCCACCGGGCTGTGGTCGAACGGCGACGTGCTGTGCATGCTGACCGACGACGATGCGTACACCAAGCGCGTGCGCCGCGACGAGGTCCGCACAGGTCAGGGCGCGTGCGCCGTCGGCGGCACGCCCGCGCAGGTGCTCGCCTACTTCGGCGACACGCGCCACGATCTGCCGGCAGAGGGCGAGGACGGCGCGTTCGTCGACGACCTCGGGTCACGCCACTTCGTGCTCCCGAACCCGCTGTACGGGACGTGGGAGCACGGGGTGGAGTGGTACCGGAGCCGCTGAGCCCCGGGTCTCGGGGCACCACCTTGCCACCGCGGACGCGGTGGAGGATGCTCGCGGCCGACGCACCGTGGGAGTTGCCGATGCCCCGCCTCGCCGCCGCCTCGCCGCTGGGGCTCCTCCTCGGGTTCGCGCTCGCCTGCGGTGGTGGCCCGGGCTCCGCGCCCGGTCCCACGAAGACCTCGCCGACCTCGGTGGCGCCCGCCGACGTGCCGGCCGCCCCCGCGCCCGCTGCTGCGCCCGCGAAGTCCCCCTGCGTGCAGGCGTGCGAGAAGCGACGTGAGGCCGAGGCCACCGAGAGCGGGATCATCGAGGCCGAGTGCAGCGCGGCGTGCGGCGCCGGCCCGGCCGTCCAGGAGCTCCCCGAGGAGCCCGGGTTCGTCGTCGTGCGCGGCAAGCTGGACGCGGTGGACGTCAGCCCCGTAGAGGACCTGCCGTACTCCGGCTTCGGGATCCATGCGGGATCGTCGTTCTTCGTGCTGCACTGCGAGCTCTCGGGGCTCGGTGACCTGTATGGCCGGCAGGTGTGGACGCGCGCGTTCCGGATGCCGAACCCCGACGAGGCGAGCGGCGAGCCCACCGGGCTGCGCGACTGCCAGGGGCTGTCCGTGGTGGACGAGGGCCCATGAGCCGCTACGACGCGTTCGTGCTCGCGGCGGGCTTCGGCACGCGCCTGCGCCCGCTGACGCTGTCGCGCCCCAAGCCGCTGGTGCCGGTGTGCGGCGTGCCGCTGCTCGCGTACAGCCTGGCGCTGTGCGCGCGGCACGGCCTGAGCCGCGTCGTGGTCAACGCGCACCACCTCGCCCCACAGATCGCGGCGTGGGCGGGCGAGCGCGAGGGCGTGGCGGTGGCGATCAGCCTGGAGACGCCCGAGATCCTCGGCACCGGCGGCGGGCTGAAGCAGGTCGAAGACCGACTCGCGGAGCGCTTCGTCGTCGTGAACGCCGACGTGCTGTGTGATGTGGACCTCGGCGCGCTGCTTGCGGCGGTGCCCGAGGGCGGCGCGGCGATGGCGCTGCGGCGCCAGGCGCCCGGCGAGGACTACGGCGTGGTCGCGGCGGACGCGAGCGGGCGCGTCGTGCGCCTCGTCGACGTCGCCGCGGCCGAGGCCGAGGGCGCGGTGCTCGCCGACACCCACTTCACCGGGATCCACGCGCTCGACCGCCGGGCCCTGGCGCTGGTGCCCGACGGCTTCCAGTGCATCGTGCGCACCGCGTACCGCGCGCTGGTGCCGGCGCGGAAGGTCGCGGGGCTGCGCCACGACGGGCTGTGGCTCGATCTCGGGAACCCGGTGGCCTACCTCGACGCGAACCTCGCGGTGCTGCGCGGCGACGCGCGCCCGGCGCTCGACCCGCTGGCGCGCGCCGGGTGGGCGCGGCGTGGGGGCGAGGCGCGGGGCGACCGCGCGCTCGCCGAGCCGGCGCGTGTGGAGGGTGACGCGTGGATCGGGGAGGGCGCGCGCATCGCGCGCGACGTCACGATCACCCGGAGCATCGTGGGCCACGGCGCGCAGCTCGCGGCGGGCGTGCACCTCGTCGACAGCGTGGTGTGGGACGGCGTGCAGGTGCCGGCGGGCCGCTACGACCGCGCGATCGTGCACGACCAGGGCGTCCTGCACGTCCGCTGACCCCCGGACACGAGCCGTCGCGATGGGGCGGTCGGCCGGGACGGCCGACCCACGAATCACTGGCTGACCTTCCTCCCGGATCGTGGGGCGGGCGAGACGCCTGTCGATCCTACACATCTTGGCTGCGGCCCGAGATCATGTGGGGCG
>CAYQSE010000220.1:0-10028 GCA_964419905.1 uncultured Enterobacteriaceae bacterium
CCCTCGGCCCACAGCACCGCCGCCCCCTCCCACAGGTACCAGCCGCACAAGAGCCACGCGGCGAGCGCGGTCTGCGCGGAAAGCCCGCGCGCGGACCCCGCGCCCCGGGAGAAGAGGTGGACGAAGCCCGAGACCAGGCCCGCCACCCCGCCGACCGCACCCATCAGCGCCAGCGACAGCGCGCCGAGCAGGAGAAATCCGCCGAAGCCGAGCGACAAGCGCAGCGTGGCGGCTTGCCCGATCAGCTCAAGACCTCCGGCGATCACACCGAGGCCCACACCGGCCAGGGCGCCACGGAGCCAGCGCGCGCGCAACGAGTCGTCCGACATCCGCCGCGACTAACCGGATGCCCCGCCGTCGGCTCCGCCGCGCTGCACGAGGCGCACGGCGTGATTACAGGTCGGGCTCGCCCGGAGCCCCGCGTGATCACCTGGATGCTGCTTCCCTGGCTCGCACACGCGAGCCCCGAGGACACCGCCGCGACGCTCCGCGAGCGCGCGCTCGCGTCCGACCTCGCCTGGGAACGCCTCGAGGTGCTGTGCGACGACATCGGCCACCGCCTGTCGGGATCACCTGCCCTCGACCGCGCGATCGCGTGGGGACGTGACGCGATGCGGGCAGACGGGCTCGTGAACGTCGCCGCCGAGCCGGTCTCGGTGCCGCGCTGGGTGCGCGGGGCGGAGCGCGCCGAGGTCGTCGCACCGCACGCACACCCGCTGACGATCCTCGGGCTCGGGAACACCGTCCCGACCCCCGAGGGTGGGCTCGAAGCCGAGGTGCTCCGCGTGACCTCGTTCGATGACCTGGAGATGCAGCGCGACGCCGCACGCGGCCGCATCGTGCTGTTCGACGTGCCGTTCACCACCTACGGCGCGGTGTCGCCGTACCGGATGCGCGGACCCGCCGCCGCGGCGCGACTGGGCGCGGTCGCTGCGCTCGTGCGCTCGGTCGGACCCGGAGGGCACAAGGCGGTCCAGACCGGCACCCACCTGTGGCCGGACGACGTGACGCCCATCCCGGCCGCGGCGATCGCGGCCGAGGACGCGATGCGGATCGCCCGCTGGCAAGCGCGCGGGCTGCCCGTCCGCATGCGCCTGGCGCTCGCCTCCACGATCGAGCCCGACGTGGAGAGCGCGAACGTCGTCGGCGAGATCCGGGGCCGCACGCACCCTGACGAGGTGGTCGTGCTCGCGTGCCACCTCGACTCCTGGGACGTCGGGCAGGGCGCCGAGGACGACGGGGTCGGCTGCGCGATGGCACTCGAGGCCGGGCGCCTGCTCGCGACGCTCGAGACACCGCCCGCGCGGACGGTACGCGTCGTGCTGTTCACGAACGAGGAGAACGGCCTGCGAGGTGCGTTCACCTACGCCGATCGGCACGCAGGCGAGCGCCACGTCGCCGGCATCGAGGCCGACACCGGGTCGGCGCCCGCGCGCGGCTTCCAGTTCGACCTGAAGGGGGCGAGTGACGAAGCCACCGCGCGCGCGCTCGCCGCGCTGGGTGATCACATCGCGCCCGCAGCACCGCTGCTCGCACCGCTCGGCGCTGCCACGTTCGCGCCGGGGTTCGGCGGCGTCGACCTGATCCCGCTGGCGCGGCGCGGCGTGCCGACCTTCGCGCTCGACAACGCGACGGACGCGTATTGGACGGTGCATCACTCGGTCGCCGATACGCTCGACAAGGTGGACCGCGACGCGCTCCGAACGAACGCCGCGGCGATGGCGACGCTGGCGTGGTGGCTCTCGGAGCACCCGCCCGCGGTGTTAGAGTCGGACGACCAAGGGCGGGCCGAGACACGATGACCCCTGCGGAGCTCCAGGCGTTCCTGGATCGAACCGAAGCACCGACGGTGTCGATCTACCTGGAGGCCGACGGCCGAGACCAGGCTCTCGAAGCGCTGGAGGAACGTCTGAAGTGGGCCGCCTGGCACTTCCGCGACGAGCAGCGCGGCTGGGAGGCCGCGTTCCTGCTCGACCATGGGCAGGCCCTCCGCGAGCTGCTCGACGAGGGCGAGGAGAACTGGTGGACGCGCGCCGAGGTCACCGCGCGCCCACACCGACCGGCCCGGGGCGGCCCCAAGGACTGGCAGGCGCACAAGGCCTTCCTCACGCCTGGCGTCGCGCCTGCGCGCGAGCGGCACCGCCCGGCGGGCCAGCCCGTCCTCGCGCCCGCCCCCGACGCCCCCCGGCGGGCGTCCCCCGAGCCAGCGCCCAGCGAGGTCTTGCTGCCCGAGGCCGAGGACACGCCCGCACCGCGCGGGCGCGCGGGCGCCGCGGAGGGGGTCGGTCCGCAGCCCCCCTCCGCGCGCAGCACCGACGACCACACCGACCCGATCGGGTTCGTCGCGACCCCGCTGCCCGTCGCCGCCCGAGACGCGGTCGAGCAGCGGCAGCGGCGTGAGCGGGGAGGGCCTGCCGAGGCACCCCTCCGCTTCGGGCAGTCGCAGGTGCGCGACGATGACGTCACCGATCCATCGGGTCCGCGACCCGTTCCGCGCGGCGACCCCAATCGGCGCCCCGCGCCCGCACCGCCATCCGGCCCGTCCTGGCCGGTCGGGTTCGCGGCGGCGCTGCTCGGGGCCATCGCGCTCGCGATCAGCGCGATGGGTCTGTTCGTCGCGCTCTACCGCGTCGGGACGCGTCCGGTGGTCGTCGAGGTGCCCGTGGGAACCGTGGAAGCGGCCAAGCCCGCCGCGCCATGAACGCCGTCACGGTGATCGACGGCTGCCCGCGCTGGGGCCGCGCGGCGCCACCCGTCTTGGGCCGCGGAGAGGTCCGGATCGCGGTGCGCGCCACCGCGGTGAACCGCGCGGACCTGCTCCAGGCCGCGGGCCACTACCCCGCGCCGCCGGGCAAGAGCCCGGTCCTCGGGCTGGAGGCCGCAGGCGTGATCGCCGAGATCGGGCCCGACGTCATCGGCTGGGCGATCGGCGATCGGGTCGCCGCGTTGCTGGCCGGCGGCGGCTACGCCGAGCAGGCGGTGGCACCGGCAGGCCACCTCCTCCCCCTCCCCGACGCGATGTCGTTCGTGGAAGCCGCCGCGCTGCCCGAGGCGCTCACCACCGCGCACCTGAACCTGTGGGGCGAGGCTGCGCTGCAGCCCGGCGAGCGCGTGCTGCTCCACGCAGGCGCGAGCGGCGTGGGCACCGCGGCGATCCAGCTCTGTCGCGCGCTCGGCAACCCGTGCTGGGTCACCGCGGGCAGCCCCGAGAAGATCGCCGCGTGCATGGCCCTCGGCGCAGAGGGCGGCGCGGATCGCCACGACGGTCCGTTCGAGGAGCGAGTCGCCGCATGGACCGGAGGTGCCGGCGTGGACGTGATCCTCGACCCGGTCGGCGCGGACTACCTCGAACCCAACCTCCGCGCGCTCGCGACCGGCGGACGGCTCGTGATCATCGGCTTGATGGGGGGACGCGCGGCACCGCTCGATCTGGGGCGCCTGATGGTCAAGCGGCAGCGCGTGATCGGCTCGGTGCTGCGGTCACGCCCAGATGCCGAGAAGACCGCGATCCTCGACGCGCTGCGCGCTCGGGTCTGGCCGTTGGTGGAGGCGGGTGTGGTCCGCCCGGTGATCGATCGCGTCGTGCCGATCACCGAGGTGGCCGCGGCGCACGCCGCGATCGCCGCGAACGCGACCACGGGCAAGATCGTGCTGACCGTGCCCGAGGCGGCGGCGCGTTAGCAGGCTCCCCTCCCGGGAGAAGTCATGGACCTGCGCACCGAGGTCGCGCGCCGCCGCACCTTCGCGATCATCTCGCACCCCGACGCCGGCAAGACCACGCTCACCGAGAAGCTGCTGCTCTACTCGGGCGCGCTGCACATCGCGGGCTCGGTGAAGTCGCGCAAGGCGGCGCGGCACGCCGTCTCCGACTGGATGGAGATGGAGAAGGATCGCGGCATCTCGATCACCTCCTCGGTGCTGCAGTTCGACTACGACGGCTGCCGGATGAACCTGCTCGACACGCCGGGTCACGCCGACTTCTCCGAGGACACCTACCGCACGCTCGCCGCCGTCGACTCGGCGATCATGCTGATCGACGCCGCGAAGGGCGTCGAGCCCCGAACGCTGCGACTGTTCGAGGTCTGCCGCCTGCGCAAGCTGCCCGTGCTCACCTTCGTGAACAAGATGGACCGCCCCGGGCTCGAGCCGCTGGAGCTGCTCGACGAGGTGTCGCGCACGCTGAACATCCGCACGGTCCCGCTGAACTGGCCGATCGGCAGCGGCCAGGAGTTCCGCGGGCTGATGGACTGCCAGACCCGAAGGGTCACGCTGTTCGAGCGCCAGCACGACGCGGGCGGCAGCGTGATCCCCGAGGCCAGCTACGACCTCGAGGATCCCGCGCTGCGCGAGGCGATCGGCGACAAGCTCTACGACACCCTGCGCGAAGAGGAGGAGCTGCTGTCGATGGCCGGCGACGCGTGGAGCCTCGAGGCGTTCCTCGCGGGTGAGGTCACCCCGTTCTTCTTCGGCTCCGCGATGACCAACTTCGGCGTCGGGCGGCTGCTGAAGCAGCTCGTGGCGCTCGCGCCGTCGCCGCGTGCCCGCGAGACCGTCGAGGGCACCCGCGATCCGATGGACGAGGCGTTCTCCGGCTTCATCTTCAAGATCCAGGCGAACATGAACCGCTTCCACCGGGATCGCATCGCGTTCATGCGCGTCGTCTCGGGGCACTTCGAGCGAGGCATGGAGGTCACGCTGCCGCGCACCGGCGGCACGCTGCGGCTGGCCAAGCCGCACACGTTCATGGCCTCCGAGCGCTCGATCGTCGAGGACGCGGTGCCCGGCGACATCGTCGGGCTCTACGACCCGGGCGAGCTACGGATCGGCGACACGCTGTACCGCGGCGAGCCGATCCGGTTCCAGGGCATCCCGCGGTTCGCGCCAGAGTACTTCGCGCGGGTGCGCCTGAAGGACCCGACCCGCCGCAAGCACCTCCAGAACGGCCTGCAGCAGCTCTCGCAGGAGGGCACGGTGCAGCTCTTCTACCGTGAGGGTCTGGGCTCGGCGGACCCCTACCTCGGCGCGGTCGGTCTGCTCCAGTTCGAGGTGCTCAAGGTCCGCCTCGAGAACGAGTACAACGTCGAGGCCAGCCTCGACAGCGCGCCGTTCCGCTTCGCGCGGTGGATCGCCGGCGAGCCCTCGGGCCTCGCCTGGCTCGAGAACCGCAAGGACTACATGCTGGTCAAGGATCGCCACGGATACCCGGTGCTCCTCTCCGAGACGCAGTGGCCGTTGAACTACGCGCTGCAGGAGGCTCCGGGCCTCAAGCTCCTCGACATCAGCCCGCTCGGCGACGAGTAGCCCCCGCCTTCGACGCGGGCTTCTCGTCAAGTGCGCGTCAAGCGGTCGCGCCAATCGTGAACGACGTTTACAACGTGAATCCCATTCACTGTGAATGGCGTTCACGTTCTGTCGGAGGCCACGATGTCGCGCTCTCTCTCGCTGTTGTTCTGTGCGCTCCTCGCCTGTGAGGCCGATCCGCTGGCGCCCGCCGCGGAGTCCCCCGACGTCGCGGAGGCACCCGACGAGACGGAGGCACCCGGCGAGGACGCGCCGCCGGTGCTGGACACCTACGCCGCGCAGGAGGCCGCGATCCGGGGCACCGCCACGGCGACGGTCACGCTGGCCACCGGGGACACGGATCCGCGACTCGCGTTCCACGCCGCCGCGATCGACGCGACGGGCGCTGGCTACAACGCCGTCTGGAGCCACCACGCCGCGCTCGGCTACGCACCGGTGGTGCTCTCCGGGGAGGCCACCTCGGACGGGCTGCGGTGGAACGGCGTGTGGCATCGCGACCCGTCCATCGTCGCGTGGACCAGCCGCCGGGGCCTGACGCACGACGCCTACTCCGCGCTGTGGACCGACCTCGCGGCGGACGGCTGGCGCGTGCTCGACCTCGACCCCTACGTCGTCGACGGCGCGGTCCGCTGGAACGGTATCTGGGTCAAGGACCGCGTGCGCAAGGGCTGGGCGAGCTACCGCGGGCTCACCGAGGCGGGCCTCCGCGATCGGATCGCGTCCCAGGCGGCGCTGGGTCGACGCCCGCTGAAGATCAACGGCTATCGGATCGGCGGCGCGACCCGCTACGCGGTCGTGTTCGTGGCCGACGGGCTCGCGTTCCAGGCCGAGCTCGGGCTGACGAGCAGCGAGTACGGCGCGGCGTGGTCGCGCTACCGCCAACAGGGGTACCGCCCCGCCGACATCGCCGCGTTCGACGGCGGCGACGGGCTGCGGTTCGCGGGGGTATGGGTGCAGGATCCCGCCGTCGAGGCGTGGACCTCCCTGCGCAACATGACGACCTCGACGTACACGGCCCAGCAGCGCGATCTCGCGCTCCAGGGCTACATCCAGGTCGACGCGGACCTCTACCGCGCGAACGGCGGCTCAGGCGGCACGCGACACGCAGGTGTGTGGGTCCGCCACGCCCCGCGCGACGTGCTCCACAGCAGCCGTCCGACCACCGGGACCGCCGCCGACGCGCTGCGCGCCCGGATTGCGTCGTATGGCGGCACGCTGGGGGTCTACGTCGAGGACCTGCAGACCGGGCACTGGGTCGGCGTCAACCACCACGAGCCGTTCTACATGGCGAGCACGACCAAGGTGCACGTCGCCACCGCGATCCTGCAGGAGGTCGACGCCGGCGCGCTGGCGCTGTCCGACCCGTGGACGTTCCAGTCCACCGACTATCGGCAGGCCTCCGATCCGCTGAACCGGGACAAGATCGGCGAGTCGTTCACCGTCGACCGCTACCTGCGCTGGATGATCAACAACTCGTCGACGGGGGCGACTGACAAGCTGGTCGGCTGGCTCGGCGAGCGCGGCGTCAACGACGCGCTGCGGGCCGACGCGCGCGTCGACGTGGGCGAGATCACGAGCATCTGCACGCTCGACAAGCGCATCGCGAGCCGATGGAACGGCTGCGTCCACGACGTCCCGTGCCACATCTTCGAGCCCTACTGGCGAGATGGCGAGTCGAATCGCACCTGGAACAGTTGCCTGTCGGGCACGAAGAGCCACACGACGGCCGAGTGGGATCGCGGCTACGACGCGTACTACGCCACGCTGGCGAACTCGGCCACGCCCGCGGCGTTCGGTCGGTACTGGCGGGACCTGATCGAGGGCGACGTGCTCGAGGCGCCCACGCGCGACCGACTGCTCGAGATCCTCGCCGCGACCGGGAAGGGCTCCGTGGACGACGCCGTGGTCGGCCAGGGCTACTACGACCGAATGGGTGGCAAGCACGGTGGAAAGCGCCGGTCGCGCTCGTGGGTGGGGATCGCGTGGGACGACGCCCCATCGGGCCGGATCGGCGAGATCACGCCGCGCTATGCGGTGGCGCTGTTCGCCGAGGACTGGGACGACGCAGGCGACGGGCAGCAGGCCCGCGACGCGATCCGCGACACCCTCCGGGACGCGCTCGACCTGCTGCAGTGAGGGCCCCGGCTCACTCGTGGGTGCGGCGCGCGCGGATCCGGAGCTGCGCGAGCCGCTCCTGCACCCGCGACAGGTCGCTCTGCAGCGCGAGCATCTCGTCCTCGAACCCGAGCTCGCCGCGCGCCTTTCGCGCGGCGTCGTCGATCTCGCGGCGCGCCTCGTCCATGCCGTTCATGATCACGCCGACGAACAGGTTGAGCACCACCATCGTGCCGACGAGGATGAACGAGACGAAGTAGGCGACGCCGAGCAGTGGCTGCGCCGTGGGTTGGGTGCACAAGTGCGGGAGCTGGTCGTAGCCGTAGACGTCACAGCCCATGCGCTGGATGTTCAGCAGATCGACCCAGTCCTCCATCGTCACCGTCTGGAACAGCGACAGCAAGCTGACCTCGAGGCTGCCGAAGTTCACCGGATCGTTCGCGCCAAAGAGGATCGTACCCGCGACCGCGTACACGTAGAACAGCAGCCCGAGCAGGAGCGCGATGTAGCCGAGCGAAGGGATGCTCTTGAGCAGCGTGGCGACGAGCACCTGCAGACGCGGCAGCGCCGTGACCAGCCGGAGCACCCGCAGCAGCCGCGCGAGCCGCAGCACCGCGGCGCTGTTGCCGGCGAACGGCAGGAGGCAGACCGCGACGATCATGAAGTCGAAGACGTTCCACGGGTCCTGGAAGTAGCGGAGCGGTCGCGGCCACTCGGACCCCATCTTCACGACGATCTCGAGCACGAAGATCGTGAGCACGATCGCGTCGAGGAGCTTGAACAGGTCGTGGTGGGGCTCCGCCAAGCCCGGATAGGTCTCGAGCCCGACCAGCGCACCCGCCGCCAGGATCGTGCCCGTCACCCCGTTCTGAAACCATCGGGCATCTCGGATGCCGCGCAGGCGCTCCACCATGCTCATCCACTCCCTCGCGCGCCGCCGCGTATCACCCGCGCCGGATCACGCCTCGTCATCGGGCGCATCGCGCGTGTGCGCGAGCGTCTCCTGAAGCCGCTCGGGGAAGGTGAGCAACGCCTCGAACACGCGCTCGTCGGTCTCGTCGTCGAGATCCTCCGCGACCTCGGCGAGGCTCTCGCGGAGCCGCGCCATGCGCTCCGGATCCCCCGAGACGCCGAGCACCGCCGCCATCATCCCGCGCAGCAGCGTGCCGGGCCCCTCCTCGGCCGCGCCCGTGCGACGGAACACCTCGGTGAACGCCCCGATCAGCTCGGTGGCCTGGCGAAATGCATCCCCCATGTGGGCCTGCACGAACGCCGCGGCCTCCTCGCGACCGACCTCGTACGCGCGCGCCTGCTCGGGGTCGAGGTGAAACACGCTGCCGTCGAGGTCCATCGCCTCGAGCCCGCCCGCCGCCAGCGTGTGCTCGCGCGGCACGAGGAAGAAGCGATCCTCACTCAACAGCAGCATGCGCCCGGTGTCGTCCGTCATCCCGGCCTCCCAGGGCAACATACCGCGGAACGCGCCAGGACACCGAGGTCGCGATCGGCATCTCTCCGGTCGCGCCCTGCCCTCGCACTCACGGCGTGAGCGTGCCGCTGGTGCCCGGCGGCGCAGGCGGCCCGCCGGTGCGCAGCTGCGTCACCACGCGGTCGAGCGGCCACCGATTGTCGTCGTAGCGCTCGACGAGGCGGCCGTCGGCGTCCAGCACGAGGGTGCGGACCGCGTGCAGGATCTCCCCGTCCTCGCGCACCACGGGCAGCCCGGCGCTGCCCGCCAGGTCGCGCAGCGCGTCGCCCTCGACCCGTCCGAACGCCCAGCGCTGTGGATCGGCGCCGACGGCCTCAGCGTAGCGAGCGAGCACCTCGGGGGTGTCGAACGCGGGATCGAGCGTGACGAGCAAGATGCGCGCCTCGACGCCCTCTCCCTCGGACAGCGCCGCCTGGAGCGCCTGCATCCGCGCCACTGTCGCCGCGCAGAACTCGGGGAGCGGACACCGCGTGTAGATGAACGACAGCGCGGTCGGGACGCCCTGCCCCTCACCGAGCGCCCAGGTCGCCTCCGCGCCGATGGGGAGGGTCAGCGCAGGGAACACCTCGCCGGAGCGCACCGGCACCGGCGGCGCGCCGAGCGTAGCCCCCGGGATCGCGCCCGTGCCCACCACGCGCACCCGCGCGAGCCGGCTGCCGTCGGGCTCGACCAGCAGCCGCGCTAGCACGCGATCTCCCGGCTTCACCCCATCGAGCACCGATGCGTCGCGCACCGCGAACGGCATCGTCATCGCCGGCATCAGCCCTGCGATCTCGTCGTGCGCGATCACGACCTCGGTAGCCGAAGGGCGGTCGACCACGACGCCCTGCAGGATGTACGCGTTGTCGCCCCAACAGGCGGCGACGGTGAGCAACAGCGGGATCAGGGCACGCATGAGCGCCTATGTAGCCCGCGACGCCGCGATCACGCCCACCACCGCAGCGAGTCGATGCGCCTCCGCGGCGTTCGCGGCGTCGGAGGCCTCGCCGTAGCGCACCGCGTAGTGCAGCCACGCGAGGCGCTCGAGCGGATCCCCGATCTCGCTGCGCCGCGCGCCGACCCACCGCGCAGCGGCGACGGGCGGGAGCGCGTCGGGTGGTTGCCACCCGGCGCGCCGCAGCGCGCC
>CAYQSE010000221.1:0-9928 GCA_964419905.1 uncultured Enterobacteriaceae bacterium
CTTGACGGTGGTTTGGCCGGCCGGGACGGCCGGCCCACGGCATCAGGTGGCGGCTCTGTAGACGTGGGTCGGCCGTCCCGGCCGACCTTGCCCAGGGGTGATTGCCTTGACGGTGGTTTGGCCGGCCGGGACGGCCGGCCCACGGCATCAGGTGGCGGCTCTGTAGACGTGGGTCGGCCGTCCCGGCCGACCTTGCCCAGGGGTGATTGCCTTGACGGTGGTTTGGCCGGCCGGGACGGCCGGCCCACGGCATCAGGTGGCGGCTTTGTGGACGTGGGTCGGCTGTGCCGGGCGCTCAGGCGCCGAGGTAGTCGGCGAGGCGGAGCGCGGACGCGGCGGGGGTCTCGGCGCTGAACAGGTCGCCGAGCACGGCGGCCCCGGTCGCGCCGCCGCGGCGGAGCACGGCCCAGCGCTGCGCGTTCACGCCGCCGAGTGCCCATATCGGACGCCCCGCGGCGACCGACAGGAACTGCGCCGGGCCCAGGGCGGGCCGCGTGTCGAGCGGGCGCGACGTGGGCTTGAACACCGGCGAGAGCAGCGCGTAGTCGGCGCCTGCGGCGAGCGCGGCGTCGACCTCGTCGAGGCTGTGGCAGCTCACGCCGAGCGGGCCCGCGGTGAGCGCGCGCGCGTCGGCGGGGTCGGCGCCGGACGCCAGGTGCAGCCCGAGCCCGTGCTGCTGCGCGAGCGCGCGCGCGTCGGGGTGCTTGTCGTGCAGCAGCACCTGCACGTCGGCGGCGCGCGCGACCTCGACGCAAGCGGCGAGCGCGGCGCGGTCGAGGCCGGGCTCGCGCAGCAGCAGGGTGGGGAGCCCGGCGCCCGCGAGCGCCTGGACCCACGGGAGCAGCGCGCGCCCGTCGCCGGGCGTGATCGCGATGATCGGGCCGGGCGTCACGAGCCGATCACGCCGTCGAGGGGAGAGGACGCGGTCGCGTACAACCGCTTCGGCATCCGGCCCGCCTCGAACGCGAGCCGCCCGCCCTCGACGCCGAGCCGCATCGCGCGGGCCATCTTCACCGGATCGTCGGCCGCGGCGATCGCGGTGTTCATCAGCACCCCGTCGCAGCCGAGCTCCATCGCGACCGCCGCGTCGGACGCGGTGCCGACGCCGGCGTCGACGATCACCGGGATCTGCACGCGCTCGCGGATGATCGCGAGGTTGTACGGGTTGCGGATGCCGAGCCCTGAGCCAATGGGCGCGGCCAGCGGCATCACCGCCGCGCAGCCGAGGTCGGCGAGCCGCATGCACAGCACCGGATCGTCGGTGCAGTACGGCAGCACGACGAAGCCCTCGCGCACCAACACGCGCGCGGCCTCCAGCGTGCCCTCGGCGTCCGGGAACAGCGTGCGATCGTCGCCGATCACCTCGAGCTTCAGCAGGTTCGTGCCGAGCGCCTCGCGCGCGAGTCGCGCGGTGGTGATCGCGTCCTCGGGGGTGTAGCAGCCAGCCGTGTTCGGCAGCAGGTGGATCTTCGACGTGTCGATGTAGTCGAGGATCTGGCTGCCGACCGGGGCGGCGAGGTCGACGCGGCGCACCGCGACGGTCACCATCGCGGTGCCGGCTGCCTCGTGACACGCGCGCATCTGCTCGAAGCTCGCGTACTTGCCAGTGCCGACGATGAGTCGGGAAGAGAGCGTGACGTCGCCGATCTGCAGCATGGGGGCCCTCGGATGCCATCGGGTCTACCCGCTGGGCGCGGCCGCGTCGAGCGCGGTAGGGTCCAACGGGAGCAATCCGAGGAGCCCCGATGCGCCGCCTGGTGCCGCTGACCTGCCTGCTGTTGCTGACGGCGGGCTGCGGGCTGAAGAAGATGATGCCGGAGGGCCCCGCGCTCGACCCGGAGGAGCGCGCGCGGCAGTTCCCCGGTGACACCAGCTCGGGCGTCACCTACACGGGCGCGCCCGAGGTCTCGTTCCCGGTGCTGCCCGTCGTCGTGTTCGGCGCGACCTACGACGTCGACCTCGTGATCGTCTCGCGGCATCCGACGTGGAACATGCACGAGTACGCGCGGATCACGACGCCAAACGGCCCGCTGTGGGTGGCCAAGGACGCGCGCGAGTCCACGATGAGCCAGTCGCTCGTCGCCGACGTACCCGATCTCGCGGCGTGGATGCCGGAGATCCCGCTGCCGCGCAAGTCCTCGCCGGTGCAGGTCGTCGACGCGTCCACCGAGGACTGGCTCGATCTGGCGATCGACTACGAGAACATCGACGGCGAGCCGGTCTCGGTCCGCTACGAGGGCAAGCCGCCGCGCACGCTGCAGACGAAGCGGAACGGGTCGACGTTCGGTCACTCGCGCGACCACGTGCTGGTCGCCCTCGACCTGTCGCACCGCGACTTCGCGCGCCGCGCCGAGGTCACGATCGGCGGCGCGCCGCAGAAGCTGAAGCGCCTGCTCGGCATCGTGCCGTTCGCGATGGTGCTCCAGCAGACCCAGGGCGGCATCGCGGTCACCGACCTGACGCTGACCACCGGCGATCCGCTGGATCACGAACCCCACGGGCGCGATCTGCTGGGCTCGGTGCCGCTCGAGGCGCAGGACGCGGGCGAGCGTGCAGGGGGCACGCGGCGTCCGGGGTTCACCGGGACGTTCCTCGCCGCGGACGACACGCCGGTGGTGACGGCGTGGTCGGTCACCGAGGCCGACGGCTGGGTCGAGGCGGTGCAGCGCGCAGACCTGCGCACGCTGCACTACCGGTTTCGCGCCGAGGGCGGCGCGCTGGAGCTCTCGTTCGCCGAGGTGCGCCAGTGGGGGCAGCCGGAGGTGACGACGCGCTTCGAGGTCCACCCCGCGCTCCCCGACCTGCGGCGCCCCTTCGACGGGCGCTACACCGGTCGGTTCGTGCTCGACGTCAACGGCCAGCAGGGGCACGCGGTGGGCACGGTGGAGGCGTGGTGGGACGCCGAGGGGGCGCACCTCGAGGTGCGGCCGACCGCGCCATGGTTCGTCGCGGATCGCCCGATGCGGACGACCTTGACCTTCGCCGAGGAGGAGGCGCACGTCCGCACCGTCCGCATCCCGTGACGCGGACGGCTCGGCGTGGGCGTTACTCGTCGTCCTCGTCGTGCGCGCCGCCGCGGCCCTCGGCGATCACCTTCTCTTGCAGGTGCGACGGGAGCTCCTCGTAGCCGGCGAGCTCGAACGTGAACGAGCCCTTGCCCTGCGTCATCGCGCGGAGATCGACCCCGTAGGTCTGCACCTCGGCCTGCGGGACGAGCGCGTGCACGATCGCGCGGGCGTTGCGGTACTCGGTGTTCTGCAGCCGTCCACGGCGCGAGCCGATGTCGCCCATCACGTCGCCCACCGCCTCCTCGGGGCACACGATGACCATCTTCACGATCGGCTCGAGCAAGGTGGGGCGCGCCTTGAGGAAGCCCGCCTTGAACCCCTTCGAGCCGGCGAGCATGAACGCCGCCTCGGAGCTGTCGACCGCGTGGTACTTGCCGTCGTAGACGGTGACCTTCACGTCCTGCACCGGGTAGCCGGCGAGCACGCCGCGCTCCATCGCGCCGGCGATCCCCTTCTCGACCGCGGGGATGTAGTTGCGCGGGATCGCGCCGCCCTTGATCGCGTCGACGTATTGGAAGCCGCCGTCGCGGGGGAGCGGCTCGATGCGCATGAACGCCACCGCGAACTGTCCGCGCCCGCCGGTCTGCTTCTTGTGCTTGCCCTCGACGTCGGCCGTGCCCTTGATCGTCTCGCGGTAGGGCACCGGCGGGATCTCGGTGGTGACGTTGACCTTGTACTTGCGCGCCATGCGCTGCAGCACCGACTCGATGTGCGCGATCGACTGCCCGCTCACCGTCGTCTCCTTGGTGAGCGCGTCCGAGCCGATCACGAACGCCGGATCCTCCTCGTTCACCTTGGTCAGGGCCTCGCGCAGGCGGTCCTCGTCCTTGCGGGTGGCGGGCTTGACGATGACGGTGGCCATCGGCGGGCGGAAGGTGAGCGGCAGCATCACCACATGGGCCTTCGGATCGCACAGGGTGTCGCCCGTGTGGGTGTCCTTCAGCTTGTTGACCGCGACGATGTCGCCGACCGTGGCGCGCGTGGCATCGCCCAGCTTCTTTCCCACCGCGAACGACAGGCTGCCGACGCGCTCCATGCTGCGGCGCGTCGCGTTCTCGACCTCGGTGTCGGCGGTGAGCGAGCCGCGGAACACGCGGATCAGGCTGATGCGGCCCGCGTAGGGGTCGATGATCGACTTGATCACCTGGCCGACGAACGGGCCGGCGGGATCGGGCGCGATGCGATCGCCGTCGGCGCACTCGCGCAGCGGGCGATCGAGGGGCGAGGGGAGCACCGCGGTGAGCTCGAGCAGGCGGTGCACGCCGCGGTTGGTGCTCGCGGCAGTGAAGATGACCGGGACGAGCTTCCCGTCGCGGATGCCCTCGGACAGGCCGCGCAGCACGTCGTCCTGGGAGAGCTCCAGCGTCTCGAGGTAGTGCTCGAGCAGCGCGTCGTCGCACTCGGCCGCGGCCTCGGTGAGCCGCTCCTCGCCGAGCGCGACCGCGTCGGCCAGCTCGGGCGGCGTGGCGGCCAGGTCGACCTCGCCGCTGCCGTCGTTGCGGAACAGGCGGGCCTCGTCGCGCAGCAGGTCGACGACGCCGCGGAAGCTGGCCTCGCTGCCGATCGGCAGCTCGAGCGGGACCGGCTTGATCCCGAACACCTCGGTGATCTCGGCGAGCACGCGATCCGCGTCGGCCCGCTCGCGGTCCATCTTGTTGATCACGATCAGCCGGGGCAGCCCGAGCTCGGTGGCGATGCGCCAGGTGCGCTCCGTCTCGACCTCTACGCCGTCGACCGCCGAGATCACCATGACGGCGGCGTCCACGCCGCCGAGCACCGAGCGGGCCTCGTGGATGAAGCTGCCGTCACCCGGCGTGTCGAACACGTGGATGCGACGGCCGTCGTAGTGGAACGAGGCCACCGAGGCCGAGACCGAGCGGTGCTCCTCCTCGGGCTCGAAGTCGAGCAGGGAGGGCTCGCTCATCGAGCGCTTCACGCCGGCGAGCACGAGCATCGCTTCGGCGAGGCTGGTCTTGCCGCTGCCCTGGTGGCCGATGAGGGCAAGCGTACGGATGTCTTTCGGGGCGGTCTCGGGCATGGTGTGCGTCTCCCGTGTTCGTGATCCGGCGCCCGGTGCGGGGCGTCGTCGCCGTGGCGTCGCGTCCGGTGAAGACGGGAATCCTAGCCCTTGCGCGCGCTCGGCACCAATCCGACCGACGACGGTGGTAACCTCGCCGCATCGCGCTTCGAAGGAGGACTGTATGCAACGCCTCGTCCCGCTGCTGCTCGCGCTCGGTTCCATCGCCTGCTCCGGGGGGAGCGCGCCTGCCCCTGCGGACGATCCCGCAGCGCTGAAGGCAGACGTCGGCGTCGACGTCTCGGCCAAGAAGATCCGCGTCGGCGCGCTCAACGACGAGAGCGGCCCCGGCGCGGTGATCGGCAAGCCGTTCGCCGACGGCAAGCGGCTCCTCGCCGCGGTGATCAACCAGGGCGGCACGGGCGCGCTGCCCGAGGGGTGGACGATCGAGCTCGTCGAGCGCGATCACGGCTACAACCCGAGCAACGCGGTCGCCGGGCTCAACGAGATCAAGGGCGAGGTGCTGTTCGTCGGCACGAGCTTCGGCACGCCGAACACGCTGCCGCTGCTGCCGCTGCTCGAGCAGGACAGCATCGTCGCGTTCCCGGCCTCGCTGTCCTCCGAGATGGCAGCCAACGTCAACACGCCGCCGCTCGGCCCGTCCTACAAGGCCGAGGCGATCCGGGCCGTCGACTGGGTGGCCGAGACCGCGCCCGGCGCGAAGCTGGGCATCGTGTACCAGAAGGACGACTACGGGCAAGACGGCGTGGTCGGCCTCGAGGAGGGCGCGAAGGCGCACGGCCTCGAGATCGTCGCGAAGGAGTCGGTGGCGCCGGGCCAGAAGGACTTCGCCGCGTCGGTCGTGTCGCTGAAGGAGAAGGGCGCGACGCACGTGCTGCTCACCGTGCTCCCCAGCGCGACCGGCCCGGTGCTCGGCACCGCCGCCCAGCTTGGCTACATGCCCACCTGGATCGGCAACACGCCCGCGTGGATCGACCGGTTCTACAACCCCGAGGTGATCCCCCCGGTGGTGTTCACGAACTACTACCAGATCGGCGGGCTGCCGTTCTGGGGCGAGCCCGTGCCGGGGATGGCCGAGTTCGAGGCGGCGTGGGAGACGCACGGCGCCAAGCTGGGCGGCAAGGACTCCTACGTGCTGCTCTCCTACATCCAGGGGCGCGTGCAGGTCGAGGCGGCGCGGCGCGCGATCGAGGGCGGCGACATCACGCGGTCGGGCTACCTCGCCGCGCTGCGCTCCATCGAGGGCTGGACCGCGGACGGCATGGTGCAGGCGATCGACCTGAAGACCTTCCCGTATGTGGTCGGTACGCGCACCCGGGTGCTCAAGCCGGACTTCGCGACCGGCTCGTGGACGGTGGTGTCGGACTACGCCGAGGCGGGGAGCGTCCATGGGGCCGCTGCCGGCGCGGAGTGAGGCCGCGCCGCTCCTCGAGGTGACGAACCTCGAGACTGTCTACCACGACGTCGTGCGGGTGCTCCGAGGGGTCAGCCTGACGGTGCCCGAGGGCGGCGTGGTCGCGCTGCTCGGACCCAACGGTGCGGGCAAGACCACGCTGCTGCGCGCGATCACCGGGCTGCTGCCGATTCACGACGGCAAGGTGCGCAAGGGCGACGTGCGGTTCGCGGGCGCCTCGTTGCTCGGGCTGGGGCCCGAGCAGATCGTCGCGCGCGGCGTCGCGCAGGTGATGGAGGGGCGGCGCGTGCTCGCCGACCTCACGGTCGAGGAGAACCTGCGAGCGGGCGCGTGGGGTCAGGAGCGCGCGCAGGTGCGCGCCGACCTCGAGCGGTTCTACACGCGCTTCCCGGTGCTCGGCGAGCGGCGCCAGCAGGCGGCGGGCTACCTCTCGGGCGGCGAGCAGCAGATGCTCGCGATCGCGCGGGCGCTGATGAGCCGACCGCGGCTCCTGCTGCTCGACGAGCCGTCGCTCGGGCTCGCGCCGAAGGTCGCAGCGGACGTCGGCGCGCTGATCGCCGAGATCGCGGACGCGGGCACGTCGATCCTGCTCGTCGAGCAGAACGCGTCGCTCGCGCTCTCGCTCGCGCAGCGGGCCGCCGTGCTCGAGACCGGACGCGTCGTGCTCGAGGGCACCAGCGAAGCCCTGCGGCAGGACGCCGACATCAAGGAGTTCTACCTCGCGGTGGGTGGCGAGGGCCGGCGCTCGTTCCGCGACGTGAAGCACTACCGGCGCCGCAAGCGGTGGCTGTCGTGAGCGCGCCGCTGCTCGAGGTCGACGCGGTCACGCTGCGGTTCGCGGGCGTCACCGCCCTCGACGCGGTGTCGCTCGCCGTGCCCGAGGGCAGCCTGTACGCGGTCATCGGGCCGAACGGCGCGGGCAAGAGCTCGCTGTTCAACTGCATCTCCGGGCTGTATCGGCCCACCGAGGGCAGCGTCCGGTTCGCGGGCGCGGCGCTCGGCGACCGGCCCGCGCACGCCCGCGCCGCGCTCGGCATCGCCCGCATCTTCCAGAACGTCGCGCTCTACCCGCACCTCACCGCGATGGAGAACCTGCTGGTGGGGCGCCACCACCTGTACCGCACGCGGTGGTGGCACGACCTGTTGTGGACGCGCCGCGCGGTGTCCGAGGAGGTGCGGCACCGGCTGCGCGCCGAGGAGATCCTCGACTTCCTGCACCTCGAGGCCTACCGCGACGTGCCGTGCGGCGCGCTGTCCTACGGCGTGCTCAAGCGCGTCGAGCTCGGGCGGGCGCTGTGCATGGAGCCGCGGTTGCTGCTGCTCGACGAGCCCGCCGCCGGGCTCAACCAGGAAGAGACGGAGGATCTCGGTCGCTACCTGCTCGACATCCGCGAGGAGCTGGGTGTGACCCAGGTGCTGATCGAGCACGATCTGCACCTCGTGCTCGATCTCGCGGATCGCGTCGCGGTGCTCGACTTCGGGCGGAAGATCGCCGAGGGTCCGCCGGACGAGATCGCGCGGGATCCCGAGGTCGAGCGGGCCTATGTCGGGCTCGCGGTGGAGCGCGCATGAGGGAGCGGCTGTGGGCGACGCTGCCGGGGCGCCTCGCGGTGCACGCCGAGGAGCGGGGCGATCGCGTCGCGCTGCGCGAGAAGCGGCTCGGCGTGTGGTCCGAGCGGACCTGGCGCGAGTACCACGAGGCGGTGGCGCGCGTCGCGCACGGGCTGGCCGCGCTCGGCGTCGGGCCGGGCGACCACGTGGGCATCCTGTCCGACAACCGGCCCGAGTGGCTGTTCGCCGACCTCGCGGCGCAGGCGCTCGGGGCACGCTCCGTGGGCATCTACCAGACCAACCCGCCCGATGAGGTCGCGTGGATCGCGAACCACAGTCGGTGCAAGGTGCTGATCTGCGAGGACCAGGAGCAGGTCGACAAGGCGGTGGCGACGCGCGCGCAGACGCCCACGCTGTCGCACGTCGTCGTGATCGAGCCGCGCGGTACGACGCACTACGGCGACGATCGGCTGATGCGCTGGGAAGACCTGGACGCGCTCGGCGCGACGCGCGCGAGCGAGGCGCCGGGCGCGCACCTCGAGCGCCTGCTCGCGCTCGATCCGGACGCGCCGGCGATGGTCGTGTACACCTCGGGCACCACCGGCACGCCGAAGGGCGCGCTGCTCTCGCACCGCAACGCCAGCTCTGGCGACGGGCTGGTCGGCGTGCTCGGGGCATCGGACGCCGACCAGATCCTGTCCTACCTGCCGCTGTGCCACGTCGCCGAGAAGATCTTCAGCCTGTTCTTGCCGCTGGCCTGCGGCGCGGTCGTGCACTTCGGCGAGTCGATCGAGACGGTCCAGACCGATCTGCGCGAGGTGAGCCCGACGATCTTCCTGGGCGTGCCGCGCATCTGGGAGAAGATGCAGGCGGGCGTCACGCTGCGGATGAAGGACGCGTCGCGGCTGAAGCGGGCCCTGTTCGCAAGCGCCGTGGCGCACGGGCGCAAGCCGGGTGGGGCGCTGCTCGGGCGGGTCGCGGCGGACGCGCTCGTGTTTCGCGCGCTGCAGGAGCGCCTCGGATTGCGTAGGTGCAGGCTCCCGATCTCGGGCGCGGCGCCCATCGGCGCCGAGCTGCTCGCGTGGTTCCACGCGGTCGGGATCCCGGTGCTCGAGGGCTACGGCCAGACCGAGTGCGCGGGCGTCAGCCACGTGATGCCGCCCGACGCGGTGCGGCTCGGTACCGTGGGCAAGCCCATCCCGGGCACGGCGTGCCGGATCGCCGACGACGGCGAGGTGCTGGTGCGCGGCATGGGCGTGTTCGTCGGCTACCTGCACGACGACGAGGCCACGCGCGCCACCGTGGACGCGGACGGCTGGCTGCACACCGGCGACATCGGGGTCGAGGACGCGGACGGCTACCTGACGATCACCGGCCGCAAGAAGGAGATCCTGATCACGGCGGGCGGGAAGAACCTGTCGCCCGAGCGCATCGAGAACGCGCTGAAGGCGAGCCCATACATCAAGGAGGCGGTCGCGGTGGGCGACCGCAAGCCGTTCGTCGGCGCGCTGATCCAGGTGGACGCCGAGGCCGTCGGCGACTGGGCGACCCGCCGGCAGATCCCGTACTCGGACTACGCGGATCTCACGCGGCGCCCCGAGGTGGTGGCCCTGGTCGACGCGGCGGTGCAGGAGGCGAACGCGCACCTCGCGCGGGTCGAGAGCGTGCGTGCGTTCCGGCTGCTCCCCAAGGAGCTGCACCAGGACGACGGCGAGCTGACGGCGACGCAGAAGGTGCGGCGGCGCGTTGTGGTCGACAAGCACAGCGCGCTGGTCGACGGCCTGTATTCATCCGGGGCCCCTACGGGTCCCCTGCTGGGCCGCGAAGGAGGCGCCTGAGATGAGCATCGTACAGCTG
>CAYQSE010000222.1:0-9873 GCA_964419905.1 uncultured Enterobacteriaceae bacterium
CAAGCGCAGTGATGGTCGTCCTGCTGATTACGCTGGTTCGATCGTCATTCCGGGCCTGCCCACAGGACGGGCGGGCGAGACGCCCGCCCCACGTGATCTCGAGCCCCACTCGAGATGTGTAGGATCGACAGGCGTTGGGGACGCGACCCCTGCGGGGTCACGACGCCGCGCCTCCGCGTGCGTCGCGCTGCTCCCGTACCCAGTCGAGCAGGCCGTGCTTGCCGAGGATCCGGTGCAGACGGTACTTCGACACGCCCAGGCGCTCCGCGGCCGCGGTCTGGCTCCAGGCGCAGCGCTGCAGCGCTTCGACGACGGCGTTGAGCTCGAGGGACTCCAGCACGTCCTGAGTGGGAAGCGGCTCGACGTTCGGGCCGTCGCTCCCGACCGCGACGCGGCGGAGATCCTGCACGGCGAGCCGTCGCCCGAGGTGGCGATGCAGGCGGGCGACGCGGCGCGCGACGGCGGCAAGCTCGCGCAGGTTGCCCTCCCAGGCTTGTCCCGCGAGGGCGTGCAGCGCGCGTGGCTCGAGCGCGTGGTCCGGATCCTCGACGCCCTCGTCTCGGAGCATCCCCGCGAGGTACCGCTGCACCGCACCGCCGCCGCGCTCGGTGAGCGCGGGAAGGTGAACGTGGTGCTGGCTCATCCGGAACCACAGGTCGGTGCGGAACACCTGGCGCCACGCCGAGCCCGACACGTCCTCGTTGGTGGCCAGCAGGATCTGCAGCGGCGCCTCCACCACGGAGGAGGAGCGGATGAGCCCACCGAACCGACGCTGCGGCACCTCGAGCAGCGGCAGGAGGATCTCCTGTCCGACCCGGTCGAGGGTGTGGACCTCGTCGAGCAGCAGCGCGCGACGACCCTGGATCGCGCGGTGGATCGCCCCGGCCTGATCGAGCGCGCCGGTGAACTCGCCGCGCTTCGTGCCGACGAGCAGTCCGACGAGCATCTGCGGATCCATGCGCCGGAGCACGACCTCCTCGAGCCCGTCGAGCCCGAGGCGCTCGCGGGCCACGCGCTCGGCGAACACGCGCTTGCCCGCACCGGTGGGTCCGGTGAGCAGCAGGTTGTTGCTCTGGCTGGGGTCGAGCAGGGCCAGTGTCGTGTCCAGATCGCGCGCGGCATCGGCGGTGGGCAGGATGACGCCGAGCACCTCGCGCGCCTCTGCGGGGACCGTCGGTGCCTCGGTGAACGCGGGCACAGCCGGCTCGGGCGCCGTCAGGCGCGCGCGCAGCGCGGCGGCCCGCTCCTTGGGCGCGCCCGTGAGCAGGGACTCGGCGCGCTCCAGGCCGGCGCGGCGCTCGGCGATCTGCGCCGGCGACAGGTCTTCGCCCGCCCAGGCCAGGAGCAGCGCGCCGGCCTCGGCGCGCTCGGCGGGCGCCTCGCCCTCGGGGAGGGTCCCCAGGGCGGCGTCGAGGAGCGCGCGCCCCCGCGCCAGGAGCGCCCGCCCCTGCGTCGCCAGGAGCCAGCGGGCGCGCTGCGCGTCGGGCGCGGGATGGAGCGCATCGGCGAGCGCGCTCGCCACGTCCGCCGCCCCGTGATCCAGCTGGGACTGGCACAGGAGCGCGCCGTGGTCCCAGGCCGTCGACGCGTCCAGCGACGATGGGTCGAGGGCCTCGAGCAGTCGCGCCGCGGTCTTCGGGGCGCCCTCGGCCAGCGCGATTCGCGCGAGCGCCATCGTGACGCTGGGCGCGATGCCCTGCGGCGGCTGCTCGAGGTGGGTGAGCTCGTCGCGCGCCGCGCTCGCCGCCGTGAGGTCGCCTCGGGTGAGCGCCAGGTCGATCAGGTGCCCGAGGGCGGCACCGGCGAGCCCGCACGCGCCCGCGAACGCTGCGCGTCGGGCGGCGTCACGCAGCGCGCGCTGCGCCGCGTCCGTCGCGCCCAGGTGGTGATGGAGCCGCGCGAGCGGAAGCCGCAGCGCGGTCGCGAGCAGCGTGGCGCCCAGCCGATCTGCACGGTCGATCGCGGTCTCGAGGTCGGCGGCCGCACCCGCGCCGTCGCCGAGCCCGAGGCGCAGTTGGGCCCGAGCGATGCGCGTGCCGACGCCGATCTCGCCGTCGAGCGCAGCCAACAGCGGGTCGATCGCCGTCGTCGCCAGTTGGGGACGCGCCAGCAACACACGGACGGCGAGGAGGAGCCCGCCACGACGGGTGGACGGACCCGCCGCTGCGCGCGCGTGGTTGGCGGCCTCCCACGCACCCTCCATGTCGTGGGCCATGAGGCACGCGCGGCCGCGCGCGAGCCACCACGCGCCGCCGCGATCGTCGGGCGGACCGAGCGCCGCAAGGGCCTCGGCGGGACGCCCGAGGTCGGTCAGGGCGTGGGCGCGCAGGATCTGCACCGCGTCGGTCTCGGGCAGCCCGGTGAGTGCGGCGAGCGCGCGATGCGGCGCGCGGCGCGCGAGCGCCAGCTCGGCGGCGACACGTGCGGCGGGCTCGTGTCCGGCGCGCGCGAGGTGACGCGCGAGCTCGTCGAGCAGCGCGTCTCGGCCGCCCGCGCGGGCGCGGGCACGGTCGAACAGGGCCGCCGCTTGCTCGGTGCGCCCGAGTCGTGCCCAGGTGAGCCCCAGCCACAGCGGGTCCAGCTCGCCGAGCGGGTCGCGCAGGGCGGCCTCGAGGGGCGGGGAGGGGGTGATGTCGACGCGCTCGGTCGGGGTGAGGTCGACGTGGAGGTCGCCCGCGTCGTCGAAGTGCGCACACCTGGCGCGCGTCAGGGCGGGGAGCGCCTGGCGAACCGGGGCGGGGAGCGCGGAGACGATCCGGGCGGGGAGCCCGGGCGGAAACATGGAGAGGATGCGCGTGGCCTGCGCCGCGCTGCACGGGCGGAGTCCTCGGAGGAGCGCGCCAGGTCGGCCCGCCGCGTCGACGCGCAGTCGCTCCACGCCTGCGCCATACGGCACCTGGTTCGCGCGGGCGAACGCCTCGGACTCGACGCTGCGGAGGCGCGGCATCCTCAACGCGAGCGCGTCGGGGGTGGGC
The DNA here is from genome assembly GCA_964419905.1 of uncultured Enterobacteriaceae bacterium. Classification (GTDB taxonomy): domain Bacteria; phylum Myxococcota_A; class UBA796; order UBA796; genus JAFDJI01. The sequence continues at coordinate 2,976 of CAYQSE010000222.1, forward strand.
GCGTCGTCACCGAACCACACCTCGAAGCCGGCCTCGGCGAGGGGCAGCGCGAGGGCGCGCAGCAAGCCGCGTTCCGGTCCGGGGAGCTGGTCGAGACAGCCGAGGAACAGCGCGCCATGCCACGGCGCCGCCGCGAGCCGCTCGCGCGCGGTGCGAAGCCACGCGGCGTCCAGGGTGGGTGTCGCCTCGGGGGGAAAGAGCAGGCGATGCAGCGTGAGCAGCGGCGTGCGGGCTCGAGACAGGTCGAGCGTGGGGACACCGGCGTCGGCCCGCAGCGCGAGCAGGCGGCGCGCGAGGCGAGCGCGATGCGATCCGACCTCGCCGATCAGCGCCACGGGTCGGTGGTCGCCAGCCCGCGCAGCGTCGAGGAGGTGCTCGACGCTCGCCCGCCTGGGCACGATCGGCGTGGGCATCGGCAGCGGCCCGTGGGGGAGCGCGTCGACACCCAGCGACGCGGCGAGGCGCTGGAGCGCTTGGCGATCGGCCTCGAGGTCGTCCGGGGTGGGGTTGGCGGCCCTGGGATGCGGCGGAAGCGCCAGACTCAGCGCGCTGTCCCGCCACGACACGGTGTCTGCCCCGATCGCCCCGTGCACGATGTCTTGCTGGTGGAGCCAGGTGATCACGTCGCGGAGCGCGGCGATGGCGCGGACGCGCTCGGCGGTCTCGGCGGTGGCGAGGTCGTGGAGGAGGTCACCGCCGCACGCCCACGCGACGGCGTAGCCCACGAGCGGCGCGTCGTGGCCCGCCACGGTGCCGGCGGGTGCGTCGGTGAACCGGAGAAGCAGCGGGGCGAGCGCGGGATGCTCGAGGCGTCCGAGCAGGTCGGCGGTGGCACGCAGCGCGCGCGCCATGGCGGCGTCAGGTGGCGACCACCACGCGAGGCACGAGCGGCCGAGCAGCCCGTCGCGCGCGAGCGCGCGCTGCAGGCCGCCCGGCGCGTCGCGGATGTCCTCGGGCTGGAGACGAGGCTGGGCTGGTTGCGCGTCAGGCATCCCGGCAATCGTAGCTGTCGGGTTCGCGAACGTCGCTGTTCACTTGGTGTGCTTCGTCGGCTTCTCGGGGATCGCGGCGAGCGCCCGTTCGGCGTGGGCGATCATCGCCTCGATCGATCGGAGATCCATGCGCAGCGCATCGAGCGCCGCGCGCACCTCGGCCGCGCCGTAGCGGCGCAGCGACGCGGCGTCGGACGGCGCGGTCGTCGCGGCGTCGAGGCTCGCGCGAACGCGCCGCGCGACGTGGACCACCTCTGGCACGCGCGGACGGCCGAGGGGGCGTGCCTGGTGGCCGCGCCGGCGGATCTCCTCGGCGAGGCGTCGCTTCGACCAACCCGCGGCGATGGCTTCCCGGGCGAGCGCGAGGCGCGTCGCCGGGTCGGGGATCGGGAGCAGCAGCCGATGGTGCGCGACGTTGAGGGCGACGGCGACGTCGGGCGGTAGCTCCTGGCACTGGGCGAACACGGCGAGCGCGTACCAGATCGCCCGGGGGGACGGCTCGAGCGCTGGGTGCGCGAGCAGCGCGCGAAAGTCGGGGTCCGTCGACCCGCGGGCGCGCCAGCACGCCGGATCGCCGTCGAAGAACGCCTGCATGATCAGGCGGCCCGTCGCGAGCACCGAGACAAGCCCTTCTCCCCGCGCCCTGTCGTTGAGGGCCTCCACGAGCACGGACATCCCGAAGGCGTCTGGCTCGCCGTGGGCCCCCGAAGGTGTTGCAAGGGGGGAGACACGGGCGCGGGGAGGAGGACGAGTCGTCAAAGCGAGAACCTCGAGTCGATCGGGGTCATCGACAGAGGCCATTTCACGTTCCGTGCCAGAGGGACCGGCGCGGCTCCACCCGAGGATTGTCGCGCTGCGGCCGTCCACACCCGCGGCGCCCGTCGACGACGGACCCGATTCCGGTGGCGGCGGCGCAACGCCGAATCGCGTCCGATTGCGATCTCGCAACACGGGTCGCGACTGCCGCGCCCAGCACGTGGGCTCGGATCACGGACGCGGTCACGGCGGGTTACGCCGCGAGGCCGAGGAGGGTTCCGCGTGGGTGAATCTCGACTGGAGCGATGGCCCTATCTGGGCCTCTGGGCGCTGCTGGCCGGCGCACAGGGCGGGGTGCTGTACGCGTTCCTCACCACCTCGGTAGCCCTCGCCTTCGGCGTGGTGCTCCTGCTGCAGCTTGCCAAGCTCCCGGTCGCGGCCGCGCGGCTGCGCGCGCTCGGCAACCCCGCCGACGACGCCTTGATGGCGCTGGTCCCGCTCGCGAACATCGGCCTGTGGCAGCGCCTGCTCGCCGCCGATCCGACGCCCGCGGCGCGCGACGCGATCCGGGCGCAGTGGGCAGACGAGCTCACCGCCACGCAGGCGTTCGCGCGCGGCGCGAGGGGGTTGCTCGCCTCACCGTCCGCGAGCCTCCCGCTCGCCCTCGGCTTCGGCCTCCTCTATGCGGCCGGCGAGCTCGCGGTCGTCGATGGGCTCCTCGCCGCAAGCCAGCTCCCGGCCGAGCGCCGCGAGCTGCTCGGGCAGGGGTTGATGGTGGTGGTCGCGCTGCTCGGGCTGTACACGCTGGTGCAGGTGATGAAGCGGCGCACGGCGACGCGCGCGTCGTGGATGCCGACCTTCCTCCTGCTGCCGTTCGGGCTCGCGTGGGTCGCCACGTCCGTCGGCGGGGGCGCGGGCCCGGATCCGAACAGCGGGATGGTGCTGCTGGTGCTGTCCTCCACCGCGTGGTCGCTCGCCTGGGCGTGCCTGGGCGGGGCGGCGGTCGGCGTGCTGTGGGTCTCGGTGGCCGACGCGCAGGAGCGCGGCCAGTCCCTCGGGCTCGGTGACGCGATCGCGCGCGTCGTCCAGCGCACGCCGGACGTCTCGGCGCCGCACGGCGCCGCGGCACTGCTGATCCAGGTGGGCCTGCAGGTGGTGATCCCCGGGATCATCTACGCGCTCCAGTTCTCGTTCGTGGACGCCGCAGCGGTCCTGCATCGGGACGCGCCCGCGCTGCGCCGCTCCACGCGGCTCACCCGGGGCATTCGCCGGCGGATCTTCAAGGTCTGGCTGCTCGGCTTCCTGGTCGCCATCGTCCTCGGGTGGTTGTTCGCGTTCCCGGTGGAGTGGTGGGTACACCGCGCCGACCTGTCGATCGGCGAGATCGCGGGCATGGTGCTGCGCGGCGTGCCCACGCTGCTGATCCTCGCGCCGCTGCGGCTGACGGAGCTCTCCGGTGGCACGCTGGGCGCGGTGATGGTCGCGATGGGGCTCGGCGGCGGGGCATCGCGGGTCGCGCTCGCGCACATGTACCGGCAGCGGCTCGGCAGAGAGTCGAGCGCCGCGGGCGACGCGCCGATCACCGCCGCCGACGCATGAGCCGCGAGGCGTTTCTCCAGGACGCGGGGCGCCTCCTCGAGGAGGGCATCGGCTGGGCCGGGCTCGCAGGCGATGCGCTCGCCTTCGTGCTCGCGGACGTGGCCGCGCGCGGGCGCTGGCTGGTCGTCGTGGACGAGGAGGATCGCGCCGAGCGACTGCTCGACGCGCTCGCGCTGCTGCACCCGCACCCCGAGCACGTGCTGGCGCTGCCGGCGGACGACGTGAAGCCCTACGACGGCTTCTCGCCCTCGCCGGAGCGCCCCCGCACGCGGCTGGGCACGCTGCACCGCGTCGCCGAGGGCGGGGACGTGCTGGTCGTCGCGTCGGTGGCCGCGCTGATGCGCCGAGTGCCCGACGCGGGCGCCCGGCGTGCCAGCACCCGCATGCTGCGCCGCGGTGAGGCGCTCGAGCGCGACGTGCTCCGGACGTGGCTCGCCCAGGCCGGCTACCTCGCCACCGGTCGGGTCGAGGAACCCGGTGCGTTCGCGGCGCGCGGCGATGTGGTCGACGTGTGGTCGCCGGGCGCCGCAGCCCCGCTGCGCGTCGACTTCTTCGACGACGAGATCGAGGCGCTGCGGCCCTTCGATCCGGCGACGCAGCGCACGCGCGGACGGCTGGAGTCCGCGCTGGTGCTCCCGGCGCGCGAGGATCGGCTAGACGCGCCTGCGCTCGAGCGGGCGGGCGAGGTGCTGTCCCGGCTGGTGCGCGAGCAAGGGCGCGGCGCGAACCTCCGGCGGCGCGTGTTCGAGGACTGGCGCGCTGGGGTGCGGTTCTCGGGCGGCGAGGACTGGCTGCCCGCGCTCGTGCCGACCGAGGCGCCGCTCGACGCGCTCGCGGGGCTGCGGCGCGTGGTGTGGCTGCCCGACGACGTCGCCGTGTCCGCGCGGGATCTGGAGGCGTCGGCCCTGCAGCGGTGGGAGGCGCTCGACGAGGACGAGCGGCCGCTCGTGCCGCCCGGCGAGCGCTTCGTGCCCGCAGCGGTGGTGCTCGACGCGCTGCGCGACGCGCACCCGGTCGTCGAGTTCGCGAAGGGCCCCGAGGCCGCCGATCTCGGCGCGCGTCCCGTGGATGGGTTCTCGGTTCGTGGCGCCGAGCTCGCACCGATCGCGCGACGGCTTCAGGAGCTGGCCGCCGAGGGCAGCCGGGTGGTGCTCGTGGTGGAGGAGGGCACGCGCGCGCTGCGCACCGAGGAGATGCTCGCCGCGCACGGGGTGCGGCCGCGCCCGATCGGCGCGGTACGCGACGCGCGTCGGGAGGAGATCAGCCTGGTGTTCGGCGGGCTCTCGCGCGGGTTCCTCGCGGCGTCGTCGGGCTGGGCGGTCATCCCCGCCGACGCGATGTTCGGGCAGCGGCGGCATCACCGGCTGCAGCAGGCGCACGCGCACTTCGACGTGGGCGTCCGGTCTCTGAGCCAGCTCAAAGAGGGCGATCACGTCGTGCACCGCCTGCACGGCATCGGGCTCTATCAGGGGCTGCAGCGGCTGCCGGTCCAGGGCGCCGAGCAGGACTTCGTGCGGCTCGCGTACCGCGATGGCGACCTGCTCTACCTGCCGGTCACCGCGCTGGATCAGCTCTCCCGCTACACCCCGTCGCGTGAGGGGAGCAAGGTCAAGCTCGACCGCCTCGGTGGCGCGACGTGGGCGAAGCGCCGCGCCGGGGTCAAGGACGCGGTGCTCGCGATGGCGCAGGAGATGATCGCGGTGCACGCGCGCCGCGAGCTCGCCATGCGCGAACCGTTTCCACCTCCGGGTGCGATCTACCGAGCGTTCGAGGCACGGTTTCCGTACGAGGAGACGCCGGATCAGGCCACTGCGATCGTGGCGGTGCAGGACGATCTCTCGGGGGAGACCCCGATGGATCGGCTCGTGTGCGGCGATGTCGGCTTCGGAAAGACCGAGGTGGCGATGCGCGCCGCGATGCGGGTCGCCGAGGCGGGGCGGCAGGTGGCGGTGCTGTGTCCGACCACCGTGCTCGCGTTCCAGCACTGGCGGACCTTCCGCGAGCGCTTCGACGGGCTCCCGGTCAAGGTCGCGATGCTCTCCCGGTTCGTGGGTCCCGCCGAGGAGCGCAAGGTGTTGGCGGGGCTTCGCGCCGGCGAGGTCGACGTGCTGATCGGCACCACGCGCGTGCTCGGTCGCGGCGTCCGCTTCCGCGACCTCGCGCTGCTGGTGATCGACGAGGAGCACCGGTTCGGGGTGCGGCAGAAGGAGCGGCTGAAGAAGCTGCGCGCCGGGCTCGACGTGCTCGCGATGTCGGCGACGCCGATCCCGCGCACGCTCGAGATGGCGCTGTCGGGCCTGCGCGACATGAGCGTGATGGCGACGCCGCCCGAGGAGCGCCTCACGGTGCGCACCTCGGTGTCGCGGCTCTCCCGCGCGCGGGTGCGCGACGCGGTGCTCCAGGAGATGGAGCGCAGCGGTCAGGTGTTCTTCATCCACAACCGCATCGAGTCGATCGAAGAGATGGCGAGCACGCTGCGCGAGTGGGTGCCCGAGGCGCGGCTCGCGGTCGCGCACGGCCAGATGGAGGCCGAGCAGCTCGAGGACATCCTGATCCGGTTCATCCAGCGCGACCTGGACGTGCTCGTGAGCACGTCCATCGTCGAGAGCGGCGTGGATCTGCCCAACGTGAACACGCTGCTGGTCAACCGGGCCGATCAGTTCGGGCTGGCCCAGCTCTACCAGCTCCGCGGGCGCGTCGGGCGCGGGGCGACGCGCGGCAACTGCATCCTGCTCACACCCGAGGAGACCACCCGCGACGCGCGCCGCCGGCTGCGCGTGCTCGTCGAGAACACCCACCTCGGGGCCGGGTTCCAGATCGCGACCTCGGATCTCGAGCTGCGCGGCGGCGGCAACCTGCTCGGCGACAGCCAGCACGGCCACATCGACGAGGTCGGCTACGACATGTGGATGGAGCTGCTGCAGGAGGCGGTGCACGAGGCGCGCGGCGATCTCGACCGGCAGCGGATCGAGCCCGAGGTCGAGGTGCCGGTGCCGGCGTTCATCCCGGAGCGCTACCTGCCCGACACCACCGAGCGGCTGCAGTGGTACCGGCGGTTCGCCGCGGCACCCGACGCCGAGGCGATCGACAAGCTCCTCGACGAGCTCGATGACTTCGAGGGCGAGGCGCCGCCCGAGGCGCGCAACCTCGCGGGCGTGCTGCAGATCAAGGCGGAGTGTCGCGCGCTCGGCGTGGTGCGGTGTAGCTGGCTCAAGGTCCGGGCCCTGCTCGAGCTGCACCCGCGCAGCCCGATGCGACGCGACGCGCTCGCGGCGCTCGTCGCCGCGGAGCCCCGCCGCTACGCGCTGATCGCGAAGGAGGGTGGGCCGGTGCAGCTCGAGGTGCGCTTCCTCCCGCAGGAGGGCGAGCGCCCGCTGCACTTCCTGCGCTGGGTCATGGCGCGCCTGCGCCGCGACGCGCTGTAGCGGCGCGCAGGACCCCCGTGGGCCGACCGGCCGCTGCGATACCCTGGGCCGGGCGCGACGCCTGTCGATTATTCACATCTTCACGAAGACCTGCTGCAGGCGGGTTCGCGAGGATCCATGAACGTG
>CAYQSE010000223.1:0-9783 GCA_964419905.1 uncultured Enterobacteriaceae bacterium
TCCGAGCGGCACGTTCTCGCGGTACAACTACGCTCACGCCGCGGTGGCCTTCTCCTGTGTGCGCGCGGCCCCGAGGACGGTGGCGGCAGGGGCTGCGTGTACGCGAATCGACTCGAGGCCGATCCCGCTGGTGCAGCCGGTGATCAGGACGCGCTGGCCGGTGAGGTCGAGGCCCTCGGTGACCGCTTCGGCGGTCGATCCGTAGCCGAAGCCGCTGGCACCCGGAGGGACGAAGCGCGCGTAGAGCGACATGGCGTGGCTTGTCCTTCGGCTCGGGCTCGGGGGGCGGCGCGGGCGTGGGCTCGGGCTCGGGCTCGGGGGCCCGCTCCGCGGCGGGCTCGGGGGCGGGCTCGGGCTCGGGGGCGGGCTCGGGGCCCGCGGTGGGGGCGGGCGGGGCCTCTGGTGTGGGGGCAGGCGCCGGTGCGGGCGCGGTGGGTGGAAGGGGCTCGGGCTCGGGCATGGGCACGGGCATGGGCACGGGCACGGGATCCGGGGCGAGGTCGCCGGTGTAGAGCGTGGACCCACGGTACGCTTCGAGCAGATCGGGCAGGAGCACGCGCACGATGCCGGCGACGGGCAGCGCGAGCAGCACACCGATCACGCCGAGCAGCTCGCCACCGATCAGCAGCGCGATGATCACGACGACGGGCGACAGACCGACCTTCTCGCCGACGATCCGCGGTGTGATCACGTAGCCCTCGAGCCCCTGGACCAGCGCGAAGGTGAGCACCACGCCGATGAGCGCCATCGGCTGCCAGTCGACGACCGCGATCAGCACCGAGAGCCCGAAGCCGATGACGAACCCGAGGTACGGGACGATGTTCAGCGCGCCCGCGAGCAGGCCGATCGCGATGCCGGTGCTGACGCCGATGCCCGCGACGCCGAACGTGATCGCGAGGCCCACCGCGTAGAGCGCGGCGAGGATCGCGGCGACCTCGATCTGCCCGCGGAACCACGCCCCGACGACCTCGTCCATGCGCTGGATGCGCGTGAGCAGCCAGTCGCGGTTGTAGACCGGCAGGTAGTCGACCAGCCCGAGGCGCATCCGGTCGAAGTCCCGAAGGAAATAGAACGTGAACACCGGGATCATCACCAGGTTCAGCGCACCGGACACGACCGTGCCGGTGCGCGTCCAGAGGTCCCCGATCGCTTGACCCGCCTTGCGCAGCAGCCCCGGGATCTGCTCCTGCAGCGTGTCGCGATACTCGGTGATCAGCGCCGAGACGTTGCGGGGGATCCGCGCGCCGGTCGTCGCTTCGATCCACGGGAGGAGCTGCGCCTCGAGGAGGTCGACGAGCTTCGGGACGGCGTTGACGACGCGCCCGATCAGGTGCTGGACGGTCGGGAACAGGAACACCAGGAACGCGCCCACGCAGAGCGCGCCCAGCCCGAGGAACAGCAGGATGCCGGACGTCCGCTTGAAGCCTCGCGCCTCGAACCAGTCGACGGCGGGGTCGAGCAGGTAGGCGAGGAACAGCGACACGAGCACCGGGAACAGCACCGTCTCGACGGAGCGCAGCGCAAACACCACGCCGAACGCCAGCACCGCGAACGTCGCGAGCTTCGCGAGGGCATACGGGTAGCGGGTATAGCGGTTCCACACGACCTGCTCGGGCAGACCGGACGGGTGAGGGGGCATGGGGCGTTCTCCGCCGGCCGTTCTATCCGATCGCCGGCTCGACGAGGTGCGGGCCGTCGTTTCGGACGCTGTTGACGTCTTGGCTCACGGGGCGGGCGACGAGGTGGTCGGCGGGGCGGAGCAGCGCCTCGGCCTCGTCGAGGGGCGTCGTCGGGTCGAGCCACGCGTCGAAGTCCGCCAGCGCGAGGATCACCGGCATCCGATCGTGGAGCGGTGCCACGACGGCGCTCGCGGAGGTCGTGAGGATGGTGGCGGTGTGCACCGGGGCGTCGCCCTTGCTCCACGTCTCCCACAGGCCCGCGAACGCGAGCGGTGCGCCGTCCGCGGCCGAGAAGAAGTGCGGCCACTTCTGCTTGCCCTCGGTGCGCCACTCGAAGAACCCGCTCGCGGGGATCAGCAGGCGCCGCCGCGCGAACGCGTCCCGGAACGCCGGCTTGGTGCGCGCGGTCTCGGCGCGGGCGTTGATCATGCGCGCGCCGCCCTTCAGGTCGGGCGCCCAGCGCGGCACCAGTCCCCAGCGAAAGGTGGCGGCAACGCGTGCGGTTCCGTCGCGGCGCACGCCGAGCACGCCGGTGGTGGGCGCGATGTTGTAGCGGGGGACGAGCTCGGGGAGGTCGGGCAGCGCGACGCCGAACACCTCGGCGATGGAGGAGGACGGTGCAAACAGCGCAAATCGTCCACACATGCGGTTCTCCTTCCCGAGGGCGGGATTCGATCCTATCCTCTACGCATGAAGCGACACACCCTTCGACTCCTTGGCGCCCTGGGGCTGCTGACGGCCACCCCGGCCCGGGGCGCGCCGCCGCCGACCCACGCAGAGCCGCCTGCCCAGACGTTCCGCGTCGGCACGCTCAACGCGTGGGGCCTGCCGTTTCCGATCGCGCCGAACCGGAAGGGCCGCCTGCCCGCGATCGCCTCGTTCCTCGAGAAGGGCGGCTTCGACGTGGTGGGTCTGCAAGAGATCTGGGGCGGCGCGCGCCGCCACCTGATCCTCGACGGGCTGCTGGTACCGTCGCGTCGCGCGTCCGGTGACTCGGGGCTCGCGCTGATGTCGCGCCACCCGGCGACGACGCCGGTGGTCACGTCGTTCCAGCGCGCGTCCGGGCCCGACGCGCTGAAGAAGAAGGGCGTGCTCACGTCGCGGGTGGAGGTCGGCGCGGGCCGCCACCTGTGGTCGGTCGTCACCCACCTCCAGGCGGGCGGCGGCGAGCGCCAGGCCACCGTGCGACAGCACCAGATCGACACGCTGTTGCACGTCTTGGCGGGTCTCGACGGCCCGGCCATCGTGGTCGGCGACTTCAACTTCTACGACCGCCCGGAAGATCGCGACAGCGAGGCGCGGCTCGAGGCGGCGGGGCTGATCGACGCCGCCGCGCGCCTCGGTGAGACCACGCCGACCTACGCGCGCTCGGGCCATCGCTTCGATCGGGTGTTCGTGCGCGGCACCGAGCAGGTGCGGCTCGACTCGGTCTCGGCGCACGTCTACCGCTACGAGGATCCGCGCGACATCCTCTCGGACCACCGCCCCGTCCAGGTCGAGCTCTCCTGGGTCACCCTCGACTGAGCGCGCGGCTCAGTCGTCGGCGAGCAGGGCGCCGAGACCGAACGGGCGGTCGTCGATCGGGAGCGTGCCCGTCAGGGTGAGCACCTCGTCGGCGTCGTCGCCGTGCGCTGTCCCGCCACGCTGCGCGAACTTGGTGAAGCCGCTGATGCGAAGGCCATTCTGCGAGGTCTCGTTGCCCGAGGCCTCGACCGAGGCGTCGTGGATCAGCAGGCCGGCACGCTCGGCGTCGACGATCGCGTTGTTCGTGAGCTGGATCTGGTCGCCGTCGACGATCACGATGCCGTCGCCGGTGAGCCCGGTGGACGGGAAGTCGATGACGATGCCCGCCGAGGTGAAGTCGATCACGAGCTGATCGATGACGACCTTGCCGGGCTCGAGCAAGAACACCGCCGCGTCGGCGTTGCCCTGGAACAGGCCGCCAACGAGCTTCAGGTCGGTGCCGAACTGGGCGTGCAGCGCGCGCCCCATCCCGGCGTTCGGGCTCGAGGGGGCGGTGTCGAGCACCTCGAGGTCGACGGCCTCGATGGCCCCGCCTTCTGCGAACAGGCCGAGGCCGGTCGCGCCGTGGACGCCACCGCCCTCCAGCCGGACCGTGCCGCCGATCGTGGCGATGCCCCAGCCCAGCCCACCGAGCACGACCGGATCGACGATCGTGGTGTTGCGCAGATCGGCGCGGCTCTGTGCACCCTCGACGAGCAGCCCGGCCTGGACGGGCGCGTCGATGCGCGACGCGATCAACCGCAGCGCGCCGTCGTCGCGCACACGCACGGTCCGGCGCCCGCCGAAGAGCGAGACGCCCTCGACCTTCGCGTGCCGATTCCCCCGCACGTCGAGCACGGAGGTGTTCACCCCGACCGCCTGGAGCACCGTCTCGTCGGCCGAGCACCCGGTCAGGTGCACCTTCGGGGACGTGCGGTCGAGCGTGAGCGCGGTGGGGAAGGCGCCCGGGCCGACCGCGATGCGCCGTACGCCGTTGCCGGGCAGCGCATCCGCGGCGTCGAGTGCTCTCGCGATCGAGGCGAACGGCCGCTCTGCCGTCCCTGTGCCGTCGACGTCCGAGCCGTCCTCGCGGACGTGGATCGCGAGGGGGTTCTTCCCGTGCGCGCCCCAGCTGCCGCGCGCGCAGGGACCACGCTGCCAGCGCTGGCCGGGCGGCACGAAGTCGCCGCCGGTGCCGATGCCGTTCCGGGCGGCGCGCGCTTCCGCGCCGACGTGGAGCTCCGTGAGCGCAGGTGCCGGGTCGGCACAGGCGACGAAGAGCGCTCCGATCAGGGCTAGCCAGCGTGTCCGCACTCGAACCCCCACACCTAGTGTGGTTTGGCATGCCTGGAGTGTCAATGGCCGTGTCAGGGTCCGGCGATTCGCTCCAGGCGACCGATACGCTCCTCGACCGCCTTCGTGCGCGTCGGGTTGCCGAGCGCTCGCCACTGGGCGCTCGCGAGCGCGAGGGCCGCGCGCGCCTCGGCGAGCCCGCCCATCCGTTCGGCCTGATCCGCGCCCAGCTCGGCGGCCCACGCGATGTCGCCGTCGACGAAGCCGGACTCCTGCAGCAGCGTGGTTGCCCCCTCGAGGTGGCGGCGCCACGCGCGCCAGTCGACGGCCTGAGCGGCACACGGGAGTAGGAACACGTGCAGCGCGCCCTCCAACGAGCGCCGTCCGCCGCGATGGAACGCCTCGAGGACCTCGCGCAGCACGGCCTGCGCGCGCTCGAAGTGCCCGCGGTGCAGGAGCACCAGGCCGAGATTGAGCTGCGGCACGCGGTGCTCGGGTGAACCGAGGTTGCGCAGGAGCAGCTCGGCTTGTCGATAGGCCTGCTCGGCCCCCACGAGATCGCCTCGGGCGCGCAGCACCTCGCCGAGGGCGTTCTCGCAGGACGCGACGCCGAACCGGCTCCCGACGCGCTCGAACAGCGGGATCGCCTGCCGCGCGTAGGACTCCGTGCGCTCCAGATCGCCCATCACCCGGCACGCGGCCGAGAGCGCGATCAGCACGTCGGCTTGCCCCCGCGGGTCGCCCAGCACCGCGAACTGTCCGAGCGCCTTGCGGCATCGGCGGAGCGCCATCGCCGGATCGCCGCGCAGGCGCGCGATGTCGCCGAGCAGCAGCAGCGTGCGCGCGCCCTCCTGGTCGTCGCCGTTCGCCTTCGCCGCGGCTCGCCCTCGCAGCAGCCGCTCCTCGGCCAGATCGAGGAGGCCCTGCTTCGCCGCGACCGCGCCCGCGTGTCGCAGCGCGGTGGGCACCAGCTCGCGCCAGCCGTACGCCGTGCCCTCGGACTCGATCCGCAGCGCGATCGCGTCCGCCTCGGGCAGCCGCCCCAGCCCGATGAGCAGGTCGGCGCGCAGCGCGAGCCCTTCGCCCCAACGCGGATCGCTCGGCTCGATGCCCAGACGCTCCAGCACGGCGTCGCGGCGATCGAGCAGGCGCAGCGCCTCCTCGTAGTCGCTGTGGGCGCGCCGCTCCGTGGCTGCCGCCTGGAGCGGGTCGAGCGCGTCGGCGAGGCGCCCCGACAGCGTGAGGTGGTGTCCCAGGCGCTCCGCGAGACCCGGCGTGCGCACCGTCTCGTAGCGGATCTGCAGCGTGGTCGCGCAGGCCTCGTGCAGCTCGGTCGAGCGGCCAGCGTCCTGTGCCGAGCGCGCCAGGCTCTCGCGCAGCATCGCGTGCGCGAACGTCCAGCCGCCGGGCTGGGACTGTGCGAGTCGCCGCTGGATCAGCGTCGACACGAGGTCGGGCGGCGCGGTGACCCGGGCGACGTTGCACGCGCCGCGCCACTCGACCTCGTCGACCTCGTTGCCGAGCATCGCCGCGAGCTCGAGCGCGACGCGCGCGTCGAGTGGCTGACCCTCGAGCGCGCGGGCGATGCGCGAGGTCCACAGCTCGTGGATGTCGTCGGGCAGGCTGGCGCGCTCGCCGCGGCGCAGCACGAAGCCGCTCGGGCCGACCTCGAGCACGCCGCGCTGCACCCAGTCACCGACGAGCTGCACCGCGAACAGGGGGTTGCCACCGGTGCGCTCCTCGACCTGCGTGGCCAGCTCGCCCTCGAGACCGAGCAGCTCTTGCACCAGGCGCGCGCGGTCGGCGCGACCCAGTGGATCGACGCTCACGCGGCGCGCGCTGCGGTCGCGGAGCACCACCTCGAGCATCGCACGCTCGGCGGGGCGCTCCTCGAGGGCCTCCTCCTGCACGGTGCATACGATGAGCAGCGGGGTGGGCTGGCCGCGGCCGTTGCGCAGCAGGTAGCGCGCGAGCCCGAGCGCGTCGGGGCCCCACTGCACATCGTCGAGCCACACGATGACCGCGCGGCGAAGCGGCTCGTCATCCAGCCCACGCTCGTCGATGCCGCCGCCGACGTGGGTGAGGAGGCGGTGGATCAGCGCGTAGCGCTCCTGCGGCGCCGAGAAGCGCACCTCGCGAGCGCCGCCGCGGAAGTCCTGCTCGGTCGCAGGCCACACCAGCTCGGTCAGCGCGTTCCACTCGTAGTCGTCGCGCACCCCGCGGCGGCGGAGCCACGCCTCGGTGCGCCGCAACATCTCCATGCGCGTGAGCCCGACGCAGGAGAGCGCGCGCTGCACCATGCGCGGCAGCCCGTCGGTGGGGCCGCCGCCGCGGCTGTGGACCGCCTGCACGAACGTCGCCACGCCGAGCTCGCGGCCGCGCTGGACGACCCACTCGGCGAGCCGGCTCTTCCCGGCGCCCGCGCCGCCCTGGAGGACCACCCCGCGGCTGTCCTCGTGCACGCGCGCCTCGGCGAGCGCCTCCCACAGCGCGTCGCGCTCCCGCTCGCGGTCGACGATCGGGATCGCGCGCAGGCCGTACAGCCCCAGCCCGGCGCCGACGAGGCGCATGGACAGCGCGCGCGGCGCGTGCTCGCGCCAGTCGTCGGGCATCGGCGGGAGACGGCGCTCGCACAGGACGGAGTGATCCTCGTCGATCCCGCCGAGCTCGCGGTCGCGCCCCCCGCCCACCAACATCGCCGTGTCCCAGTCGAGCATCGACGCGTCGACCGTGTGGGGGTCGGCGACGGGGGCCACCGTGCGGTCGGTGGTCTGCGCTTCGCCTGCCTCGGCCGGGTCGCCGAGGTCGTCGAGGACCCACAGCGCGTCCGCGGCGCACTGAAACCGCCGCACCGGATCCTTCGCCATCAGGCGACCGATCCACGCCTCGAAGCCCTGCGGCACGGGCAGACGCGGCACGAGCGGCGCCGGGTCCGACGCGAGGTGGGCCTGGCGCAGCCCGCTTCCGCCGCTGGCCTGGAACGGTGGATTGCCGTGTGCGAGGGCGTAGGCGAGGCAACCGAAGCCGTACAGGTCGGTCCACGGCCCGAAGTCCCGCCACTGCCCCAGGAACTGCTCGGGCGCCATGTAGGTGGGGGTGCCGGACGTGCCGCGCATCCCCCGCTCGGCCGTATCGGTGGCGTGCGCGAGCCCGAAGTCGGTGAGCTTCAGGCGCACGCGGCTGTCGGGGCTCGTCGGATCCCTGAACACGAGCACGTTGGCAGGCTTCAGGTCGCGGTGGATCACGCCGCGCGCGTGCGCGTGCGCCAGGATGTCGAGCAGCGACACGAGGATGAACTTCAGCTCGGACCACGCGCGCGGAGAGCGAAGCGCCCGCAGTGAGCCGCCGTTCGCGAGCTCCATCGCGAGGTACGGGCTGCCCGCGACCATCCGGGCCTCGGAGGCCTGCTCGGCCGCCGCGTCGAGCTCGCCCTGATCGAAGACCATCACCACGCCGGGGTGGTCGAGCCCGGCGACGGCGCGCACCTCGTTGCGGAACGCCTCGCGGTAGCGGGGATCGCGCGCGCGCGCCGCGGTGATCACCTTCACGGCCACCGGGACGCCCTGGGTTCGGTGGAAACCCTCCCACACCTCGCCCATGCCGCCCACACCGAGCAGGCGGGTGAGCTGAAACGCGCCGAGCGGGATGTCCAGCCGCAACGACGGCGTGCGCGGCCGATTCTTCACCGGGGGCGCGCCACGCAGCGCCTCGCTGTCCTCCGCCATCCGATTGATGCTCCCGATCCGCGCACGGGTCATGATGGTAGCAGGCGCGCTCGCATCGCGGCCAGCGGCGCAGCGCTCCGGGGGGATCAGGTCATGGCGCGTATCCAGGATGCCTTCGACGCGATCGTCAATGCGCACCGCGTGGTTCGGGAGACCATCGCGGGGATCCTCCGGGCCTCCGAGCCCGAGTCGGTGGTCGCGGCGCTGGGCGAGCTGAACACGGTGCTGCCGCACCACTTCCGGGTCGAGGAGCGCCCCGAGGGGTTCTTCGACCATCTCCGGCAGCGCAGCCGACACGCGCCCGCCGAGATCGACGCGCTGGTCGCCGAGCACCACGTGCTGGAGACCACGCTCGCCGCGCTGCTCGGCGCCGACGTGCACGACGCGGAGTGGTTGTCGCGCGCCCAGGACTTCGCACGCCTGTTGAGCGAGCACGAGAAGAAGGAGGCGCGCCTCGGCGCGTCCTTGGGCTAGGCTCCCGGACCGCTCGGAGGTCCGTGATGCGCGCAGCGCTTCCCCTGCTCTCCACCGTGGTGCTCTTCGGTTGCGCGGAGCCCGAGGTGGAGCTGATCGACGACTGGCCCGAAGGGCTCGCGCCGCTGCAGCCGCTGTCGAGTGGCGCGTGCCCGGACTTCGAGACGTCCGGACGCAAGACCTTCGTCTCGGGCGGCATCGAGCGGCAGGTGCACGTCTACATCCCCGAGTACCGGCGCGCGGACATGCCGGCGCTGTTCTTCTGGCATCCCCTCGGGGCGTCGGCGGGGATGGTGGCGAACCTGATGCGCGCACAGACGCTGGCCGATCAGTTCGAGACGGTGTTCGTGCTGCCACAGGCGCAGTCCGACGAGCCGTACGAGTGGCAGTTCTACGTCGACGACGGCGGGCTCGACGCGGTGCTCTACGACGATCTGCGCGCGTGCGTGGTGCAGGAGCTCGGCGTCGATCCGCTGCGGGTGACGTCGGCGGGCATGAGCGCTGGCGGGCTGTGGAACAGCTGGATGACGATGCACCGCGCCGATACGCTCGCGACCACGCTCGTGATGTCCGGAGGCACCGGCCAGGTCGTCTACTACGACACCCCGAACGCCGACATCCCGGTGATGGTGATGTGGGGCGGCGAGGCCGACACGTTCTCGCTCGGCGCGCGCACGGTCGACTTCCACGCGCAGAGCGTGCAGTTCTCCGAGCGCCTGCAGGCCGACGGGCACTTCGTCGTCGAGTGCGACCACGGCGAGGGGCACACGATCCCGCTGACCGGCATCGGGGTCATCCCCGCGTGGCTCACGAGCCACGTGTTCGGTGAGCCGTCCCCGTTCGAGGATGGCGACCTGTCGAGCTTCCCGGACTACTGCACGATCCCGGACAAGGCCGCCGCGGACTGAGCCCCCAGCAGAGGGCAGGAACGTCGTGGGCCGGCCGTCTCGGCCGGCCGTTCCTGATGTGGCGGGGTGTCTGCCGGCCGGGACGGCCGGCCCACGTCCTTTGGCTGCGGATGGGTGCCACCCTGTACTTCGTGGGCCGGCCGTCTCGGCTGTCGATCCTACACATCTTGGCTGCGGCCCGAGATCATGTGGGGCGGGCGT
>CAYQSE010000224.1:0-9682 GCA_964419905.1 uncultured Enterobacteriaceae bacterium
ACGCCCGCCCCACGTGATCTCAGGCACGGTGCGAGATGTGTAGGATCGACAGCCGAGACGGCCGAGCCACCGATCAGGCCGGACGTGGGCCGGCCGGGATGGTCGGCAGCCAGAGCGTGAACCGGACCCCGCCCGGGATGTCCTCGGCCTCGATCGTCCCGTCGTGGTCGCGCGCGATGCGCCAGGCGGCCGCGAGCCCCAGCCCGGTGCCCCCCTCGCGCGCGGACACGAACGGATCGAACAGCCGCTCGCGCAGCTCCGCGGGTAGCGGCGGCCCGTCGTTCTCCACCCGGATCGCAGGCTGACGCGACGGGCCCAGCGCCGCGGCGGACAGCCGGACCGTGCCGCCCTCGGAGACGGCCTGCAGCGCGTTCTGCGCCATCGCCAGCGTCGCCTGCACCAGCAGATCGAAGTCGGCCTGCACCGTCGGGTCCGCACCCCGCTCGACCACCAGCGCCGTGCCCTGACGACCGGCCTGAGCGCGCAGCAGCGAGCCCACCCGCTCGACCACGTCGCCGAGTGCGATCGGACCCACCTCGGGCGCGCCGTGCCGCGCGAAGTCGAGGAACCGCGACAGCAGGCCCGAGAGCCGATCGATCTCGGCCAGGTGGGCGTTCGCCAGTGCCCGCTCCTCGGTGCCCTCCGGCACCTGGTCCACCAGGATCTCGGCGGTGCCGCGCATCGCGTGCAGCGGGTTGCGGATCTCGTGCGCGAGCCCCGCGCTGAGCTCGCCCAGGCTCTCGAGCCGCGCCGCGCGCTGCAGCGCGGCCTCCTGCGCCGCGATCGCCCGCTGCTGGCGCGCCAGCCGCTCCGAGACCCAGCCGGTCGCGCCCCCGAGCACCCCATAGAAGCCCATCTCGAGCAGCTTCTGCGTCGTCGTCGCCGGATCGTGGTGCGGGTGCAGCCAGAACGCGTGCGGGGTGTACAGCGCGATCACGACGCCCGCGACGAGCAGGCCCGCCGGCACCCCGCCGCGCAGCCCGGCGAACACGATCGGCAGGTAGAACAGCCGCCGCGCGACGTCGTGGACCGCGTGCGCGTGGTGCGGCGCGAGGTAGTGCACCGCGGTGATCGCGAGCAGCGGCGCCCACACCAACCCGAGCGCGGACGGCCCCCACAGCGCGCGCGCCTCACGCATCGCGCCGCAGCCCGTACTTCTCGATGCGGTAGACGAGCACGTGGCGCGGCACGCCGAGGCGCCGCGCGGCCTCGCTGACGTTCCAGCCCGCGCGCGTCAGCGCGTGCCGCACCACCTCGCGCTCGACGTCGATCAGCGACAGCGACTCGGGGATGGCGTCGAGCCACGCCCCGCTCACCGAGGGGCCCGCCTCGGGCAGATCGCCAGCGCGCACCCGATCGCCGGGCGCGAGGATCGCGAGCCGCTCCACCGCGTTCTTCAGCTCGCGCACGTTGCCCGGCCAGGTCCGGCGCCGCAGCGCGTCGACCACCTCGTCGGGCAGCTCGAGCGTGCGGCCCGCCTCGGTGAGGAACGCACGGGCGAGCGGCTCGATGTCGTCGAGGCGCTCGCGGAGCGGCGGCACCTCCAGCTCGATCACCGCGAGCCGGAAGAACAGATCCTGGCGGAACCGCCCCTGGCCGACCGCCGCGCGCAGATCGGCGTTGGTGGCTGCGAGCACGCGCACGTCGGCGGACACGGGCCGATCCGCACCGACCACGTCGATCTCGCGCTCCTGGAGCAGGCGCAGCAGCTTGGCCTGGAGCGGCTGCGGCAGATCGGCCACCTCGTCGAGGAACAGCGTGCCGCCCTGCGCCTGACGCACGCGCCCCTCCCGGGCGCGGTCGGCACCCGAGAACGCGCCGCGGGTGTGCCCGAACAGCTCCGACTCGAGCAGCGTCTCGGGGATCGCCGCGCAGTTGATCGCCACGAACGGCCCGGCGCCGCGCGCGGAGCGCGCGTGGATCCGCCGCGCGACCAGCTCCTTGCCGACCCCGCTCTCGCCCGTGATCAACACCGTCGCCTCGGAGGGCGCCACCCGATCGGCGAGGGCCAGCGCCGCGACCATGCCCGCGCTGCGCGCGACGATCGGCCGCTCCACCCCACCCAGGCGCCGGACGTCGCGGCGCAGCGTCGCTGTCTCGACCGCGCGCCGCACCGTCAGCTCCAGGCGGTCGCGCGAGAACGGCTTCTCGACGAAGTCCCACGCACCGGCCTGCATCGCGGACACCGCGGTGTCGACCGCGCCGAACGCGGTGATCACGATCACCGGCACCGCAGGCGCCCGCGCGCGCAGCGCCGCCAGCAGCGCCATGCCGTCCATGCGCGGCATCTTCAGATCCGTGATCACCACGAGGTGCCGCTCGGGATCGAAGCGCGTGAGCGCCTCCTCGCCATCGCCCGCCTCGTCCACTTCGAAGCCCGCGCGGGTGAGGTTGTAGATCGCGACGCGGCGTCCGGTGGGATCGTCGTCGACGAGCAACAGCGCCATCAGTCCGCCTCGGGGGCGACGTGCCCCAGGGCCCGATGCTTCCACAGGTAGTACAACGCGGGCAGCAGCAGGAGCGTGAGCACGGCGCTGGTGAGCACCCCGCCGACCATCGGCGCAGCGACGCGCTTCATCAGCTCCACCCCGGTGCCGGTGCCGACGAGGATCGGCAGCAGCGCGAGGAAGTCGGTGGCGACGGTCATCAACTTCGGGCGGAGCCGATCGACGGCGCCCTCGGTGATGGCAGCGCGCAGGTCCGACGCATGCCGCATCCGGCCCTCGCGCGCGTACCGATCGAACGCCTCGTCCATGTACACGACCATCAGCACGCCCGTCTCGGCGGCGAGCCCGAGCAGGGCGATGAAGCCGATGGCCGCTGCCACCGAGAGGTTGAAGCCGTACGCCCACATCATCCACACGCCGCCGATCGGCGCGAACACCAGCGTGGCGACCATCACCATCAGCGACTCGGCGACCCGCTGGAAGTGCAGGTAGAGGAGCACGAAGATCAGGCCGAGCGTCATCGGCACCACCAGCGCCAGGCGCTCGGCAGCACGCGCCATGTACTCGTACTGCCCGGACCACTGCAGGCTCACGCCCGCTGGCATCGGCACCTCCCGGTCCACCAGCTCGCGCGCGCTCCGCACGAAGCCGCCGAGATCGCTCGTGTTCAGATCGACGTAGATCCACGCGGTGCGACGCGCGTTCTCGCTCTTGATCATCGGCGGCCCCTTCGCGAGGCCGATGTCGGCCACGTGCGCGAGCGGGACGGTGTGCCCCATCGGCGTCGGCACCGCGATCTGCCCCAGCGCGTACAGGTCGTCGCGCAGCTCGCGCGGGAAGCGCACGTTGACCGGGTAGCGCTCGAGCCCCTCGACCGTCCAGGTCACGTTGCGGCCGCCGATGGCCGAGGCGATGACCTGCTGCACGTCTGCGATGTTCAGCCCGTAGCGCGCCGCATCCTCACGTCGGATGTCGATGTCGACGTAGTTGCCGTCGGTCACCCGCTCTGAGTAGACGCTCGAGACGCCGGGCAGGTCGCGCAGGACCGCCTCGATGCGCTGGCCTATCGCCGAGAGCTCTTCCAGGTCGTTGCCGAGCAGCTTGATGCCCACCGGCGTCTTGATGCCGGTGGCGAGCATGTCGATGCGCGTCTTGATCGGCATGGTCCAGGCGTTCGTCACCCCGGGTAGCTGCACCATCGCATCGAGCTCGCGGATGATGTCCCGCTGCGTCTTGCCCTTGGGCCACTCCGCGCGTGGGCGCAGCAGGATGGTCGTCTCGATCATCGTCAGCGGCGCCGGATCGGTCGCGGTCTCGGCGCGCCCGATCTTTCCGAGGACCCGCTCCACCTGCGGGTGCGAGGCGATCAGCCGGTCCGTCTGCTGCAGGATCTCGCGCGCCTTGGTGACCGAGAGCCCGGGCGGCGTCGTCGGCATGTACAGCAGGTCGCCCTCGTCGAGCGGCGGCATGAACTCAGAGCCGAGTCGACTCGCGGGCAGCAGCGTGAACGCCGCGAACGCCACGGCGCCGAACAGCCACAGCAGGGGACGGCGCAGCACCGCCGCGAGCAGCGGACGATAGATCGCCATCGTCAGGCGGCTGACCGGGTTCGCCGACTCGGGCCGCAGCCGACCGCGGATCAGCCAGAACATCAGCGCCGGGATCAGCGTCACCGCGAGCCCCGAGGCGGCGAGCATCGCCAGCGTCTTGGTCCACGCGAGCGGGATGAACAGCCGCCCCTCCTGCTGCTCGAGGCTGAACACCGGCACGAAGCTGATCGTGACCACGAGCAGCGAGAAGAACAGCGCCGGACCGACCTCACGCGCAGCGCGGATCACGAGCGTCTCGTGGTCCTCGTCGGGCGATCGCTCCTTGTGCTTGTGCAGGTTCTCCACC
This sequence comes from uncultured Enterobacteriaceae bacterium, assembly GCA_964419905.1. Lineage (GTDB taxonomy): Bacteria > Myxococcota_A > UBA796 > UBA796 > JAFDJI01. The sequence continues at coordinate 4,344 of CAYQSE010000224.1, forward strand.
ATCACGATGGACGCGTCGACCATCACCCCGATCGCGATCGCGATGCCGCCCAGGCTCATGATGTTCGCGTTCAGCCCGAGCGCCCGCATCGCGAGGAACGCGGCGAGGACGCCGAGCGGCAGCGTGATCACCGCGACCAGCGAGCTGCGCAGGTGTAGCAGGAAGACCACGCAGATCAGCGCGACGACCAGCATCTCCTTGCCCAGCGTCTCCCACAGCGACGCGATCGCCCGCGCGATCAGCGACGAGCGGTCGTAGGCGACGTGGATCTCGACGCCCTCCGGCAGCCCGGGCTTCAGCTCCGCGAGCCGACGCTCGACCGCGCCGATCACGCTCGGGGCGTCGCCGCCCTGACGCAGCAGGACGATGCCGCCGACGACCTCGCCCTCCCCGTTCAGCTCGACGATGCCGCGCCGGGTCTCGGGCCCGACCTGCACGTGCGCGACCTGCCGCAACAGCACCGGCGTATGCGTCGACGAATCGACCGCCACCGGGACGGTCATCAGGTCGTCGACACTGCTGATGTAGCCACGCCCGCGCACCATGAACTCGGTCTCGGCCATCTCGATCACGCGACCGCCGACGTCGAGGTTGGCGGCCTCGATGGCGCGCGTGACCTGTGGCAGGGTCACGCCGAACGCGCGCAGCTTCTCGGGGTCGACCTCGACCTGGTACTGCCGAACGAAGCCGCCGACGCTCGCCACCTCGGACACGCCGGGCAGCGCCATCAGCTCGTAGCGCAGGAACCAGTCCTGCAGGCTGCGGAGCTGCTGCAGGTCCATCCCGGCGAAGTTCGCGGCGCGTAGCAGCTCCTCGGGGCCGATCCGGCGGTCCCCGTCGCGATCGAAGCCGTCGATGACGAAGCGCAGCGCGTCCGCGACGAACGCGTCCGGGGCGTCCGCGCCGGGCAGCGGCGGATCGTGCACCAGCGCTTCGCCGCCAGACGACAGCGGCACACGACGCACCTGCGCCAGCGTCGGATCGAACAGGCGGCGGAGCTGCGCCTCGGAGAACCGTCCACCGTCGGCGGGCGCAGGCAGCTCATGCGCTTCTACCGTCCCCGAGCCGTCCGCGTCGAGGTGCGCGCGCAGCACCCGGGCGCGCGGGCTGAAGTCGGTGAGCACGTATTGGTAGACCCAGCCGATGCCAGTGGCGTCCGGCCCGAGCATCGGCATCGCGCCCTGCGGCAGTCCTGCCGCGGCCACGTTGAGGTACTCGAGCACGCGGCTGCGCGCCCAGTACAGGTCGGTGCCGTCCTCGAACAGCACGTAGACCATGCTCAGCCCGAACATGCTGTAGCCGCGCACGACGCGTGCGTGCGGCACCGCGAGCAGCGCGCTCGACAGCGGGTAGGTCACCTGGTCCTCGACGACGTTCGGCGCCTGCCCCGGGAACTCGGTCATCACGATGACCTGCACGTCCGAGAGATCGGGCAGCGCGTCGAGCGGCGTCGCACGAATGGCCCACACACCGCCCACCGCGAGCATCACCGCGACGATCGCGACGAACACGCGGTTGCGAACCGAGAGCTCGATCAGGCGTTCGATCATGGCGTCTCGGGCTCCACGAGCTCGAGGAACATCCCGCACTCGGGGCAGCGACCCGCCTCGTCCTGCACGACGTGGGGGTGCATCGGGCAGGTGTACGTGCCGGGCACGGCATCCGGGCGCGCCGGAGCCACGAGCGGCACCCGCGCGCGCGCGCCGTGGACCGCCTCGATCTCCTCGGGCGTGGCGGGCCGCTCCTCCAGATCCATCCCGCACTGGCTGCACCGCGCCGGCTCGGCGGAGAGCTCCTCGGGGTGCATCGGGCACGAGTACACCGAGTGCGGCGCGACGTCGGCGTCACCGCCACCCGGGCGCTGCGCCGCGAGCTTCTCGAGGGCCTCCTGCAGGTTGCTCTCGGAGTCGAGCAGGAACTGTCCGCTCACCACCACCCGCTCCCCTTCGACCAGCCCCTCCACGATCTCGGTGACGTGTCTGTCTCCGACCAGCCCGGTCGTGACCTCACGCGGCGCGAACCGTCCGCCGCCCAGCTCCACGAACACGATCTTGCGCTTGCCCGTGTGCAGCACCGCCTCGCTCGGCACCGCGAGCACACCCTCGAGGCGACGGTACTCGACGTAGACGGTCGCGAACATGCCGGGCTTGAGCCGGATGCCCGGGTTCTCGAACTCGAGCCGCACCGTGAGCGTGCGCGTCTTGTCGTTGAGCGTCGGGTAGATGTAGCTGACCGTGCCCTCGAGCACCTTGCCCTGCTGGAACGCCAGCTCCATCTGCGCCGGCTGCCCGAGCTCCACCCACGGGGCGTCGAACTCGTAGATCTCGGCGGTGACCCAGATCTTGTCGAGGTTCCCGATGCGGTACAGGTCCTCGCCCATCTTCACCGAGGCCCCCTCGACCACGCTCTTGTGCAGCACGAACCCGCTCGCGGGTGCGCGCACCGGCAGGGTCTTGCTCGCCTCGCCCGCCGCGGCGACCCGATCGATGTCGGACTCGGGGATGTCCCACAGCACGAGCTTGCGCCGCGCCGACCGCGTCATCGGGCTGTCCGGACCGCTGGTGCGGAGCGCCAGCAGGAACTCCTCCTGGGCGGCCACGAGCTCGGGGCTGTAGATCTCGAACAGCGCCTGGCCCCGTCGCACCGAGTCGCCGGTCTTGTCGGCGTAGACGCGCTCGGCCCACCCGCCGTACCGCAGGTTCACGACACTGATCTGGTCCTCGCCCACCTCGACCTGCCCGATGGTGCGGATGTGCCGGAACATGGGCTGCCGGGCGACCACCGCGGTGCGCAGGTTCATGTTCTGCTGCACGGTGGGATCGATCGACACCGTGCCGGCGGACGCGCCGCCCCGCTTCATCGGCGTCAGGTCCATCCCGCAGATCGGGCAGCTGCCGGGGCCCTCCTGCACCACCTGCGGGTGCATCCCGCAGGTGTAGAGCACCGGCTCCTCGGCCTGGGACGCCCCGGGCGGGGCGCCGTGGTCGTGGCCAGCGTGCGGCGGCGGCGCGCCGCCACACGCGACGAGAACGATCCACAGCCACGTCGCGAACACTCGGATCAACGCTCACCTCCGCTCGGCGCTTCGCCGATGATCGCGCGGACCAGGGCCTCCTGGATCCGGGTCTCGATGGCGGCGGTCCGCGCGCCGCGCTCCAGCTCGAGCAACATCACCTCAGCCTCGTAGAGCGATGCGAAGTCGCCCTTTCCCACGCGAAAGTCGGACAGCGTCGTGTCACGCGCCCGGGTCGCCTCGGGCACGAGCGGACTCGCGAGGCGCTCCGCCCGCTCCACCGCGCGCGTCCAGCGCGCGTGCGCCGACTCCAGCTCGGCGCGGAGCACGAGCGAGGTCTCCGCCCGCCGCGCACGCGCGCCGTACGCGTCGTGCAACGCCGCCGCGCGCCGACCGCGCGCGACCCGCGAGGACGCGAGCGGTACCGGCACCATCACCTCGAACGACACCAGGTCGGAGCCCGCGGGCATGTCACCCACCGGCACCCGCGCGAGGTAGCTCGCGCCGAGGGTGACGTCCGGTGCGCCCATCGCACGCGCCATCGCCGCCTCGGCCTCCGCCATCGCGATCTCGGCGTCGAGCTCGGCGAGCAGCGGACGCGCCCGCTCCGCCTGCGCGAGCCAGGACGCGGGGTCGCCGCGCACCGGCAGCGGCGAGGTCTCGGCCGGGCTGTCGACGCTCAGCTCCGGTGCGGCCACCGAGCGCGCCAGGCTCGCGAGCAGCGCGACCTCGTCCCGGGCGAGATCGGCCATGTCCTCGCGCAGCGCGTCGCGCAGCAGCTCCAGCCGAAGCACGCTCCCCTGCCCCACCGCGCCCACCTCGTACCGCGCGCGCACCGCTCCGAGCAGCGTGTCGGCCGCCTCGAGGTGTCGTGCGAGCACCCCTCGGAGCTGACGCACGAGCGCGAGGCGCCACCAGCCGACGCGCACCGCCAACCCGATCTGAAGGGCGGCCTCGGCCTCGGCGTGCGCGCTCGCCACGAGCCGGGCGTCCGCGACCTCGCCCGCCCGACGCGGGACCCCCGAGGTCGGGAGCCGCTGCGCGATGCCGAAGTGCGCGCCGGTCATCGCCATCCCGCCCAGCTCGGCGGGCTGCAGCGGAAGGTTCATCGCGCCCACGGTGAGCACGGGGTCGGACCACGCGCGCGACACCTCGCGCAGCGCGTCGACCTCGGCGATCTGCGCGCGCCGCGACGCCAGCGCCGGGCTGCTCGACTCGGCGCGAAGCACCAGCGTCTCGACAGCGTCATCTGCGCGAGCAGCCATGGCCCACGTACAGACGACAGCGATCCACAGCAGCCGCATCGCACCTCCAGCACTCGACCCGAGACCACAAAGCAGGAACCGTACCGTTCCGAGAGTCGTGCTTGTCCCGCATACCCGCGTAGCGCGAAGCGTCCGAGTGCAGAATATCCTTCACCCGGCGACGAAGATCCGGCACCGCCCGTTGGCGCATTTGAGACAAACCGGTCATTCGCGCCATATGCGACAGTTGCGATATTCTGATAATAATGCACTTCGACGACCGAGACCTATGCAGGAACACGGTCAAACGACGCAACGGGCCCTTGACCGCTCGATCCCCAACACAGCGAAAGTCCCCCCACGGTGCGATCAACGAGCTTGACGGATCGCGCTGGAGGGTGCATTTTGTAGGGGGTTCAGGTTCGACAGGGGGAACATTGCCACGCATTTCTCAGCTCGCGCAGGTTGCGCTGGTGTCCTTCTTCATGACGGGCTGTGCGGGGTCCGACGCCGACCCTGGCGAGCTCGCCTCAACGCGTGGCGCCGGTGCCGAGGCCGCCGCCGGCGAAGGCTGCACCCTCACCCAGGGCTACTGGAAGACCCACCACAGCTACGCGTCGAACGCGTCGCAGCAACGTGCGTGGCCGATCTCCGAAGATACCGACCTGTGCGGTGAGAGCTGGCTCGATGTGCTGCAGACCCCCACCCGAGGCGACGCGCACTACATCCTGGCCCATCAGTGGATCGCCGCGAGCCTGAACGTCGCGAGCGGAGCCTCCGTCCCCGCCGTCGTGGCCGACGCCCTCGACGAGGGCGAGGTGCTCCTCACCTCGTGCGACATCGCGCCCGCCGATCGTGCGCACGCCCGCGCGCTCGCCACCGTGCTCGACGACTACAACAACGGGCTGATCGGTCCCGGCCACTGCGACGACGGCCCGAACGACGACGGTGAGAGCGACGACGACGACGACGGCGACGACGATGACGGCGGCGACGGCGACGACGACGACGATGACGGCGATGACGGCGACGACGACTGCGACGGCGATGACGGCGACGACGGCGACGACGGCGACGACGGC
>CAYQSE010000225.1:0-9626 GCA_964419905.1 uncultured Enterobacteriaceae bacterium
TGCCCCAGCGCCTCGCGCGCGCGCGAGGACCGCGCCGCGTCATAGCTGCCGGCGGCGCCGTCACCGGGCGGGCCGTGCCAGCCCAGCGCGTCCGCCAGCGCCACGCCCACCGCGTCGGCGGTCAGCGCGTCCCGAGCCCACGCCGAGCGCGGCGCGGGCGCCCGCGACACCTCGGCGGCGAGCGAGCGCCACCGCGCGCGCAGCCACGCGGTCGCAGGCTCATCGGGCTCGATCATGCGTCGAGCGCCTCGCCCGGCCACGGCCGCACGGAGCGCCACAGCGCATCCGCGATCGCGAGCGGCTCCCGTCCGTCGGTGAGCGCGTCCGCCAGCGCCGCGATCAAGGTCGGATCGGCGAGATCCAGCTCCTCGGCGATCCACCGACGGCGGCCGTCGCGATCGCGCGGCGGCCCGCCTGCCGGGCGGTCGGTCGCCGCGCGCGCCGTCTCGACCCACCGCGCGATCCGCTGGACGACCAGCGCCTCGAACGCCGCGCCCTCCACGCCGACATCGATCCGACTGCGCGAGCCGAGCTGATCGAGCAGCCCCTGACAGTGCGCGCGCACGAAGTGGAGCAGGTCGAGGTTCACGCGCTCGGGCTCACCGGGCAGCGGTCCGGTGAACAGCCCGAGCGCGTAGTCGCGCGCCGCGACGTCGAAGTCGGTCACGATGACCCCGGCCGCCTCGATCCGCCATCCCTCCAGCGTGAAGTCCTCGATGGTGCAGTGATCCGTCTCGCACACCGCGAGCGCGACGACGCTGATCAGCGCGCCGTGCTCCTCCTCGAGCGCGACGCGCACCGGAGCGGCCCCCGCGGGGCGGGCGGCGCCGAGCGCGAGCAGATCCTTGAGCCACGCGAGGTTCGTGCCCGGGAGGTGTTGGATGCGCAGGTAGCTCACCGCAGGATCGCGCAGCAGCGCGCGGTGCGCATCGAGGCTCGCGCGGGACGGGCCGGGGTGGATGCGCAGCGGGCTCTGCCCGTCCCCGGCGACGACGACGAGCACCTGCCGCTCGGCCGCCAGCGCGCTCGCACGCCGGTACAGATCCTGGACCCGCCGGTGGATGTCGGCGCCGGTCAGCGCGAGGTCGACGTCCTTGCCCCGCGTGTGCGGGATCGGCTGGGCGCGGCGCAGGAACCGCTTCCACCCCACCCAGCGCTCCAGGGTGTCGGCGTCGACCTCGTCGGCCTGCATCGGCACCGGCGGCGGCCCGGCCGGCGGCGGCGGGGTCGGCGCGAACGCGAGCGGATCGGCGCACGCGGCGTCGAGGCGCTCGGGATCGACGCGCCAACGACCGGGCGCGTCCGGTACGATCAGCGCACGGAGGGCGCCGAGGTCGCGGATCCCGCTCGCGACCGCGGTGTCGGCGAGCCAGGTGGCCACCCCGTCCGCGTCGAGGGCACGGGCGTTCAGGCGCTCGCGCGGGAGCGCGTCGCGCCACAGCGTGAGCTGGACGCGGCGCAGCGCGACCCGAAGCGCGCGCATCACCGCCGGATCTTCCGACGGACCGAGCCGCCCTGCCGCGTCGAACGCCGGCGCGAGCGCCGGATCGCTCGCCAGCGGAAACCGGCGCAGCAGCGCGCGATGGTCGGTCCGGAGCGCATCGCGCATCCGCCACGCGCCGCGGATCACCTCGGGACGCGCGGTCACCAGGCCCGCGCGATCGATGCGCACGTCGACGTCCGCGCCCGAACGCCGCACCGTGCTCGCCTCGACGAGCAGCGCGACGCGGACGTGCCGGTAGTCGCCCTCGCGCAGCGCGCGGTCGACGTCACCTGCGATCAACAGCGAGAGCGTGTGCGGCTGATGTGCCGAGAGCACCAGCTCGATCCCCACCTCACCCGTGCGCGCTCGCCGCTCGGCGACACGCTCGGCCATCGCCCGCGAGGTCAGCCGGTCGATCCACCCGAGCGACGCGCCGCGGAGCAGTTGAAGCCGCTCGATCGGCACGCCGTCCGCGACCGCCTGACGCATCGCGCGACGGTAGCGCTGCCCGGCGCGGCGCTCACCGCGATCCCCGCCGAAGTCGCCACGGCCGACGACCGCGATCCGTCGGTGCGGGTGGCCCTCGGGCAGGCGCCGCACCCGGCCGACCAGGTCGGCGACCAGATCGAGCAGCAGGCGGTCGTCGAAGCCGGCCCAGGTGACGCCCGCCGCGAGCTCGTCGTCGTCGACGAGATCGACCATCCGCTCGATGGCCGCGGCCTCGATGCGCGCCTCGGCGTCGGTGCGCTCGCGCAGCCCGAGCCCGCCGTGGCGCGCCTGACACACGAAGTAGAGATCGGCGCCCGGCTCGGCGGTCGGCGCGGGCATCAGCATCGTGAACGGCGAGGCGGCACGGACCACCCCACCGCCGCGGGTGAGGATCACCTCATCGGCCTCGACCTGCTCGAAGCTGACGAGCCGACGCGGCGGGCCGCGCCGTCCCGATGCCGTGCGGTCGCCGCCGAAGCCGACGAACGACCACTGCGCCTCGCCCGGCGGCGCCTGCGCGAACCGCTCCATCACCTCGTAGACCTCCGGCTCGCCCGGCGGGAGGGCGGGCGCCTCGTCCCACACCCCGAGCGCATGGAGCAGCCGCAGCGTGACCGCCCACGCGCGCTCGCCGTTGCCGGGCGCCTCGTGCTGTCCCGCCTCAAACGTGAACCCCAGGCGCGCACCGCGCTCGCCCGGGCGCAGCCCCACGGTGCACGCGAGGCCCCCGTCGAGCACCGCGCCCTCGTGGACGCCGGTGACGAGGCGCTGCACGCCGAGGCGCGCCGCGAGCAGCGCGTGGCGTTGGTCGTCCCGGTACAGCAGGAACGGCGGCGCCGGGCGGCTGGTGCTGTGGAGGTCCAGCACCGCGTCGCACGCGAGCAGCAGCGGCGCGAGCTCGCGGGCGCGGCGCTCTTCGGGGTCGAGCGTCGAAGGGTCGGTCGCGCGCAGGCGCTGCAGGGTGTCGGCGTCCCACAGCCGGTTGAGATCGCGCCCGTCGGGTGAGTGGCGCAGCCCGAGCGCGCGCGCCTGCTCGTTGGCGCGCACCGCGAGGATCGCGCCCGCGCGGTGATGCACGCCCCGCTCGGCCTCCAGTCGCCGCAGCACGTCCTCGCCGACCGGCTCGTTGCCGTGCATCCACGCGATCACCGCGACCCGCGGGCCGGGGATCGGCGCACCGAGGTCATCGACGACCTCGTAGAGCGCGACGCCGGAGACGTCGCGGTAGGGCTCGGTGGTGCGGTGGGTCACCTCAACGCCCTATCACGACCCCCTGCACGGGCTCACAGGTCAGCGGGCGTGTCGGCCGAAGGCTTGTCGCCTTTGGGCTTCTTCGCCGCGGTCTTCTTCGCTGCGGGCTTCTTCGCCGCCGCCTTCTTCGCTGGCGGCTTCTTCGTGGCCGCCTTCTTCGCCGACGCCACCTCCTCGCCGGCCTCGGCCGCGACCTTCTTCGCGGGCGCCTTCTTCGCGGGCGCCTTCTTCGTCGCGGCGGCCTTCTTCGTCGCGGCGGCCTTCTTCGTCGCGGCAGGCTTCTTCGATGGCGCGCCCTCGTCCCCATCCCCCTTGCCCTTGCGCGGCTCGCGCGGCGGGAACTCGAAGCCGTGCTTGCCCGTGGGCTTGCGGAACAGCGCGCCCTTGAACGGCCGACCGCGCTTCGAGATGAAGCCCTCGAGCGTCTCGGTCTTGCCCTCGCTGGCGAAGTACTGTGCTGCTTCCTCGGGGCTCATCTCACGACGACAGACCACCTTGGGGAGGATCGGCCCCTTGCGGGTCGTCCCCTCGAGGATGCGGCGGCTGACGTAGCGGACGTTCGTCTCGACGATCTCGTCCTCGGGATCCTCGGGGTTGGGACACAGCACCCCGATCTCCTGCTCGTCGACCGCGTCGGGTGCCTCGCCATACTGGATCGCCACCTCCCACCGCGCGGAGTCAGGGTTGATCTGCAGCAGCAGCGTGCCCTCGAGCCCGCGACCTGACCGATCGACGAAGCCCGTGAGCGGACCCACCTTCTTGTCGCGGAGCAGGCGGGTGACCGTGGCCCGATCGAGATAGCGACCACCCTTGTCCTTCCACAGCATCAGGTCGCACGGCGAGTCCGCGGACGTGTTGCGGCTGCACGGGTAGCCCCACAGGTTCTCGATCACGACGCCCTCGCCGCACGCCGGGCACGGGCCCAGGGACGACTCGCCCGCGTAGAGCTGATCGTGCGAGAAGTTGGCGAGGCTGTCGACGATCTCGCGCGTGAACGCCGCGAGCCGCGCGAACACCTCGTCGCGGTGCAGCGCGCCGCTCTGCACCCGGCGCAGATCGTGCTCCCACGCGCCGGTGAGCCGAGGGCTCGCGAGCGTCGGCACCTCGACCCGCTCGATCACGTCCATCGCGCGCATCGCCTTCGAGGTGGGGGCGAGGCGCCCATCCACGCGGCGTGCGTACTCCTTGCTCACCAGACCGTCGATGATGTCGGCGCGCGTGGCCGGCGTGCCGATGCCCTTGTCCTTCATCGCGTCGGCGAGCTCGTCGTCGTCGATCTCCTCGCCTGCCGTCTCCATCATCCGCAGCAGTGTGCCTTCGTTGTAGCGGGGCGGGGGTGTGGTCTCCTTGTCCTCGGCGCGCACATCGTCGACGCGCGCCGTCACGCCGGCGACGTCACCGCCGTCCGCCGCCAGCGCCGGCAGGTGGGTACCCGCCCCCTCTTCCTTGCCGAGCGCCTCGAGGAAGCCCGGCACCTCGAGGTGCTTCGCGGTGGTGCGAAACACGATCTCCTCGCCAGCGACCGGCACCTTGACGAGGCGCTCCACGTTGGTCCACGTCGCCGGGCCCATCAGCGACGCGAGGAACTGACGCACGATCAGGTCGTAGATCTTCAGGTCGTCGGCGCCGAGCGAGCCCGCCTCGGTCTCGGTCGGGATGATCGCGAAGTGGTCGCTGACCTTGGAGCCGTCGAGGATGCGCTCGAGGTTCTTCGGGCCCTCCTCGAGCACGCCGCGCGCCAGCCCACCGTAGACGTGGTCCGATCCCAGCGCCGCGAGCACGCCGCGCACTGGCCCCTCGTAGTCGGCGGGCAGGTGACGCGAGTCGGTTCGCGGATAGGTGATCAGCTTGTGGGCCTCGTAGAGCCGCTGAGCCGCATCGAGGGTGCGACGCGCAGAGAACGAGAAGCGCTTGTTGGCCTCGCGCTGCAGCGAGGTCAGGTCGAACGGCAGCGGCGCACCCTGCCGCGAGCTCTTGCGCGTCTCGTCGGCCAGACCCGTCCCCGCGGCCAGCACCCCGGCGCGGATCGCCTCGGCGCGGGCCTCGTCGAAGATCCGGTCCTTCTGGACATCGCGGTCGTCGCTGCGCACCGAGGCATCCCAGTACCGCCCTTCCCAGCTCTGATCACCCTTCGTGAAGGTGCCATAGAGAAGCCAGTACGGACGCGGCAGGTGCGCGAGGATCTCGCGCTCACGCGCCACGAGCATGTACAGGGTGGGCGTCTGTACGCGTCCCGCCGACCACGAGCTCCGATCGCTCTTCGCCTTCATGCGCTGGGTCAGCGCGCGGGTCGCATTCATGCCGACGAGCCAGTCCCCGACGGCGCGCAGCCACGCCGCGTCGCCGAGCGCGTCGAGCTCCTGGCCGGGGCGCAGCTTCGAGAAACCGTCCCGGATCGCGGTGTGCGTCATGCTCTGCAACCAAAGCCGACGAACCGGCTTGTCGACGCCGTCGTACTCGACGATCCTGCGGAAGATCAGCTCGCCCTCCCGCCCGGCGTCGCATGCGTTGATGAGCCCGTCGACGTCCGCCCGCCGCGCGAGCTTCTTCAGCTCGCCCAGCCGCTTCTTCTGGCCGGTCCGCGGCGCCAACACGAAGTGCTCGGGCAGGATGGGGAGGTTCTTGATGCTCCACGACTTCCACTTCGCGTCGTACTCCTGCGGCTCCGCGAGCGTCAGCAGGTGACCGAAGGCCCACGCGACCACGAAGTCGTCGCTCTCGAGCCACTCGCCCTTGTCCTCGAACCCGCCGAGGGCATCCGCGATGTCGCGCGCCACGCTCGGCTTCTCCGCGATGACCAGCTGCTTTCCCAAACCTGCTCCCAGGGTGCACCACGACGGGTCGTGGACCGACGAAGGCGGAACGTAGGCATGACGCGCCCCACGGTCAAGGACGGCGCGGCGCGAGGCTGCCCCGACACTGCGGCCCGGCTATGATGGTGCGACCTTGGCCTCCTACACATTCGCATTCCATCACGCCACCCCGCACGGGGTGCTCTCCGCGGTCACGCTCCCCGACGGCCCCGATCCGGTGCCGGAGGCCGTGTTGGCACGCCTGCACCCCGTGGAGGCCGAGCACGCGCGGACGCTGCGCATGTACCGGCAGGTGCAGTTCGTCGGGGGACGCCTCGCGCTGCGCGCCGCGTTCGAGCAGCTGGGCGCCCCGTACGCGCCAGTCCTCACCGACGATCGCGGGCAGCCGATCTTCCCCGACGGGATCGTCGGTTCGATCTCGCACAAGCGAGACCTCGCGATCGCGATGGTGGCCCGGGATGGCAACGGCACCCTCGGCGTCGATCTCGAGGACTACGCGCCGCCGCGCCTCGGGATCATCGAACGGGTGCTGGTGGCCGAAGAGATCGCGGACGTCTCCGCGCTCCCCGAGGCGCGCCGCTGGATCGCGCTGGTGCTGCGCTTCTCGATCAAAGAAGCGGTCTACAAGGCGCTCCATCCGTATGTGCGGCGCTACGTCGACTTCCACGAGGCCGTGGTCTGGCCCGACCTCCACGGGTGGGCGCGTGTCGACCTGCGCCTGCGCGACGGCGAGGGGCCATTCCACGTCGAGGCCCGCTACGAGTGGCTACACGGGCGCATCATCACTTCGGTACGGATCATCCAGGCAGCAGAGGACGCCGCAGCAGCGCGCTGAGGCGCAGGGCGGCGACCTTGCACGCGCCCCGGGCGCTCCGCTACCATCGTCGCAATCGCATCGAGGACTGCATGAGCGCTTCCACGAAGGACCTGTTCCGCGCCTGGCGTTCCGGGGACGCCAACGCCGGCCAGGAGATGGCCCAGCGCTTCGCCGACTGGTACTACGCGATCGCCACCTCCCGACTCGGAGAGGCGCGCGGCACCGCGCCGTGTCAGCGCGCGTGCGACCGCTTCGCCCAGGGCATCGTCGAGGTCAGCGAGTCGCGCGCCCTGGTCGACTGGGCCTACGCGATCATCCAGGAGGAGGTCGCCGGTGAGGGCGAGCGCGCACGCGACGGCGACGACCCGACGACGTACACCGGCGGACAGCGCCCCAAGGCGCTGTTGCGCCAGGCGCGCGAGGCGCTGCCCGACGAGGTGTCGCTGCTCGAGGACGTCTACTCGGGCGCGACCCGAGACGAAGACCTCGGCGAGCGCGCCAAGGCGCTCGGCGGCAACCCGATCGGCGTGCTCAAGGCGCGCTACGCGGTGAAGAAGTGGCTGCAGCAGCGCGGCGCTCCGTTCGACGTTGCGCCCGACGCGCCGATCCTCGATCGCGCACCGCTGCCGCTCTACGAGTCCGGCCGCATGAAGACCCCCGCAGAAGAGGCAAACTTCGAGAAGTGGATGATCACCGACATCGATCTGTGTCGGGACATCGCCGAGTTTGCCCACTTCTCGATCGCGCTGCGCGGCGGGCTGGGCGCGGAGGCGGCGCCCAAGACCGCGAAGGCCGCGAAGGCCGCTCCGGTCGACAGGTCCCCGGCCGAACCCGGGCGTACCAACGCCACTGCCGGCAAGGCCGCGCTGGGTGGCGTCGCGGCGCTCGTGCTCGGCGGCGGCGTGTTAATGCTGGTGGTCCTGGCGCTGGCTGCCGCCTACATCTGGATGGTCTGAGTTGGACGACGAGGTCCTCACCGGCTGGCGAATCGATCCCGACGTGCGCGCGGCGATGCGTCTCGATCGCGCGCGCATGGCACGCGACCGCGGCGCGGTCGACCACGCGGTGATGGAGCTCGAGGAGCTCCTCGACGAGGACCCCGAGCACGTCGAGGCGCTGTTCCTGCTGGGCGAGACGCAGCTCGACGACGCCGACTTCGGCGGCGCGGCGCTCGCCTATGCCCACTGCGTCGACGTCTCGGAGCAACCCGCGGCCGAGGCCTTGTCGGGCCTGGCGGTGGCGAGGCTGAACCTGTGCGACCTGCCCGGCGCGATCGACGCCGCGCGGCGCGCCCTGGTGAGCGCGCCCGACCTCGCCGAGGCCCACTACACGCTCGGGCTCGCGCTCGAGTGGTCGGATGCCCACAAGGCCGAGGCGGTGCAGGCGTTCGCCACCGCGCGCGCGCTGGCGCCCGAGCAATACCCCTACCCGCTCCGCGTCAAGAAGCCGGAGTGGGAGGGCCTGATCCGCAAGGCGCTCCTGCTGTTGCCCGAGGCGCTGCAGGACTTCTGGGCCGACGTCCCGGTGCTGCTGCTGCCCCGGCCCGACCTCGACGAGCTCCGCGCGTCCGAGCCGCCGATCACGCCCACGGTCACCGGGCTCTACCAGGGGATCCCCCCAGACGACGACGTCGACCCGTGGGAGGTCCGCCCCGAGGCGATCCGTCTGTTCATCGACAACCTGGTCCGCAGCCCCACCCGGCCCGAGCTGATCGAGGCGATCGCGCGCACGTTCGACCACGAGGCGCGCGACTGGTTGGATCTGACGCCCGACGAGATCCCGTGAAGTTCACCGTGCTTGGGTCCGGGACCACCGTGCCCGATCCCGATCGCGGACCCGCTGGCTTCCTCGTACAGGCCGTGGGCCGAGCGTGGCTCGTCGACGGCGGCTCCGGTACCCTGCAGCGCTGCGCGCGCGCCGGCGTCGATCCGCTGACCCTGGCTGGCGGCGTGTACAGCCACCGCCACCTCGATCACTGCGCGGATCTCGCGCCGCTGCTGTTCACGATGTTCGTTCGCGGCCGCACCGCCACCTACCCGATCTGGGCTGGCGAGGGCTTCGCGTCGTTCCTGGACGGGCTGCGCGGCGTGTACGGACGCTGGCTCGCGTTTGGAGACGAGGGTGCGGTCGTGCGCGAGCTCACGCTCTCCGGGCCCGACGAGGCCGACCTCGGCGGCGTGCGCCTGCTCACGCGGCCCGCAAAGCACGGCGCCGGCGCGCTACATCTGCGCTTCGAGGCCGACGGCGCCGCGGTGGTGTTCAGCGGCGACACCGGGCCTTCCGACGCGCTCGCGGAGCTCGCCCGGGGCGCGGATCTGCTGGTCTGCGAGTGCGCCGAGCCCGAGCAGGACCCCTACCCCGAGCACCTCACCCCGTCGCAGGTCGCCGCGATCGTCGATGCCGCCCGACCCCGCGCGGTGTGGCTGACCCACTTCTACCCGGGCACCGACCCCGACGCCGCCGTGGCCCTCGTCGCCCGCACCGGCGTGCCCACCCGCCGCGCGAACGATCTCGACGCCTGGGACTCCGCGACGCCCCCCACCCCCTCCTGATCCCACACATCTCGCATGGGGCTCGAGATCACGTGGGGCGGGCGTCCCGCCTCAGGATCCATCACATCTCGGCTGCGGCCCGAGATCATGTGGGGCGGGCGTCCCGCCCGCCCGTCCTGACGGGAAGCCCATAATGCCTATTGAACCAACGTAGTTGCCGACACGGGCAACGCAGTTCTTCACGGGCGGGCGGGACGCCTGTCGATTGATCACATCTCGGC
>CAYQSE010000226.1:0-9610 GCA_964419905.1 uncultured Enterobacteriaceae bacterium
CGCCGAGTCCGGCGTCGGGCCCGCGCGCGCGGTGCGCCTGCACGCAGCGCTCCAGGCCGGTCGCCGGGCCGCGCTGCACGCCCCGCCGCTGCCAGAGCCGGTGTGCACGCCGGCCGAGGCGCACGCCCACCTCGCCCCGCTGCTCACCGGACTGGCCGACGAAGAGCTCCACGCGCTCTACCTCGACCGGCGGCGGCGCCCGCGCGGCCACCGCCGCCTCACCCGCGGCAACGACGCGTTCACCGTCGTCGATCCGCGGCAGATCTACCTGCACGCGGTCCGGCTCGGCGCGAGCGCGGTGATCCTCGCGCACAACCACCCCAGCGGCGACCCGACGCCGTCTACACAGGACCGCGACGTGACCCGGCGGGTCGCTGCTGCGGGCCGGGTCCTCGGCATCCAATTGCTCGACCACCTCGTCGTCGGACAGGGCGCGTGGGTGTCGCTCGCGGAGCGCGGCGAGCTCCCCGCGTGGCAGGCCGATCCCACACCGTCCATCGCCGCGGATCGCTGATGCGCCGGCTATTGCTCGTCGCGGCGACCCGGCAGCCCGAACCGACCGTCATCGCCGACCACCCACACCTCGTCCGCCTCGACCGCCTCGCGCAGGGCGTCCTCCACCGTCATGCGCCACGCCTCGCCCGACGCGGGCCACGGCTCGGCCGCGACCTCGACGACCGCCAGGAGCGCGCCCCGGCACGCGCGCCGCACCGGCGAGCCCGGCGCGGCGCCGGGCACCCATGCCACCGCACGCTCCCGCCACGCCACCCGCACGGCGACGCCCACCGCCGGCTCGATCAAGGGCCGGGGCGACCACCGCGGCTCGCCGTGCCGCACCGGCATCGTCGTCACCTCGAACGGCCCCTCGTCGAACGCGCCGCCCGGCATCACCCCGTCGTGCAGCACCGGGTAGCGGTCCGGCCACGCCTCGCTCCACGCGCTCGCGAGCACCACGCCACGCGACTCGCCGAGGCAGGAGCGCACCGTGAGCGGCGCGTCCACGCTCCGATGCGGCTCGAGCGCACACAGCAGCGACACCAGTCCGGCCACGGCGCGGGGCCGCCCGCTGGTCAGCATCACCGAGCGCAGCCGCGGCAGCGCGCCCAGCTCCACGAGGGCTGGCGCCGCGGTGACCGGAACGTCCAGCAGCAGGCCCTCGCCGTCCAGCTCCAGGTAGAGCCCGCCGCCCAGCCAGTGCACCACCAGCCCGTCGCGCGCGAGGCGCGGACCTACCGCCATCGCGTCACCCACGCGGCGATCCGGGCGAAGATGTCCACCGGCGCGTCGTCCCCCGCGGCGAAGTCGAGGTGGCCGTAGTCCCCCGCGAAGCCGTTCGCCACCGAGGCGATCACCAGCGCCTTCTCCTCGCTCCCGACCGCCTCGTAGTAGACCCGCACCCGATCGGGGTTCGCGACCCGATCGGCGCGCCCTGCGAAGAAGAGCATCGGGACGGTGACCTCTCCGAGCGCGTCCGCGACGACCGTGCCGTCCATCGCGCGGAACGCCCCGTCGTGCGTGGAGAGCGCGAACTGACGCGCCTCGCCCCGGTACAGCGGCGAGGCCACGCGACGCATCAGCAGCCTTCGATCGGCTTTGTCCGAGATATTCTCCGGGTTGTACAACATCCGGTTCAGGCGCAGCGGGGCGTGGTCGTCGTAGCCGGCGAGCAGGGCGGCACCGGTTGGCGTGTCGAGCGACGGCAGCAGCCGCGCGAGCCAGGTGTTGCCGAGCATCAGCCGGGTCACACGGTCGGGGTCGGTGAAGTCGAGCGGCGAGGCGACGACGACGGCCGACGACAGCGGCGGCGCGGGCTCCCCGGCGAGGTAGAGCGCCAGCACCATCCCGCCCATCGAGTGCCCGACGTAGGCGAGCCGCTCTGCGCCGGTCACTTCTTGTATGTGGGCGAACGCGGCAGGCAGATCGTGCCGCCCGTAGTCGTCGATCGTCCAGGGACCGCGCTGGCGCCTGCCGCTCTGCAGGCGCTCCGCGAACCCGTGCCCCCGCAGGTCGAGGTTCCACACGTCGTAGCCGCGCGCCTGCAGGTCGAGCGCGAGGCTGCGGCCGGGCGCGAGGTCCCAGAAGTGATGGTTCGACGAGATCCCGTGGCAGAGCACGATCGGCGGGCCGCCCGGGGTGGCGTGGCGCTGCAGCGCGATCTGGGCGCCGTCGGCGGTGTCGACCCACACCACCGGCGCGTCCACGGCGTGCGGAGCGACGATTGGTCCTGGGTGGCGGCAGCCGATCAGCAGCGCGAGCACGACGAGCGCGGCGATCCGACGGATCATCGGCTCCCTCCCGTGCAGCAGACGCGATAGGATGCGGGCGGAGGTCGATTTCCGATGAAGCCCAAGCGCGTGCCGCGGAGCGCCGCGATCCCGTTGTTCCTCGGTGGCGCGCTGCTCGAGGGCGCCGTGCTCATCATCGCGTTCTGGAGCTCCCTCGCGCCGCTGTTCGACGCGCCGACGGCCGCAGTGCGGCCCACCCAGACGGTCCCCACGGCCACCGAGCCCACGCGACCCGTCGCCGCGGGCGGCATGGCCGCGATCCAGGCCCGGATCACCGAGGGGCACGACGAGCTGCGCACGATCTGCTGGAACAACTTCCGCACACCGGGCGCCGGCACCCTCCCGCTGAAGCTGTCGATCGCGGCGGACGGCACGGTCGCCGAGGTGCAGGTCGAGTCTCCGAGCGCACCGCTGAAGGCGTGCCTCGAGGCCGAGATCGCGCTGTGGGCGTTCCCCGCGCCCGGTCGCACGATGAACGTCGACCAGCGACTTCGCTTCGACTGAGCCGGGGTCATCGGGACGCGCCGTGCAGCCGACGCGCCGCGCGCGCGGCCGCTCGGGTCGGGACGCGGTGCGTGAGCAGCTCCGCGTGGCCGAAGTCCTGGTGATCGAGGCGTCCGAGCCCGAAGCGCACGACCTCGCGCGTCGCGATCCGGCGTGAAGCGGGGATCACCGCCTCGACGCTGGCGACGTGATCGCCCACGCTCACCCCGATCCAGGTCGGGTGTGTGATCGAGGTGAGCGGCAGCGGCACGACGCCCGCGCGGATCCATCCCTGGATCTCCGCAGCGAGCGTCGGATCGACGCAGCCGAGCGGCACATCCGCGGCGCCGAGCAGGACGTCGTGGAGGACGCGCTCCCCCCACGCACGGGGTACGTCCAGCGCGACCTCGTCGCCGAGCGGCAGCGACGCGAGGAAGTCGAGCGCCGCGACCGGCCACACGTCGAGCACCGGCGCGAGCAGCACCAGCCCCGCGGCCTCCACCTCGAGCGAGCCGACGATCGCGGGTACGGCGCCGACGCCGTGCGCGACCACCACCCCCCACGGACCGAGCGACCGGATCGCGGACGCGACGTGTGCCGCTTGCGCGTGGACCCCGCCGTCGGTGCAGGCGAACCGGAGCACGCGAACCGCCGCGCCGCGGCGCCGCAGCGCCTGGGTCAGCGTATGCACGCCCTCGTCACGCACGCCCGGCGTCTGCACCACCAGCACATCCCAGCGCCCGCGCGCGCCGTAGGGCAATCGAACCTCGGCGGCGTAGGTGACGTTCGCACCGAACAGGCCCATCAACAGAGCACCCCCTCCGACGAGGATCGATCGACGGTACGGTGTAGGCTCCGAAGGCCAAAAAAAACAAGATGCGACACATCGAACGATCATGTACAACCCGCCGACGCGTGCACGGCGCCCGAATGGTCTCGCTGTGGCCGGCACGACGCGGAGGATAGACCATGAATCGCTGGCACCTGCTTCTCGGACTCGGCGCCCTCGTCGGCTGCGCGACGGCCGACGCCCCGCTCGGAGAGTACACCCCGGTCGAGGATCTCGATCCCTTCGTGAGCGAGCCGGTCCAGATCGGCGACCACGCCTACGACAGCCTCACCGAGTTCATCGAGGCGGGCGCGCGCTGCGGCAACGATCTCACCGACGCGGAGTTCCAGCTCATCGAGGACGAGGTGTGGAGCAACAGCACCTTCGCCGAGACCTACGGCTCGCTCAGCGGGCTCGGCCAGGTCCGCGCGAAGCCGGACGGCAAGGGCAAGCCCGGCGGCGGCGGTGGTGGTGGCGGCGGCGGCGAAGAGCCGCCCGCGGTCACCGGCGGCACCATCCAGGTCTACTTCCACGTGATCTACAGCGGCACCACCGGCAACGTGCCGCAGAGCCAGATCGACGCGCAGATCGGCGTGCTCAACGCCGACTACGCGGGCACCGGCTGGAGCTTCCAGCTCGCCGGCGTGACGCGCAGCGACAACGCAGGCTGGTTCGGCATGGGCTACGGCACCTCCGCCGAGCGCGACGCCAAGGCTGAGCTCCGTCAGGGCGGCGCGAACACCCTGAACATCTACACCGCCAACCCCGGTCAGGGCCTGCTCGGGTGGGCGACCTTCCCGAGCAACTACGCGAGCAACCCCTCCTATGACGGCGTGGTGCTGCTCTACTCGGCGCTGCCCGGCGGAAGCGCGGCCCCCTACAACGAGGGCCAGACCGGCACGCACGAGGTCGGCCACTGGATGGGCCTCTACCACACCTTCCAGGGCGGCTGTAACGGCGCGGGCGACGAGGTGTCCGACACCCCGGCCGAGCGCTCGCCGGCCTACGGCTGTCCGATCGGCCGCGACTCCTGCCGGAACAAGGCCGGACTCGATCCGATCACGAACTACATGGACTACTCCGACGACGCCTGCATGGACCACTTCACGCCCCTGCAGGACGCCCGGATGGACGCCATGTGGACGGCGTACCGGAACTAGCATCGCGGCGCCGTGAGCGCAGAGCCCGTCGGGACGTCCCCGGCGGGCTCTCGTCGTTTGGGGCTCAGCGTTCGTGCTCGTGCCGGTGGTGCAGATCGGGGACGTGGGGATGTCGATGGACGACCGGTTCGTGGTCGTGCTCGTGCGTGTGCCAGGCATCCGTCGCCAGGCCGGGGTGGGGGTGGGTGTGGTGACCCTCGCCGTGCCGATGCGCGTGGGTGTGCCGCGTTGACGCGTGCGCGTGCGCATGCTCGTGCCGCGACGTGAGCAGGAGCCCGAGCGCCAGCGCCAACAGGAGGCCGGCGGCGACCTGGCCGCCGACCACAGGCTCTCCGAGCGCCAGCCAGGCACCCAGGGCGCCGAGGAAGGGCGCGGTCGCGAAGATCATCTGCGAGCGCGAGGCGCCGAGCTGCTGAGCGCCACGGATGTAGAGCACGATCGACGCGCCATACGCCAGCGCGCCGACCCCGAGCGCGGCGGCGACGGTCGCGGCGCCGGGCCAGCGCCCCTCGAGGCACACGCCGAGCGCGAGGTTCACCGCCCCCGCGACGAAGCCCTTGGCCGTCGTGGTCTGCGCCGGGGTGTAGCCGTCGATGGTCGCGGTCAGGTTGTTGTCGAGGCCCCAGCAGAGACACGCGAGCGCGATCAGCAGCGCGGCGGGCACCAGCGCGAAGCCGTCCGATGCGGCCAACAGCGCGCCCGCGATCAGCACCAGCGCGTTCGCCGCCCACCCGCGCCGGTCGAGGTGCTCGCGGAAGAAGGCCCACGCCAGCACCGCGGTGAACGTCGTCTCCAGGTTCAGCCACAGCGACACGCTGGCCGCCGGCGCCATCCGCAGCCCCACCAGCAGCGCGACCGGGCCGACCACCCCACCGAAGATCACCGCGCCGAGGAGGCGACGCACGTTCGCCGCGTCCCTCCGTCGCCGCGATGACCCGCCGGTGCGCGCGAACGGCGCCGTCGCCAGGCCCGCGCCCAGGTAGAGCAGCCCGGCGAGCGTCAGCGGCCCCACCTGCCCGTCGAGGAGGTGCTTCGCGGCCGGCGTGGACAGCCCGAACAGCGCCGCGGCGGCCAGGCACCACACGACCGGCAGGATCACCGCGCCGGGGGCCTCAGTGCGGGTGATCATCGTCGTGGCCGCGCGCGTGGGGGGAGGGGCGGCCGAAGCGGACGTAGAGCACGGGCAGCACGACGAGCACCAGCGCCGTCGACGACGCGAGCCCGCCGAGGATGACGGCCGCCATCGGCGCCTGGATCTCGTTGCCGGGCTCGCCCGCGGCGAGCGCGATCGGGACGAGCGCCAACGCGGTGCCGAGCGCGGTCATCAGCACGGGAACGAGGCGCTCCTCGCTGCCGCGCAGCACGGCCTGCGCCAGCGTGGCGCCCTCGGCGTGCACCAGGTGGTGGTAGTGCGTCACCATCAGGATGCCGTTGCGGGTCGCGATACCGAACAACGTGATGAACCCGACGAGCGAGGCCACCGAGAGCACGCCGCCGCTCGCCGCCACGACCAACACGCCCCCGATCAGTGCCAGCGGCAGGTTCACCATGACCAGCAAGGCGTCTTGTCCCGAGCGCAGCGCGGACCACAGCAACACGAACATCAACACGATCGCCACCAAGGACAGGCCCGCGATGGTGCGCGTCGCCTTCTCCTCGCTCTCGGCCTGACCGCCGAGCTCGACATAGATCCCGTCCGGGAGGCTCGGCAGCGCCGCGCGCAGGTCGTCGACCACACCCTTCAGATCGCGGCCCTCCACGTTGGCCATCACCACGATGCGGCGCTTGGCGTTCTCGCGCTGGATCAGGTTCGGCCCCAGCGTGCGCTCGACGCGCGCGACCTGATCGAGCGCGGTGAAGCGCTGGCCGTCGACATCGATCGGTGCACCCGCCAGCGCGTCGAGGTCTGTCCGAAGCGCGTCGGGGTAGCGCACGACCAGATCGAAGGCGCGCCCCGACTGCCACCACTGCCCCACGACACGCCCCATCAGTGCGGTCTCGACCCACTCGGCGAGCTCCCCGGGGCTCATGCCCAGCGTCGCCAGCGGACCGTAGCGGGGCCGGACCACGAGCTGAGGGACCTCGGTCTGCTGCTCCACCGAGAGGTCCACCAGCCCGTCGATGCCGCCGATCGCCGCCTCGATCTCCCGCGCCGCGCGCCGCAGCTCGCCCAGGTCGTCGCCGAACACCTTGATGGCGAGCGAGGTCTTCACGCCCGAGAGCATGTGCTCGATGCGATGGCCGATCGGCTGCCCGATGCTGACGACCAGGCCAGGGACGCGCGCGGCGTCGCGCAGCATCGACGCAGCCTCGTCCGCGTCCACGCCTTCGCGCACCGTGACCTCCAGCTCGGAGAACTGCACGTCCTGGGCGTGCTCGTCGCGCTCGGCGCGGCCGGTCCTCCGCACGACGGCCTCGACGACGGGCAGGGCGACCAGGCGCGCCTCGAGCCGACGTGCCATCGCGTCCGAGCCGGACAGCGGCGTCCCTGGCGCGGTCGCGGCGGTCACGGTGAACGCGCCCTCGTTGAACGCAGGCAGGAACGAGCGGCCGAACGAGGACAGGCCCGCCCCAGCGACGAGCGTGCCCACCAGCGCCGCGAGCAGGGTGGCGCGAGGCCACCGCAGCGCACCGACGAGCGACGGTCGGTACAACCCCTTGATCAGCCGCACCAGACCGGGCTCCCGCGCCGCCTCTGGTGGCGCGACGTTCGCGAGCAGCAGGCTGCACAGGACCGGGGTGACCGTGACCGCGACCACGAGCGACGCGACGAGGCTCGCGACGTACGCCGTGCCGAGCGGTGCCAGCAGGCGGCCCTCGAGCCCCGAGAAGAAGAACAACGGGAGGAACACGACGACGATGATCGCCGTGGCATAGACGATGGAGCCGCGGACCTCCACCGACGCGGCGTACACCGTCTCCAGCAGCGGAGGGCGGTCACCCGCCGCGAGCGCCGCGCGCAGCCGAAGCCGCCGGTACACGTTCTCCACGTCGATGATGGCGTCATCGACCAGGGCCCCGACAGCGATCGCGAGCCCGCCGAGCGTCATCGTGTTGAACCCCGCCCCGAGCGCCGAGAGCGTGAGCACGCCGGCGAGCAGCGACAGCGGCAGCGCCAGCAGCGAGATCAACGTCGTCCGCCAGTTGGCGAGGAAGAGCGTGAGCACCAACACGACGAGCAGCGCGCTCTCGATCAGGTGCCGGCGCACGTTGCCCATCGCGGTGTCGATGAAGCGCGCCTGACGGAAGCCGGCGCGGTGCAGCGTCATGCCTGTGGGGAGCGCGCGCTCCACGTCGTCGAGCGCCTCGTCGATCCGGGCGGTCAGGTCCAGCGTGTTCGCCTCGGGCTGCTTCTGCACCGCGAGGACGACCGCCGGCTGCGCGTCCACCGCCGCCGTGCCGCGCTTCAACGCCGGCCCGACCCGGACCTGCGCGACCTGCCCGAGCAGGACCGGCACCCCCTCCACCCGCCCCACCACGACCTGCGCGAGCGCCTCGAGGCTCGCTGCCCGACCGATGCCGCGGACCAGGTACTCGCTGTGGCCGCTCTCGAGGAACCCACCCGGCGTGTTCTGGTTGGCGCCATCCAGCGCGTCCAGCACCTGACGATGCCCGATCCCCGACGCGCGCATCGCGCCCGGATCGAGCACGACCTGGATCTGGCGCAGCTCGCCGCCGATGGGGGTGACCTGCGCCACCCCGGCGACGCCGAGCAGGCGCCGCCGAAGCTCCCACTCGGCGAAGTCGCGTAGATCCATCGGATCGACGCCCGCGCCCCCAGAGAGCCCGAGGAACAGGATCTCGCCCATGATGCTGGACATCGGGGCCAGCAACGGGGCCGGGACGTCTGCTGGCAACACGCCCCGCGCGACCTGGAGGCGCTCCGTGACCACCTGCCGCGCCCGGTAGGGATCGGTGTCCCACGCGAACTCCGCCCACACGACGCTGATGCCGATGCCCGACGACGATCGGAGGCGCCGCAGCCCGGGCGCGCCGTTCAGCGCCGTCTCGATCGGGATCGTGACCAGGGTCTCCACCTCGTCGGGCGCCATGCCGTGCGCCTCGGTCAGCACCGTGACGGTGGGTGCGTTCACGTCCGGGAGGACGTCGACGGGCAGGCGCGCGGCAGTCCACGCGCCCACGACGAGCAGCAGCGCAGCCAGCCCGAGCACCACGGCGCGATTGGCGAGCGACCAGCGGATGAGCGCGTTCCACATCGTGTGCTCCGCTCAGTGCCGGTGGGATTCGAGCGCGCCGGACAGCGACGCGACGTGGACGTCGAAGCCCCCCTCGACGACGACCCACTCGCCCTCGGCGAGCCCGTCGCGGATCTCGACGTGGGTGGCGTCGCGCACCCCGAGGGTGACGCGACGGCGGGTGAACGACTCCCCGGTCTTCTGCACGAACACGAGGTCCTGACCGTTGACCTCGACGACCGCCGAGCGCGGCACCGCGAGGCGTGGCGTGGCGTCGCCCACCCCGAGGGAGAGCGCGACCAGATCTCCGGGGACCAGCCCGGTGCCGCCGGGGACGAGCACGGACAGCGGCGCCGACAGCGACCGCGGGTCGTAGACCAGCGCGTCGGTGAGCACGCGCGCGCCGGCGGCCAGGAGGTCTCGCGGCGCGCCCCAGTCGCCGCGCAGCACCGACAGGCTGTGGACCGGGTTGAGGCCGTGCGCGGGACGCGTGTGGACCCGGGCGTCGATCAGCACCTCGTTCCCGGCGCTGACGCTCACGAGCGGTGTGCCGGCCGCCACCGAGGTGCCGTGGCCCGCGCCGACCGCGACCACCACGCCGTCCGACGGGGCGCGGATCGGGACCGCGCCGACGCTGCCGCTGTGCAGCGCCGTCAC
>CAYQSE010000227.1:0-9563 GCA_964419905.1 uncultured Enterobacteriaceae bacterium
CACCCGGCCCGCCCCCGCCCCGTCCA
The DNA here is from genome assembly GCA_964419905.1 of uncultured Enterobacteriaceae bacterium. Taxonomy (GTDB): domain Bacteria; phylum Myxococcota_A; class UBA796; order UBA796; genus JAFDJI01. The sequence goes on from CAYQSE010000227.1 coordinate 27, forward strand.
CGCGCCCGGCGCCGACGACGCCGCCGAAGCCCGCGCCGGCGCCCGCCCCCGTGGGCGGCAAGGCGAGCGTGACGTTCAACGTGGGCACGCGCGGCACCGTCGGGTGTAGCGACGGGCAGCGCAAGGAGGTCGACGGCTCGCGTACCTTCGAGTTCGAGAGCTATCAGCTCCCCGTCTCGTGCATGGTCGAGATCGAGGGCGGCCGGTGGGCCGGCCTGATCCAGAGCTCGGGCACCATCCGCTGCTCGGGCACCGGTTCCGCGTTCGCCTGCACGGGTCCGTAGCCCTCCAGATGCGCGCTGTCGTCCAGCGGGTCAGCGAGGCCTCGGTGACGGTCGACGGGGCCGTCACCGGTCGCGTCGGTCGCGGGGTGCTCGTGTTGCTGGGCGTCGGCCCTGAGGACGCCGAGGCGCAGGCTCGTTGGCTCGCCGGCAAGATCGCGGGGCTGCGCATCTTCCCCGACGACCAGGGCCGCATGAACCGCTCGCTCGTCGACGACGGGCTCGGAGCGCTCGTGGTGTCCCAGTTCACGCTGTACGGCGACGTTCGGAAGGGGCGCCGACCCAGCTTCGTCGGGGCCGCGCCGCCCGAGCTGGCCGAGCCGCTCTACGAGCGGTTCTGCGCGTTGCTCGAGGCCGAAGGCGTGCCCGTGGGCCGCGGCGTGTTCCAGGCGCACATGGACGTCGCGCTGATCAACGACGGCCCGGTCACGCTCCTCCTCGACACGCCATGACGCTCCTCGCGGTCGCCGAGGAAGCCGCGCGCGCTGCGGGCGCTGTGCTCGCGGCGTACGCCTCGGGGCCGACGTCGGTGCGTCACAAGGGCGCCGTCGACCTGGTCACCGAGGTGGATCTACGCTGTGAGGCGGCGATCCGTGAGGTGCTCGCGCGGCACACGCCGGAGGTGCCGGTGCTCGGCGAAGAGGGAGACGTGGCGGTCGCGTCGGCGACCCGGTGGGTGGTCGACCCGCTGGACGGCACGACGAACTTCGTGCACGGCTTCCCCTACTACGCGGTCTCCGTGGCGCTCGAGGTCGACGGGCGCGGCGAGGTCGGCGTCGTGCTCGATCCGGTCCGACACCGGCTGTACGCTGCGGCGCGCGGCCAAGGGGCGACCTGTGATGGCGCGCGCCTGCGCGTCAGCGACACGCGTGACCTCGGCGCGGCGCTGATCGGCACCGGCTTCCCCTACGACCGCCGTGAGCCCGGGCGCGCGGCGTTCTACACCGGCTTCGTCACCCGGGTGCTCGAGCGCGCGCAGGGCGTCCGTCGGGGCGGCGCCGCGGCGCTCGATCTGGCGATGGTCGCCGCCGGAGCGCTCGACGGCTTCTGGGAGTTCCACCTGAAGCCGTGGGACGTCGCGGCCGGCAGGCTGCTGATCACGGAGGCAGGCGGGCGCTACACGGCCCACGACGGTGCGCCCCTCGGCACGGGCCCGCAGAGCCCGCTCGCGACCAACGGCTGGCTCCACGACGCGCTCCGCGAGGCCCTGACCGCGGGCTGAGCGCGCAGGCGATCAGCTGATCGGGTGGCCGTCGAGGTACCACCGGCCCGCGACGAGCGCGCCGCGGTGCTTGCTCCACCACGCGCGCCACGCCGTGAGGTGGGCGCGCTGCACCCGCCACGGGCCGTCGGAGTCGAACGGGAGCGCCGCCCCGCTGCTGATCACGAGCTCGTCGTACGCGGTGCGTCGCACCCACGGGTCGCTGTGCTCCATCCGCTCGATCAGCAGCCCGAGCGCGAAGATCTTGCCGTCGCGGTAGCGGACGCCGGGCGCGAACCGCTCGCTGTGGGCCTCCCACCATTGGTTCCACCGGGTGCGTGCACCGGGCTGCTCGGCGTCCTCGACGTGCCCGGTGAGGATCTGCAGCGCCCCCGACGCGACGTCGACCACGCGCCGGTCGCGTACCGAGAGCGCGTCGAGCAGGGTCGGGACCGCGCGGGCGTCGCCCATCAGGCCGAGCCCCTGCAGCGCACCGAGGGCTGCCGGATCGGCACCTCGCGCCGCGTTCATCAACAGGAGCAGGTAGGCCGAGCCGCCGTAGCGGCCAACGATCTCGCCTGGAGAACCGTTGAGGTCGCGGCGGTCGCCGGAGAGCGCCTGGGCGTGGAAGTCGACGCCGCGGCGGTCGCCCAGCGTGAGCAGCGCCAGCGCCGCGGCTTCGGCGAGCGACGGCTCCTGCAGCGCGGGCAGCAGGTGGTCGACCATCTCGCGCTCGCCGAGGCGCCCGAGGGCGATCACCGCCGCCTTGCGCGCGATCGGGTTGGCGCCCGGCGCCGCGAGGCGACACAGCGGGTCGCGGGCCGCCTTCTCGCCGCGCCAGCCGAGCAGCTCGGCTGCCTCGGCGACGGCCTGCGACGGGTGATCGTGTGGCGCCTCGACCACCGAGAGCAGCCCATCGACGAGGGCGGCGTTCGGCGAGCGCGCGATCGCGCCCTGCAGCGCGCGCCGCGCGGGGCCCTCGGTGGTCTTGCGCAGCAGGTGGTCGAGCAGCGCCTGCGCGGCCTCGAACGAGCGGTGCGCAGCGAGCAGGTCGACCGAGGCGATGTACTCGAGCACCGCCTGGTCGTGCGCGCGCACACGGCCCGCCGACATCGCGCGGGCGCACGCGTCGAGCTTGTGGGCGAGCGCGCGGACGACCTCGACCCCGCACGCCGCGATCGCGAGCCGGTGCGCGCCGAGGCGTCGCTCCGGGCGGTCGGCGTCGGCGCGCTCCCACGGCGGCTTCGGCCGCTGGGCGTCGAGGCGCGCGCGGGCGTGCGCGGTCGCGCGCTCGAGGTGCCACGACAGGCTCCGACCGGGGTCGCCGGCCACCGCGTCGTGCGCGGCGAGCCCCGCCGCGAGCTCGGCGGCGAGGAAGCGCTCGCGCGCGGCGGCGAGGAACGCGTCGCGCTCCGGGATCACCCGCGCGAGTCGCAGCAACGCCCACGCCTCGCGCACCGGCAGCTCCGCGCGCGCGAAGCCCTGCGCTGCGGTGAGGTAGTGCGACTCGGCCTCCCGGGTGCGGCCCGCGGCGAGCGCGAGGTCGCCGAGGCGCAGGTGGATCCGATGGCGCGTCTCCGGCTCGTCGCGGCGATCGAGCAGCGACAGCCCGTGCTGATACGTCAGGCGCGCCTCCTCGAGCTGGCCCGCGAGGCGCTGCGTGTCGCCCTCGGCGAGCGCGACGCCGGCGAGCAGCGGGCGGATGGCGATCGCGCGCGCCGAGGCGCGGGCGCGCGACAGCCAGCGCTCGGCCTCGACCATGCGCTGCTGCCGCATCGCGCGTTCGACGCCGAGCAGGGCGAGCTGGACGCCCTGCGGCTCGGTGAGGCCCGCCGCTTCGGCCTCAGCGAGGATCTCCTCGGCCCACGGCTCCTGCCGCGTCACCGCGATCCGCGCGAGCGCGAGCAGGCCCGCGCCGGCGAGCTCCGCGGGACCCTCGCGGCGCAGCCGGCGCAGCAGCGCCTCGGCCTCGTCGTGGTGGCCGAGATCGATCTCCAGACCGACCAGCTCCAGCAGCGCCTCCCACGGCGTCTCGGCGTAGGTGGACACCCGGCTGCGGGTGATCAGGTCGGCGTAGACGGCGCGCGCTTCGGTGCGTCGTCCGCGCTCGAGGCGCGCGTGCGCGAGCTCGCGCGCGGCGGCGACGAGGACGCGCGCCTCGCTGGCCGAGGTGACGTCGCGGACCTGATCGGCGAGGAAGCCCTCGAGCGCGCGCTCCCACCGCTCGGCGTCCGGGAACGCGCCGCGCAGCCCGCGCAGTACTTCGGGGTCGATGTGGGGCGCGCCGGGCCACGGGGACGGCAGCGTGGTGTGGCGGAACGCCTGCAGCCACGCGCGCCGCGCGGCGGTGCGATCCGAGATGGCGAGGGCATCGCCGAGCAACTGCCAGGCGACCGCGCGGGTGGGCGCGGCCTGGATCGCGCGCCGCAGTGCGTGCTCGGCCTCGTCGGGCTGCCCGGCGCGCAGCGCGCGCTCACCGACCCGGATGAGCTGCCACGGGTCGTCGGGGGCGGCCTCCAGGCGCACCGCCTCTTGGTCGCCGGGCGCTGCGACCCGGGTGTCGAGCAGGGCCAGCGTGCCGGCGAGCCACGACGCGAACGAGCCGTGCAGCGGCTCGAGGCGGCCCTCCTCCCACGGCCCGAACACGAAGCCGCCGGCGCCGTCCGGTGCCCACGCCCACCGCCGCCCGCCGGACTCGTCGGCGAAGAGCACGACGTGCGGCGCCGCGTCGCTCGCGAGCGCGACCTCGGACGTGCTGCGGATGCGGAGCGCGCCGCGGAAGAGCTGGGCGCCGTTGTGCACCGAGAGGAACGTGCGCAGGCCGGGGGGCAGCGCGCGACCGAGGTGGCCCTCGAGCGCGGTGAGCGCGTCGGACGCGGCCGCGGTGGCCAGCGTGTGCACGTCGCGTCGGTACTTGGCTACGACCCGCTCGAGGGGAGCGAAGGGAAGGGCGGCGATCATGGGGGACCGGAGGGGGCGAGGGGGGCGAGGGAGGGACGCGGCGGGGCCTCCATCATAGCCCGTTCGCGGCTAGTCCACCGAGGTTTCGGCTTCGAGCCCCTGGGCGAGCCCGACACCCTTCGTGCCGTCTGCGCTGCGCACCTGGAGGTGGAGCGCGGCGCGTGACATCAGGTGGGCGCTGATCGGCGCGGTGAGGAACAGGAAGAAGGTGATGAGCACGGGCCCGAACGACAGGCCGCGCTCCTGCACCGCGAAGTGGAGGGTCCACGCGACGAGGATGCCGCCGACGCCCAGGGTGGTCGCCTTGGTCGGGCCGTGCAGGCGCGTGTAGAAGTCGGGCAGGCGCCACAGCCCAATCGACCCGATCAGGGCGAACAGCGCGCCGATCAGCACGAACGCGGCGGTGATCAGCTCGAGCAGCATGGGGGCCTCACAGGATGTCGCCGCGGGCGATGTACTTGGACAGCGCGACGGTGCCGACGAAGCCGAGCAGCGCGATGAGCAGCGCCGCCTCGAAGTAGACCTTCGTGTTCAGGTAGATGCACCCGAGCACGATCATCGCGACCGCGTTGATGTAGAGCGTGTCGAGCGCGAGGATGCGGTCGGGGAGGTCGGGCCCGACGAGCATGCGCCACAGGTTGAGCAGCATGGCGACGCCCAGGCACGCGAACGCGATCATCAGGGCGACGTTCAACATGCGAAGATCTCCCCGAGCGGCCGCTCGTAGCGCTCTTTGATCTGCGCGATCGTCGCCGCCTCGTCGACCACCCTCAGCCCGTGCACCCGGATCACGCGGAGATCTGCGCCGACCTCGACCGAGACGGTGCCCGGCGTCAGCGAGATCAGGCTGGAGAGCACGCTGATCGCGAACTCGTCCTTCAGATCGAGCGGGACCTCGAAGAACGCGGGCCGCCACGCGCTGCGCGGCCCGAGGATCAGCGCCGCGACCTGGAGGTTCGCGACGACGATGTCCCACAGCAACCGCCTCCCGATGCGCAGCAGCATCCACGTCGGGGTGATGTAGGTGGGCGCGGGCCAGAACCGACGCGTGAGCAGCGGCAGCGCGACGCCCAGGATCGTGGCCAGGATCAGGTGGCTCGGGTGCAGCGAGCGCTGCAGGATGAGCCAGCTCACGCCGATCAGGACGCCGAGGACGATCATCGGGCGGGCGGGTGCCGCGGGCAGGGGGCTCATCGCGCCTCCACCGGGCGCGCGAGCACGGCGCGGACCATCTGTTGGGGTGCGAGGAGCTGATCGGCGACCCGATCGGTGTAGCCGAGCACCGGGCCCGCCCCGAACGAGAGCACGACGCTGGCGCCGAGCAGCGCGCCGATCGCGCCGAGGCGCCGGGGCCCGAGCGGCAGGTCGCGCGCGCCGTCCTCCTCGGGCACGTCCCAGAACACCTTGCTGCCGACGCGGCTGGTCGCGACCAGCGCGAACAGACCCCCGAGCAGCGCGAAGGCCCACACCCACAGCCCGTCGCCGCTGGGTGGGATCGCCGCGAGGACCATGGCCTTGCCGAGGAAGCCCGAGAGCGGCGGCAGGCCCACCGACGCGATCGCGGCGACGAGGAACAGGCCGCCGAGCAGCGTGGGGCGGGCCAGCGGTGAGCCGCCGACGATGGCGCCGCCGGCGGGCCGAGCCGCGGCGATGCGGTCGATCAGCAGGAACAGCCCGGCGCTGAGCAGGGTGCTGTGCACGAGGTAGTAGAGCGCCGCGGCCACGGCCGGCCCGGACCCGGAGGCGAGCGCGCTCACCATCAGCCCGACCGAGGCCAGCAGCAGCGCGCCTACCCACTGCCCGAGCGTGCGCGCGCCGAGCGCGCCGAGGGTCCCGAGCCCGAGCGTCACCAGGCCCGCGATCAGGAGCCAGGGTGCCGCGAGCGACGCGACCTCGCCGGCGTCCGGCCCGAAGATCAGCGTGGTGGTGCGCAGGATGGCGTAGACGCCCACCTTGGTCATGATCGCGAACAGGCTGGCGACCGCCGGATCGGCGGCGGCATACGTGCGCGGCAGCCAGAACGACACCGGGAACAGCGCCGCCTTGAGCCCGAACACGACCAGCAGCAGCAGCCCGCCCGCTCGCAGGATCGGTGCGTCGGCGGCCGAGACGAGCGCGACGCGCTCGGCGAGGTGGGCCATGTTCAGCGTGCCGGTGACCCCGTAGATCAGGCTGACCGCGATCAGGAACAGCGCAGACCCCGCGAGGTTGAGGATCACGTACTGCAGCGACGCGCCGACGCGCTCGGCGCCGCCGCCGTGCATCATCAGCCCGTAGGACGCGATCAGCAGCACCTCGAAGAACACGAACAGGTTGAAGATGTCCCCGGTGAGGAACGCGCCGGAGACGCCCATCATCAGCAGGTGCAGCAAGGGGTGGAACCGGGTGCTCGTCGCGTCGCTGCCTGCGCTCGCGTACAGCCACGCGCAGGTGCCGAGCAGCGCGGTGAGCGCGACCATCTGGGCGCTCAGCCGGTCGAGCACGACGCTGATCCCGAACGGGGCGGGCCACGCGCCGACCTGGTAGGCGATCACCTCGCCCTGATCGGCGAGCAGCACGAGGCGGACGCCCACCGCGAGCAGGGCCAGGGCGGAGAGGCCGCTGATCGCGCGCTTGAGCCGGAAGTGCCCGTGGAGGAGGACGAGCAGGACCGCGGTGGCGAGCGGCAGCATGATCGGCGTGATGACCCAGTGGTTCATCGGGCCGCCTCGCCGCGCGGGCCGTCGACGTGGTCGGTGCCGAGATCGTGGCGCGCGACGATCGACAGCACGAGCACGAACGCGGTCATCGCGAAGCCGATCACGATGGCCGTGAGCACGAGCGCCTGCGGGATGGGGTCGGCGTAGGTGGTGACGCCCTTCTCGATGAGCGGCGGCGCATCGAGGTGCAGGCGGCCCGTCGCGAAGATCAGCAGGTTGACGGCGTACGACAGCAACATCAACCCAGCGACCACCGGGAAGGTACGGCCGCGCAGCATCAGGTAGACGCCCGCGCCGGTGAGCACGCCGATGCCGAGTGCGACCACGGCTTCCATCAGCGCTCCTCCTCGATCGTGGACTCGAAGGTGTGGTCGGTGGGATCGCTCAGGCGCCCGAGGTTCACGAGGATCAGCAGCACGACCCCCACCACCACGAGGTAGACGCCGAGATCGAAGAACATCGCCGTGGCGACCTCGAACTTCCCGACGACGGGCCAGGTGAGGTAGGCGAACGAGCTGGTGAGCAGTGGCCAGCCCAGCGGCAGGCTGCCGAGGGCGGTGAGCAGCACCAGCAGGAGCCCGACGCCGACCATCGCCTCGCCGGGCACGCGCATGCGCCGCTGCGCCCACTTGATGCCGTTCGCCATGTACTGGACGATGAACGCGACGCCGGTGACCAGCCCGGCGACGAAGCCGCCGCCGGGATCGTTGTGGCCGCGCAGGAAGATGTAGATCGCGACGAGCAGTGCGAACGGCAGCATCGGGCGGCTGAGCACCGAGAGCACGAGCGGGTGGCGCTCGCGCGTCCACGGGCGCTCGCCGGGGCCGGTCGCGGGGCCGTCGAAGTGGCGGCCGTTGAGGATGGCGCCGATCGCGAGCGCGGCGACGCCGAACACGGTCGCCTCGCCCATCGTGTCGAAGCCACGGAAGTCGACGAGGATCACGTTGACGACGTTCGTGCCCCCGCCGAGCGGCTTGCTGCTCTCGAGGAAGTACGCGGCGAGGTTGTCGGCGGGGCGGGTCATCACCGCGTACGCGAGGGCTGCGACGCCGAGCCCGGCCAGCGTCGCGAGCACGCCGTCGCGGGCCTTGCGCGCCGCGCTGCCCTCGTGCGGGGTGTGCTGCGGCAGGAAGTACAGCGACAGCGCGAGCAGCACGACGGTGACCACCTCGACTGAGATCTGGGTGAGCGCGAGGTCGGGCGCGGAGAAGCGCACGAACGCCAACGTCGAGATCAGGCCGGGCACACCGAGCAGCACCACGGTGACCATGCGGTGGTGGTGCAGGCGGACGGTGGCGAGCGCTGCGACCGCGAGGACGATCAGCGCGCCGATCGCGAGGGGATCGGCCGGCGTGCGTGGTCCCGAGCCGGGGCCGGCAGAGACGCCGGCCGCGCCGGCGAGGATCGCGGCGCCGAGCAGCAGCGCGACGTAGCGCTGCAGCGAGCCGTTCTCGAGCGCTTCGGTGACGCGGCGGGCGAGCGCGGCGAGGGCGTCGACGGCGCGCTCGAACCGCGGCGCCGCGGCCGGATCGAGCGCGATCGCCGCGTGGAGGCGGGCCAGCGCCGGGCGGGCGGACGCGAAGGCGACGCCGCCGACGACGGCCACCGCGCTCATCGCGAGCGGCAGGTTGAACCCGTGCCACAGGTAGAGCCCGAGCTTGGGCGGCGTGGTCTGCAGCGTGGCCTCGACGGCCGCGTGCAGCAGCGGGCCGGCGACGGCGGCGGGGGCGAGGCCGACGACGACGCACAGCGCGACGAGCACCTCGATCGGCAGCAGCAGCGCGCGCTTCGCGGGCTTCACCGCCTTCGGGAGCGCGGTGGCGGGCGGCCCGAAGAACACGCCCTGGACCAGGCGCAGCGAGTACGCGACCGAGAGCACCCCGCCCAGCGTGGCGGCGACCGGGAGCAGCCACGTGGGGCCGAACCCGTGATCGTGCAGCGTCTCGGCGAAGAACATCTCCTTCGACAGGAAGCCGTTGAGCAGGGGCAGCCCGGCCATCGCGCCAGCGGCCACGCTGGTCAGCACCGCCAGCCACGGGAGCTGGTGGCGCAGGCCCGAGAGCACACCGATCTCGCGCGTGCCGGTCTGCTTGTCGATCACGCCAGCGAGCATGAACAGCGCCGCCTTGAAGGTCGCGTGATTCATCAGGTGGAACAGCGCGGCGACCACCGCGGCGGGCGAGCCCATGCCGAGCAGCAGCGTGATCAAGCCGAGGTGGCTGATCGTCGAGTACGCGAGCAGGCTCTTCAGGTCGTGCTTGAACAGCGCGGTGTAGGCGGCGAACAGCAGCGTGGCGAGGCCGGCTCCGCACACGAGCAGCGTCCAGGTGGGCGTGTTCGCGAGCGCCGGGTGCAGGCGCGCCATCAGGAACAGCCCGGCCTTCACCATCGTCGC
>CAYQSE010000228.1:0-2642 GCA_964419905.1 uncultured Enterobacteriaceae bacterium
AACATCTCGACGAAGTCGGAGCCCGAGATGCTGAAGAAAGGCACGCCCGCCTCGCCGGCCACCGCGCGGGCGAGCAGCGTCTTGCCCGTGCCCGGGGGGCCCATGAGCAGCACGCCCTTTGGGATGCGCCCGCCGAGCCGCGTGAACTTCCGGGGGTCCTTGAGGAAGTCGATGATCTCGGAGAGCTCCTCCTTGCTCTCGTCGATGCCGGCCACGTCCTCGAAGGTGATGCGGCGCGCGCCTTCACCCTGCAGCTTCGCGCGGGACTTGCCGAAGCTCATCGCGCGACCGTTGGTGCCCTGCAGGTTGCGCATGAACCACAGGAACAACAGCACCATCACGCCGAGCGGAAGCAACGTGAACAGCCCGGTCATCCACAGGCTGTCGTCCGACTTCTCGACGAAGTCCGGCGTGACGCCGGCCTCGCGGAGGGTCTGGTAGACGGGCTCCATGAACTCGGGCCCGATCGTCTTGTAGGCCGTGCCGTCCTTGAACTTGCCGGTGATCTTCTGGCCCTTGACGGTGACCTCTCCGACCTTGCCCTCTTCCACCTTCTGGAGGAACTCGGGGAACGCCAGCGACTCGCCCGACCACTTGCCCGCCGGCGGCAACACCACGACGGCGAGCACGACGAGCACGATCATGAACCAGAACAGGTGGGTGCGGGACAGGTTCCGCATGCGCGCGAGCTCCCTTTGGTCGGCCCCATAACGGACGGGATCGGGCGGCACCATCGCCGCAGTCCGTGAACCTAGACACCACGCCGGCCGCGCAAACCCCACGCGACGTCATCCGCCCGACAACGGACCGGACGGGGCCGCCCGCAGGACGGTGCGCCGCGCGTCGACGACGACCGAGCGGCCGCCGCCCAGGAGCACCGTGCCCGCGCCCCGGCTCGCTGCGACCCGCACGGCGTCGATCTGCGCCGTCGTGACGGGCTGGAGCGCCTGGGAGAGCGCGCGCCGGACCAGCGCGACGTGCGCGCTCGCCACCCAGGCCGTCGCCCACCCCTCGGCGTCGGGGCGCGCGGCCGGATCGCCGTCGAGCAGCGCGTCGAGCAGCGCCCCTTGCTCCGCCGCGAGCGACGCCGCGCGCGCGATGGCCTCGGTCGCGCCGGGACGGAGCGCCTCGAGCAACGGCACCACCTCGGCGCGGACGCGGTTGCGCAGGAAGCGCGGCGCGGCGTTCGTCGGGTCCTCCCGCCACGCGAGGGCGCGGTGGGCGGCGTACGCCTCGAGCTCGGCGCGCGCGACCTCGAGCAGCGGACGCACGTAGCGGCCGCGCCGCCACGCCATCCCCTGCAGCCCGAGCGGTCCCGTGCCGCGGAGCAGGTTCAGCAGCAGCGTCTCGGCCTGATCGTCGCGATGGTGCGCGAGGGCGACGACGTCCGTCGACAGCGCGTCGAGCGCCTCGAACCGCGCGGCGCGGCAGTCCGCCTCGGACGCGCGGTCGCCCAGCGCGCGCGTCACCCGCACCACCGGCAGCTGGTAGGCGCCCGCGAGCGCGACGACGAAGTCCGCGTCTGCCGCGGACGCCGCGCGCGTTCCGTGATCGACGGTCACGACCGAGAGCTCCGCGCGGTGCCAGCGCGCGGTCCGCGCGAGGAGATCGAGCAGACAGATCGAGTCGAGCCCGCCGCTCACCGCAACCGCGACGCGCTGACCGGCCTCCCACAGGCCCCGCGAGACGATCGCCTCCCCCACCCGGAGGCGCAGGCGGTCGGGGCCGCTCACGCCTCCTCTCCGGCCGAGAGCGCGGCGATGCGCGACCAGTCGTCCGGCGGATCACCGTCCAGGACCGCGCGGTTCACCTTGATCGCGCCGCACCGCCGGCACCGGTAGGTCAGCACCGGGTGGCCGCCGCGCAGCGAGACGCCGATCGGATCGAGGAGGCCCCCGCAAGCGGCCTCGCGGTCACCCGGCACGACGTCGACGTGCAGCGAGCGAAGGCAGTGCGGGCAGTGATCCCGCGCGGTGCGCCCGTGGGCGGGCACCTCGGCGCCGCAGTGCGCGCAGGTGAAGTCCTCGTCGCGCATGATCGGGTTCGTGCGCGTCCGACTCGCCGCCTCGTGACCGCGGCACAGGCGCAGCAGGCGCTTGCCCGGCCAGTCGACCGCCTCGTCCGGGATCTCGGCGCCGCGACGACGGCCGAGGGCTACGAGCGCCTGGCGAAGCGGGGCGTCGCCGTGGGTGTCCAGCCAGGCCGCGAGCCGCTTCACCGCGCCGCGCGACGCGTCGTCGGCCTGCGCGAGCAGCGCCGCCGCTCGAACCTCTGCCGCGCCGCCGGGATCCTCGAAGCTCACCGCCGCGCCCTAACGCAGACGACGCCACGCCGCCTCGGTGTCGGCGACCAGTCGCGCCACACCGAACCGCGTCGCGGCCTGACGACCGGACGCCGCGCACGCGGCGGCGCGGACGGGGTCTCGGTACACGGCGTGAAGCGCCTCGGCGAGCGCGGCGGGATCTCCCGGCGGCACCAGCGCACCGTGCCCGTCGACCGCCTCTTGCGCTCCGCCGGTCGCGGACACGACCACCGGCACGCCGACCGCGCGCGCCTCGACGATCGCCTGGCCGAAGCCCTCCTCCAGCGATGGGTGCGCGAACACGTCGAGCGCGCGCAGCAGCGGCGCCAGCGCGGCCACC
>CAYQSE010000228.1:2652-9485 GCA_964419905.1 uncultured Enterobacteriaceae bacterium
CTCGCAGCTCCTCCGACACCTCTCGCAGCCGCCGCCACTCCCCCTCGGCGTCGGCGACCCCGAGCGCGCGCGCCCTCCCCGCCAGCGCGTCGCGCAGCGGTCCCTCGCCAGCGATCACGACGATCGCGGGCACCCCGCGCTCACGCAGCAGGGCCAGCGCGCGGATCAGCACGTCATGTCCCTTGTGGGGGACCAGCGCGCCGACGGCGCCGAGGAGGAAGGCGCCCAGCGGCACGCCGAGCGCGTCGCGCGACAGCCTCGGGCCCGCTTCGGCAAAGGCCGCGAGATCGACGCCGTCGTGCACGACCGCGATGCGCGCTGGACGGACGCCGGCCTCGACGAGGATCCCGCTCACCGCGTGGCTCACCGCGACGAAGCCGTCCGCCGCGCGATAGCGCCAGCGCGCCAACGCGCCGGGCCGAAAGTCGTTGCGGCGATGCACGACCAGCGGCGCGCCACCGGCGAGCCACGCGTGGTGGTGTGCGTTCGCGGTGTGCGCGGCGACGAGGTCCGGTGCGCACGCGCGCACGACACGCGCGAGCCGCCGCGTGCCGCGCAGCGCCCCGCGGAACGGCACGGGATGCACACGCCGCCCGAGCGCCTCGAGCGCGGGTCGGAGCGCTGCGTCGGGCGGCAGCGCGACCTCGTCGTTCGGGCGCGCGGCGAGCAGGTGGAGGAGCTGGGTCTGGCCGCCGCGCCACTCGCGCGCGGTGTCGACGTGCAGCACCCTCACGCGCCGGCGCGCCCCGTCTCGTCGGCGCGGGCCTTCCGCGCGCGCTCTCGGACCATCAACGGGATCCCGTCCTCGATCGGGAACACCAGGCCCTCAGCCGCGCACAGCAGCCCGTCGGGCACATCCGCCAGCTCACCGCGGCACAGCGGGCAGACCAGCAGCGCGCGCAGCGTCGGATCGAGCCGCCCGCTCATCGCGGCGTCCCGCTCAGCGGCGCCCAGCTGTGGATCGCGCTGTCGACCGACGGATCGGGCGGCAACACCTCGATGTTCGGGCCCAGATCGGGGCGCGGCGCGCCGGGGTCGAGCGCGCGGATCTTGCCGGACTGCAGGTATTGGATGCCCGCGCCCCCCACCGTGATCGTCGACGAGGCGGTCGGCGTGCCGAACGCCGACCACACCCGCTCGCGCAGCATCCCCTGCTTCAGGTCGAACACCGCCACCGCCTCGAGCCTCGTGTCGAAGAAGTTGCGGTGCACCGAGCCGTCCTCTGCCGGCACGATCATGCCGCGCCCCGCCGACTCGATGACCGCGAGGTCGCCGTCGACCCGCTCGACCAGGTGGGCGGTCTCGGCCGAGCCCTGGCTGCCGCGATCGGTGGGCGCGCTCATCAGCATCCCGCCGAACTCGGCCCACACCCCGTCGGGCGCGGCGCCGTTCTTCGGGAGATGGAGGTCGAAGCCGACGATCGCGCGGGAGAGGATCAGGCGCATCGTCTCTTGCATCAGGTTCACGCGCCGATTCGACTTCGGTGTCCCGTGCAGCGCGATGTTCGTGACCCGACCGTCATGGCGGAGGATCACCTGGAGGGTCGCGCCGGTCAGCCGCGTGTCGACCTCGTCGAGGATCGGGAGGAGCAGCCCGCGATCGCCTTCGACCGCGGCGCCCTTCATCGCGAAGTCGTCGATGCGGCAGTCGACCTCTGTGGCCCGCTTGCTGTAGGGGCGCCCCTCCTTGCAGGTCACCACCATCCGGGTGGCGAACGCGAGCAGCCGCGCCTCCTTGTTGAACTCGGCCATCACCCAGATGTACGCCGGGAGCTGCACCTCGTTCTCGATCACCCAGGTGCGCTCGACCCCCTCGCCCCACTTCCAGATCAGGCCCTCGGCGACGGGCACCATCGCGCGCGCCGGCAGCGCGACGACCGAGATCAGCACGGTGAGCAAGAGCAGCAGCGGACGCATCACGAGGACTCCAAGGGAGGCATGCGCTCTCATCTAGCCCCCCGATGAGGCGCCCGGCTGTGATTTCCGGTCACGAACCCGGTTGCGGGACCGCGCGTTGGCGCGTATCCCGATGCGAGGAGGTGGGATGGCGGTCGAAGCGACGGTGCTCGACGAGCGGCGTCGGGCGCTGCTCTCCCGCCACCTCGACGGGCTGGTCGGCGCGCTGGACGCCGCGACACACCTCGCGGTCGATCCGATCCGGTTCGCGCGTCGATACACCGACCCGCGCGACGCCGAGCTCGCCGGGCTGTTCGCCGCGTCGCTGGCGTATGGGCGTGTCGACCTGTTCGGACCCGTGATCGCCGCGGTGCTCGCAGCGGCGGACGCGCGTGGTGGGCCCCGCGCGTGGATCGAGGGCTTCGAGCCGGAGCGGGACGCGACGCCCCTCCTCCCGCTCACCTACCGGTGGAATCGCGGCGTCGATCTCGTCCTCCTCGCGGCCACGCTGCGCCGCGTGATCGCGGCGCACGGCGGCCTGGAGCCGCTGTTCCCGTGGCGTTCCGAGCACGCCGACGCTGGGCCGGCGCTCGCTGCCGCGGTGACGACGCTTCGCGCTGCGGCGATCGAGGCCGCGTCGTCCTGCGGGGTCGCCGCGCAGACGTTCACGGACCTGCCGCGCGGCTTGCGCATGTTCCTCCCGTCGCCTGCGGACGGCTCGGCCTGCAAGCGGTGGAACATGTACCTGCGATGGATGGTGCGGCCCACGCGCGAGGGCGTCGATCTGGGCCTGTGGCGCAGCCTCCCGCCGTCGGCGCTGGTGATGCCGATGGACACCCACACGACGCGAATCGCAGGGTTGATCGGTCTCACCGCGCGCTCCGACGCGTCCTGGCGCACCGCGCTCGAGGTGACGCGCAACCTCCGCACGCTCGACGCGGAGGATCCGATCCGGTTCGACTTCGCGCTGGCCCACCTCGGCATCTCCGGCGCGTGTACACGGCGACACGACCCGACCGTGTGCCCATCGTGCCCGCTGCGGCCCACCTGCGTCCACGGCGGGCCGTTCGCCTAATCCCCGAAGGCGACCCGCCCCGCGAGCAGCTCGGCCAGGGGGCGCGTGGTCTCGAAGCGGGCCATCACGATCTTCACCACCACCATCATCGGCGTCGCGAGCAGCATGCCCACCGGCCCCCACAGAAGGCCCCAGAAGATCAGGGTGGTGAGCACCGTGATCGGGTGCATGTCGAGCGAGTCGCCCATGATCTTCGGCTCGACCACGTTGCCGATCGTGAACTGCACGATGGTCGGAAGCACGAGCGTCGCCGAGATCGCGAGCCACGAGTCGAACTGCATCAGGGCGATCGGCAGCGGAAGCAGCGTCGCGATCACCGAGCCGACGCTCGGGATGAAGTTCAGCAGGAACGCGAGCACCCCGAACACGAGCGCGAGATCGAGCCCGAGCAGCGCGAGGATCGCCCACACCAGGAAGCCGGTGACGAACGAGGTGAAGAACTTGGTGATGAGGAAGCGGCGGATCTGCGCGTCGATCTCACCGATGACGCCGGTGCGCGCCTCTCCCGGCTGGCGCCCGCTGATCAGGTAGACCGAGAACAAGGTGACCAGCAGCCCGTTCGCGACGAGCAGCGACATCGTCTGGAACAGGCCGCCCGCCGTGTTGCCGAGCGTGCCGAGCAGCGGCGTGATGTCGAGGTTCGCGAGCACCGCGTCGACGTCGAGCTCGTCGGCGGTCCACTCCGGCGGGACCCAGGCCGGCGGCAGGCGCTCCAGCAACCCTTGCGCCGCGCGCCCGAGCTCTGCGAAGCGCTGCGCGTAGAGCTCGTAGTTCACCGCGAGGCCCTTGATCGAGGTCCACAGCAGCAGCACGAGCAGGGTGCTGCCCGCCGCGATCACGAACAGCGCGGTCAGGACGGCCGCCCAGCGCGGCGCGCGAAGGCGTTGCTGGAGCAGGTCGACGAGCGGTCCGACGAGGTAGGACACCAGGATCGAGAGCACGAACGGCACCATGATCGAGCTGGTCCATGCCAGCGCGCTCGCGACGCCGATCGCGGCGAGCGTCAGCACCGAGCCGGTGATGATGAACTGTTGTTCCCGCGAGAACTCCATGGCGCACGCTCCGTGGAAGACGAACCCAGCTTAGGACGGATCGGAGGGGGCCGGCGGCGTGGGCCCTGCCGCGTGCGTCGCCACGCTCTGCCCACACGAGGGACAAACGCCCTGCTCGGCGGCGCGGACCAGCGCCTCGTGGCGCGCGTCGCGTCGCGCAGCGTCTTCCGCGCGAAGGCGCTGCTGGATCTCGTCGAGGAAGCCGGAGGCGATGATCGCAGCGGGCAAGCCGAACAGCCCCACCCCGACGATCGCGATGCCGGTCGCCACCGCCTTGCCGAGCGGCGTGATCGGGTGGACGTCGCCGTAGCCCACCGTGGTGAGCGTGATCACCGCCCACCACATCGCGTCGGGGATGCTGCCGTACGCGTCGGGCTGTGCATCGCGCTCGATGTAGTACATCAGGCTCGACGCGACGAGCAGCGCGATCAGCAGCGTGAACGCGCTGATCAGGAGCTCCTCCTTCCGCGACGCGATCACCCGCCCCATCACCCGGATGGTCTCGGCGTAGCGGCCTATCTTCAACAGGCGGAACAGCCGCATCAACCGCAGCGCGCGGAGCATGCGAGTGTCGAGACCGGCGACGAGCAGCGGCAGGTAGAACGGCAGGATCGCGAGCAGGTCGATCAGCGCCATCGGGGTGAGCGCGTACCGGATGCGGCCACGAAGCGCCCCTTGGAAGGCCGGCTGCGTCGTACAACTCCACAGTCGGAGCAGGTACTCGACCGAGAACACCGCGACGCTGAAGATCTCGAACGCCATGAACTGCGTCGACCACGCCACACGGTAGCTCTCGACCGTCTCGAGGATGACCGCGACCACGTTGAAGAAGATCAGCACGAGCAGACCCGCGCTGATGTTGCCGCCCCAGCGATCCTTGGGGTCGAGCCCGTCGATCAGCTCCCAGATGCGCTGTCTCGTGAGTCCCACCGGGGAGCCTCCTGCCGCCGAGTGTACTCGGACGGGCTAAGGAGTTTGGATGCATCCCTTTCAGCTCCAGACTTCCAGCGGCCTCGTGCTCACACTCCGCAGCGCGACGGCCGGCGACATCGAGGCGCTCGTCGCCCTCAACCGACTCTCCTACCCGACCCTCGCCGAGGACAACGTCGTGTGGAGCGCAGAGCATCTGCACAGCCACATCGAGCTGTTCCCGGAAGGGCAGCTCGTCGCAGAGACGGACGACCAGATCGTCGGGGCGATCAGCACGTTGATCGTCGACATGGGCCGCGATCCGCTGCGGCCGCACACCTACCAGGGGATCACCGACGGCGGCTGGTTCAACAACCATGACCCCACCGGCGACACGCTGTACGGAGCCGACGTCTACGTGCACCCGGACTACCGCCGGCAAGGCATCGCCTCGACGCTGTACGAGGCGCGTCGACGGCTGTGCGCGAACCTCAACCTGCGTCGGATCCTGCTCGGCGGGCGGCTTTACGACTACGGCCGCTTCGCGAAGAAGATCGCGCCCGAGGAGTATGCGCGCCGGGTCGAGGCCGGTGAGCTCAAGGACACGGTGCTCTCGTTCCAGCTCTCGCAGGGCTTCACCCTCGAGAAGGTCCTCCCGAACTATCTCAAGGACCGCCGCAGCCGCGACAACGCGTCACTGCTGCAGTGGCTGAACCCCGAGTGGGTGCCGCAGGCCGACAAGGCCGACAAGGTGCGTGTCACCTGCGTACAGTACGAGATGCGCGCGATCACCTCGTTCGAGGAGTTCGCGAACCAGGTCAGCTACTTCGTGGACGTGGCCGCGGGCTACCGCGCCGACTTCGTGCTGTTCCCCGAGCTGCTCACCGCCCAGCTCATGTCGTTCATCGACGTGAAGACGCCCGTAGAGGCGATCCGCCAGCTCACGACCTACACCGACGACCTCGACGAGCTGTTCGTCGGGCTCGCGCGCGACCATGACATCCACATCATCGGCGGTAGCCATCCGATCGCCGACGGCGACCGCATCCTCAACGTCGCCACGCTGTACACGCCGACCGGGCGCAAGTGGCGGCAGAGCAAGATCCACGTCACCCCGAACGAGAAGCGCTGGTGGGGGGTGACCGGCGGCGACGTCGTGCGTGTGTTCGACACGCCCAAGGCCCGGATCGGCATCGCGATCTGCTACGACGTCGAGTTCCCCGAGATGGTCCGCGCGATGGTCGACCAGGGCGCCGAGATCGTGTTCGTGCCGTTCTGCACCGACGATCGGCAGGCGTACTACCGGGTGCGCTACTGCGCCCACGCGCGCGCCATCGAGAACCAGGTCTACGTCGCGATGGCGGGCACGGTCGGCAACCTCCCGCAGACCGAGAACATGGACATCCAGTACGCGCGCTCGGCGGTGCTGACCCCGTCGGACTATGCGTTCGCGCGGGACGGCATCCGAGTGGAAGCGGAGCCCTGCGTCGAGCAGGTCATCACCTGCGATCTCGACCTGCTGGCGCTGCGGCGGGCGGTCCACCAGGGCTCGGTGAAGCCACGGCTCGACCGGCGGCCCGACCTGTTCGAGTTCGCGCTCAAGACCATCCGCACCTGACCCGACCCGACAATCCGTGGGCCGGCCGTCTCGGCCGGCCGCCTCATCTTCTGCCTCGGCGAACTCGAAGTGAGCGCTGTCGGGCCCACAATCCGTGGGCCGGCCGTCTCGGCCGGCCGCATCATCCGCCTCGGCGGAGGTTGTGCCGGCTCGGGCATGTGCCAGCACGAACGCTGCCGGCTGCTTCGCCTCCGCCGGCTGATCGCGTCGAACGCTGTCGGGCAGCCACTCCGTGGGCCGGCCGTCTCGGCCGGCCGCATCATCCGCCTCGGCGGAGGTTGTGC
>CAYQSE010000229.1:0-9460 GCA_964419905.1 uncultured Enterobacteriaceae bacterium
GCCCGTAGCCCGCGCCTCGCGCCTGGATTGGCCGAACTGGTATGGCCGTCCTAGGAGCCGTCGCGCGTAGCGCGCGGTGCTCCTCCCTTGCCCATGCACGTGCCCTTGCCGGTGCCCGTTCGGGGCGCTGGCAGGGCTGGGGCGATCGCCGGCAGTCGCTCCGGTCGGCGGCCCGCCTGAACGCGGCCGGCCGAGACGGCCGGCCCACGGGGCTTTGGGTGGCGCCCGTGGTTGAGGCGGCAGGACGCGGCCGGCCGAGACGGCCGGCCCACGGCCACGGGGGGCGAAGCCTCCCGTGTTGGGGTGTGCCTCATCCCCATCCGTGGGTCGGCCGTCCCGGCCGACCGAGCGCCCCACCGGCCGGTGCGGCTCAGTGCGTGAGACGGGGCAGGAACTTCATCGTCGACACGGCCTGGTCCAGCGCCGCCTTCGACGCGCCGTCGTGCAGGACGATGATCCAGGCGTCGGCGATGTCGCGCTTGTGGATCGCGACGACGTGTGCCTGATGGAACGACGACCGCGCCTCTTCGCACACCTTGGCGACGCTGGCGGTGGCGGCCCAGTCGGCGCGGTACGCGCGCGCCGCGGCGCGTGGCGTCATCACCACCGGCTCGGGAACCGGCGCCCCGTCGACCGTGAGGAAGGTGAGCAGGCTCGTGAGGTGCCCCTCGCGCAGCGTGTTCGGATCCTCGATCGCGCCGGGGACCTGGGTCTCCCAGGCCATGCGCAGCGAGTCGTGCGGGATGACGGAGTAGCGCACCAGCATCGTTCCGTCCGCGCTGATCGCGGACAGGTCGCCGGTGGCCGCCCACGCCGGCACGCTGTGCACGAACACCCAGCCGTCGGGCAGCTCGACCTGCAGCCCGGCGCGCTGAGACAGCGCATGCCACCGCGCCATCTCGGTGAAGTAGGGCTCGGTGACGATCTCCAGGGGATCGAGGCCTCCGTAGGGGGTGGCCTCGGTTGCCCGCTCCATCGGCGCCGCGCCGGCGAGGGCGAGCGCGGGCCACATCCACAGGAAGGCGATCGGTCTCATGGTGTCCTCCCAACACCGTTTCCTGCAAGAAACGGACCGATTCGTGTCGGTCTCGGGGCGGGCTACGCGATCGCGCGCATGCCGGGCGCCTCGCGCCCGGTCGCGGTGACGTACTCGGCATACGAGCCCTGGAACACGCGCGGCGTGCCCGCGTCGAGCTCGAGCACCCGGGTCGCGAGCGCGCGGAGGAACGTGCGGTCGTGGCTCACGAACACCAGCGTGCCCTCGAAGCCCTGCAGGGCCTTCACCAGCGCGCGCTTCGTCACCAGGTCGAGGTGGTTGGTGGGCTCGTCGAGCACCATCAGGTTCGGCGCGGCGAACAGGATCTTCGCGAGCGCCAGCCGCGCCTTCTCGCCGCCGGACAGGATCGGGATCGGCTTGTCGACGTCGTCGCCGCTGAACGAGAACGCGCCGGCGAGGTTGCGCA
Source organism: uncultured Enterobacteriaceae bacterium (assembly GCA_964419905.1). Taxonomy (GTDB): domain Bacteria; phylum Myxococcota_A; class UBA796; order UBA796; genus JAFDJI01. The sequence continues at coordinate 1,464 of CAYQSE010000229.1, forward strand.
GGACGCCCTGCCCCGTCATCGGGGCGAACGCCTCCAGCTCTTGCAGGACGGTGCGGTTCGCGTCGAGCTGCTCCATCTGGTGCTGCGCGAAGTAGGCGAGATCGACGCTGGCGCCGATCGACACCTCGCCGTCGTCGGGCTGGCTGACGCCGGCGATCAGCTTGAGCAGCGTGGTCTTGCCGGTGCCGTTCTCGCCCATCACCGCCCACCGCTCGCCGCGCCGGACGAGCAGATCGAGCCCCGCGTGCACGACCTTGTCGCCATACGCCTTGCGCAGCCCGCGGATCTTGACCACCTCGTCGCCCGAGCGCGCGCACGTCCGGAAGTCGAAGTTCCGCTCGATGATCCGCGGCGGCGGCTCGAGCCGCTCGATCTTGTCGATCTTCTTCGCGCGGCTCTGCACCTGGGACGCTTTGGACGGCTGCGCCCGGAACCGCTCGATGAACCGGATCTCCTTGGCGAGCATCGCCTGCTGGCGCTCGTAGGCGGCCTCGCGCTGGGCGGCGTCGAGCGTGCGTTGCGCCTCGTAGAAGTCGTAGTCGCCGGAGTACGAGCGGACCTCGCCGCCGTCGATCTCGACGATGCGGCGCACGACGCGGTTGAGCACGTCGCGGTCGTGGCAGGTCATCACCACCGTGCCCGGGTAGTCGCGCAGGAACGTCTCGAGCCACAGGATCGACTCGATGTCGAGGTAGTTCGTGGGCTCGTCGAGGAGCATCACCTCGGGGCGCTGCAGCAGGATCTTCGCGAGCGCGACCCGCATCTTCCACCCGCCCGACAGCGCCCCGACGTCGCCCTCGATCTGCCCCGGCGTCAGCCCGAGACCGGCGAGGATGGTCGCGGCGCGGGCCTCGAGTTCGTAGCCGCCGAGGTCCGAGAACCGGGCCTGCACGTCGCCGTAGCGCTCGAGCACGCGGTCGAAGTCGTCCGCCTCGTGGTCCTCGAGGCGCGCCTCGAGGTGCGCGAGCTGCTCGCCGAGGGTGGCGACCTCGCCCGCGCCTGCGATCGTCTCGTCGAGCGCGGAGCGCCCACGCCAGTCGCCGACGTCCTGGCGGAAGCAGCCGATGATCAGCTTGCGAGGGACCTCGACGTTGCCCTCGTCCGGGGACTCCTCGCCGAGGATCATCCGGAAGATCGTGGACTTGCCGGCGCCGTTCGCGCCGACGAGCCCGATCTTCTCGCCCGGATCGATCTGGAACGAGGCGCCCACGAACAGGATCTGGCCGCCGTACTGCTTCGTGACATTGCTGAATGCGATCATCGCCGCCGGGTAACGCGTCGGACGGGCCGTGGCGGCCAGCTGGCGATCACCAGGGCGTCCCGTCGACCCGTGTGCCCGGCGAGCTGGACCCTACGGCGCCCGGCACCTCGGGGTGGGGCACGAACGGCGCCTCCCAGTCGCCCTCGACGCGGCGGTTCAGGCTGACGCCCTCGGAGGTGGCGTCCCACCGCGCCGACTCGAGGCGCACACCCTCGGGCGTGAGCAGCTCGAGGGTCTCGGCGCCGTTGTTCAGGTAGAGCGTGCCCACGACGACCAGCGCGGCGCCGGGCGCGACGACGACGTCGGGGAGCGGCACGACGTGACCGGCGGCGTCGCGGAGCGCCCACCCACGCGCCGAGAGCGGCGCGTCCTCGAGGTTGAGCACCTCGACCCACTCCTGGTCGGTGTCGGGGCCCACCGGATCGGGGTGGATCTCGTTGAGCGTGAACCCGAGCCCCGACTCCAGCGGCAGCGACGGCGGAGCGAACGGGTCGCGCAGCCAGTCCGCGAACGCGTCCAGCCGCGTGCTGACGCCGAACCCCTCGCAGTGGGCGCTGCCATACGAGGTGAGCCCGCCGACGTACACCGCGTCGCCGCGCGCCACGAACAGCGGGCCGCCGCTGTCGCCGTTGCACGGGCCGCCGTTGGCGGGCGGGCCCGGCTGCCGGTAGGCGACCTGGGTGTCGGGGTGGTGTGGGAGGCTCCCGCACGCGCCGACGCTCGCGCAGCCGAAGCCGGCGATCGGCACCTCGACGTGGCGCTTGCTGCCGTACGCCCCGTCCTCCTGGAAGCCGAAGCCCGCGATGTCGACCAGGCGCCCGACATCGGCCTCGCCGAAGCCGTGTTCTTCCGGCATCGGCGCGATGCGGGGCCAGTGGGCGTCGGGCGCGTGCCGAAGGCGCAGCGCCGCGAGATCGCTCGTCAGCCGGGCGGGATCCCAGCCCGGGTGGACCTTCAGCGCCTCGACCGCGTGCAGGCGCTCGGAGAACCGAGGATCGGTCGTGGGTTCGTCGCCGAAGTAGACGAGCACGCTGCCCGCGGCCAGGTCTTCGACACAGTGCGCGGCGGTCAGCACGAGCCGCTCGCCCGCGAGCACGCCGCTGCAGAACGGGACGGGGTGCACGCCGTCGCGCGTGCGCGGCAGCAGCGCGACCACCGCGTCGTGCTCGGGCCGATCTGGCGGATCGCCGTGGAAGATGACGGGCTCGGGCGGTGCGTGCTCGATGCGCTCGGGCGTGGGCGCGCAGGCGAGCAGCCAGGGAAGGACGAACAGGATCATCGCGGACCTCCAGGTGGGGCCCGCCCGAAGCAAGCGCCGCGCCGAGGTCGCGATCACGCTCCGAGGACGATCTTTCGCAGACGCGTGCCCCGTGGAGGGTGACGGCCGTCGACCTTGGTCGTCCGGCCGTCACCCGACCGTCGTGTCATCCGCGCCAGCGGCCGTCGTCGAGCGGGTGCGCGAGACCGTGCGCGTTCATCCAGCGGAGGTGGCTGTGGATCTGCGCGGCGCCGAGCGGCCACGCGATCGGCGGGAGCTCGGGGTAGATCGTGGGCGCGAGCGCGTCGGGCGTCGAGGGACCGTCGCGCAGCAGCGCGTCGCGGATCTGCGCCGTGCGCTGATGTCGGTGCGCGATGTAAAAGGCGAGCAGCGCGTCGGGCGCGTCGAGCGGCTCGCCGTGCGCCGGCAGCAGCAGCGTGGGGGCCAGCGCCCGGAGCCGCGCGAGCGAGTCGAGGTACTCGCCGAGGTCGCCGTCGCGCGGGTCGATCAGGATCGTCCCGACACCGGCCACCATGTCGCCGGCGATCGTCACGCCGCTGTCCGCGTCCTGGAACACGAGGTGCCCGGGCGCGTGGCCGGGCGTGAACGTCGCGACGAGGCGCCGCCCGCCGCAGTCCAAGGCCTCGCCGTCCTCCCACGAGCGATCCACCCGGATCGCGTCGGCGACGAGCGCGGTGGTGCGCGGGTGCGCCAGGATGGGCGCGTCGGGGAACTGACGCCTCAGGGCCTCCGCGCCGCCTACGTGATCGGCGTGGTGGTGGGTGAGCACGATCCGAGCGACGCGCTCACCCTCGGCCACCCGGGCCGTCAGCGCCTGCGCGAGCCGCCCCTGCTCGTCCTCCCACGGCGACGCCGGATCGAACACCGTCAGCTCGCCGTCGCCGACGATCCAGGTGTTCGTGTGCGTCGCGGGCGGCAGCGTGGGCGTGCGCACCGGCACGACCGCGACGCCTGGCGCGACCCGACGCATCAGAGCGCCTGCACGAGCGCCCACACCAGGACCAGCGCCGCGAGCGTCACGAGCAGGCCGCTGGCGAGCTTCTCGGGCGGTGAGAGCGGACGTGGGGGGAGTGGCAGCGGCGAGGGCACGCCGTGCAGCGATTCGTTCGGCGCGGTGTCGATCTCGGCGATGTCGATCGGCCGGTGGTAGGGGCCGCTCTCCTCGTCGTCGTCGACGTACATCGGCACTTGGTAGCGCTCGGCGGTCGGGTCGTCGATCGGCAGGTCGAGGGGCGGCAGCCCTACCCCGCTGGGCTCGTGGACCTCGCCGCGAAACGGCACCGCCGAGCGGTCCATGGTGCGCACCATCGAGTCCTCGTCGTCCTCGTGGATGATCCCCTCGTCCAGCCTTCGGTTCATGTCGGTGTCGTGCTCGACGTCCTCGGGCCGTATCGGATCGTCGTGGAACGCGCGATCCGAGAACATCACGGTGTGCTCCTGATCCGCGGCGGCCTCGTCGTGGGAGCCGGGCCAAGTGGACTGGGCCGGGCCGGGATCGGGGGCCTCCCGCTCCGGCCCCTCGTCGCGCACGGGCGACGGTTCGGCGCTGCGTGAGGCGCGCAGCGCGTCGATCTCCCGCTGGAGCTGAGCGGGGTCGACCATCATCGTCGCCTCGTCGTCCATCGCCTCGACCGGGTCGAGGAGCGCGCGCTCCGAGGTATCCGCGTCCGCGTCGTCGGGGATCGGCTGCCCGCTCACGCTCGCGACCCAACTCCCGATGGTCCGTCGCTCCGAGACCCCGCTCGCGAGCCGAAGCTGCGCGAGCAGCTCCTGACGCGCGGACTGGATGGTGGGATACCGGTGGCCGGGCGCCGGATCGAGCATCTTGCGCAGCACCCGGGCGAGGCCGGGCCACGCGCGCGCGACGGGGTCCAGCCACGACTCCGTCGTGCCGAGCAGCGCCTGGGCGCGCGGCTCCGGCCCTCCCCAGGGCGGCGCGCCGACGAGCACGCCGACGAGCAGTGCAGCCAGGCTCCACTGGTCGGTGGAGGCGGTCGGCGCGAGCTGTTGCGCCCGCTCGGGGGGGAGCCAAGGGGGGGCCGCGTCCACGGTCGGTCCCGGCCCGAACCCCCACACCCACAGGCGACCGTCGGCGGCGATCCACAGGTGGTGCGGGTCGAGGTGACCGTGCACCATCCCCTTGTTGTGGGCGTTGTGGATGGTCTCGGCGATGTCGACCGCGACGTCGAGCCAGGTGGCGAGTCCCACGGCGAGGCGTCGCTCCTCGGGCTCGGGAACCAGTCGCGCCAGCGGCAGCCCTTGCACGCGACTGATCGCCAGCGCGCCGACGCCCTCGAAGTAGCCGACCGGACCCGGCACGCGCCCGTCTGCGAGCACGCGCAAGCGCTCGAACTCGGCGGCGAGCCCCGCCCGATCCGGATGGCCGTCCTCGCCCGGCAGCTTGACGAGCACCTCGGTGGGCTGCCGGCGGGTCTCACCGACGCGCCGCGCGAGGAAGAAGCGTCCCGGCTCGGGCGCCTCTGCCTCCTCGACGATCTCGAAGGGGCCTACACGGAGCCCGATCTCGCCCATGCAGGCATCCTCCGGGGGGACACTACCACGCAGGATCGGGCTGGGCAGCGGGCGGCAGCGCGGATCGCAGTACGATCTTCACCACGCCCTTCACGTTCGCGCAGGGTCCGCCGGGTCCGGCGTCTCCGGGGATCAGCAGTCGGAAGGGCCCCCCTTGGTCGACCGGCAGCGCGCCCTCGTCGAGCGTGTGCACGAGCAGACCCGGGTGGAGCGCAGACACCGGCACGGGCGGCGTGGCATACCCGTCCGCGGCGACGACCACGACCTCGGCGTCTGCCGGGGCGTCGAGGGCCGCGAGGAGCGCTGCCACACGCGCGGCGGTGCCGCGTCGCTTCGGGATGAGCACGGCCACGTCGGGCACGCCGTCGGAGAGGGCAGCGAGCGCCGTGCGGTCCAGGCGATGCCGCGCGCCGGACGGGAGCACGACCTCGACGCGCGCCGCGTCGGTCGCGCGCTCCTCGGGCGTGCACACCGCGTCCTCCAGCCATGCGGCGGCGCGATCCAGCGGCGCGCGGTCGGCGCCGCGTACGATCACGTCCACCCGGCTGTCGCGTCGGAAGCTGGTGGGTCGCTCGTGCACGCGCCCGCCGGCGATCTCGAGCAGCCATACGCCCTCGGGCGTGCGGAACAACCCCTTGAGCCGTGCCAGCGGCGCACCGGCCTGACCGGTGGCGAGCCGGGCGAGCGCATCGCCGAGCCGATCCCTGTCGAAGAGCACGTCGGCAGACCAGCGCAGCGAGCGCGCGACCATGTCGTCGTGCCCGTGGTCGTGGTCGTGGTCGTGGTGCGCGTGGCGCGGCGCGCGCAACCCCTCGCCCTCGGGCCACGAGAGCGCCGCCTCGGGCAGTCGCCCGTGCGTCGTGCGCCACACGCCGAGCGGCCGCGGCCAGCGCGCTTCTGCCCACGCGTCGAACCGGGCGAGGGCAGCGTGGCTGGCCAGATCGACGCGGTTCGCGATCAGCACGTCGGCCGCCTCGGCCTGGTCTCGCACCAGCGAGGCGACGTCGGTCGCCTCGGGATCGAACGTCTCCGGATCGATCAGCACGATCACGGGCTGCAGGGCGATCCGGTCGCGGTGCGGCCCACGCAACAACGTGTCGATCAGGTCGGCGGGCCGCGCGAGCCCCGTCGGCTCGATGAAGATCCGCTCGGCGCCGACCTCGTCGAGCAGCGCACCGAGCGCGTCGGTGAACCCCTCCGGCGCGGTGCAGCACACGCACGCGCCGGCGACCTCGCGCAGCGCGAACGTGCCCGCGTCCTCGACCATCGCCTGGTCGATCGACGCCTCGCCGAAGTCGTTGACCAGCACCGCGACGCGCTCACCGCGCCGCCGCGTGAGCTGGTCGCGCAGCGCGGTGGTCTTTCCGGTGCCGAGGAAGCCCGAGACGATGTGGAGCGGGACAGGCATGGCGGGCTGCTATCCCGACCCGCGCGTCTCTGCCTCGGAGAGGCCTACTCCTTGCGCTCGAGGCGGTCCAGCTTGCGCATGTAGCGGTCGGTCCGCACGTCGATGCGCTCGGTGTGGACGCCGGGGCGCACCTTGAGCGAGAGCGTGCCGAACGTGTACGCCCCGGCGGGCAGCAGCCCCTCGAACGCGCCGGTCTCCTCGACCTTGCGCTGGGCAAACTGGACGGCCGCAGCCTGCCCCGGATCGAAGGGGAGCTGCTCGACCGAGAGCCCCACCCGGCCTGGATCGCCCTTCAGGCTGACCGGCCCGTACGTCATGTCGATCCGGTGGATCAGATCCTTGTACTCCTGGAGTTCGGCGACCTCGAGCGCGCGCAGGACGCGCTCGCGCGAGCTCGACACGTCGCCTGCGGCCTGCGCGGCCTGCGCGCCGTAGTAGTGCTGCTCGGCGGACAGCGGGATGTTCGTCTCGAGCAGCGCCAGGTAGGAGCGCTCCACGCCGTCCCACGCGTTCCGCTGTGCGCGGGAGCGCATCTCGTGCCCGAGACGATCGTACTCCGCCTGGCGGGTCAGACCGTCCATCTGCGCGAAGGCAGGCACATGCAGCAACAGGGTGAGGAGGAGGGGGAGCAAGCTGGCCTCGGGACCGTCCACGCAAGCGAACCCCAACGTAACACGAGCGATTCCGCATCGCGTGCGGAACCGCTCGTCATCGGCCAGGGTGGGGCCAGGAGGCCCGAGACGCGTCGCGACTCAGGCGTTCAGGCGGGCCTGCAGGATCTCGCGCTGTTCAATCGCGGCGTCCCACGCCGGCGTGTCGGCAGAGCTCTCGCCGAGCACCTTCTCGACGCTGGCGAGGTCGGCCAGCGCGGCGGACTTGTCGACGTCGTCTGCCGAGGCGCACGAGTCGGTCAGCACCGTCACCAGATCGCCCGAGACCTCGGCGAAGCCGCGGCCCACGATGTAGCGCAGGGCACCTTGCGGCGAGGCGATGTGGATGATGCCGCCCCGCATCAGCGCGAGCACGAGATCGTGGCCGGGGAGGACGTCGAACTCGCCCTCCCAGCCCGGAACCCGCACTTCGCTCGCGGGGCCGCTGTAGACCTCGCGCTCTGGGGTCACCACGCTCACGTTCAGATCAGCCATCGGGTCTCCTGGGGTCCGGACCTGCCTGGACTAGGCCTCGGCCGCCATCTTGCGGGCCTTCTCGATCACGTCGTCGATCGTGCCGACCATGTAGAACGCGCCCTCGGGCAGCGCGTCGTGCTTGCCCTCGAGGATCTCCTTGAACCCGCGGACCGTCTCGTCCTTGCTGACGTAGATGCCCGGCGAGCCGGTGAAGATCTCGGCGACGTGGAACGGCTGCGAGAGGAAGCGCTCGAGCTTGCGCGCGCGCTCGACGGTGAGCTTGTCCTCGTCGGAGAGCTCGTCCATGCCGAGGATGGCGATGATGTCCTGGAGCTCCTTGTAGCGCTGGAGCACGACCTGCACCGCGCGGGCGACCGCGTAGTGCTCGCC
>CAYQSE010000230.1:0-9425 GCA_964419905.1 uncultured Enterobacteriaceae bacterium
GGCGCTGGGCTTCACGGTGCCGCGGCTGTACCGCGCGCCGCCGGCCACGCGCGCCGTCGCGGCCCGCCCCGCCGCGCCGCCGGAGCCGAGCGTTCCGGCGAGCGCGACCGCCGAAGCGCCGCAGTCGCTCGCGGACGAGCCACCCCCCACGGTACAGCGCCAGGAGCCCGCGCCCCCCGCGCCCCGCGCCGCGGTGCGCCCGACGCCCGCGCCCGTAGCCTCGGCGCCCCCGGCGATCCCCCTCACGGGAACCGTCACCTTCGTCCTCGACCCTCCCGAGCTCGGCGTCCGCGCGCCATGGGGCGCGATCACGCACCGCAAGGCGATCACCATCCCGCAGGGCACGCACCTGCTAAGCGTCGAGGCGCAGCCCCCCTGGCGCTGCACGGTGCTCGTCGATGGCTCCGTGCCGACGTGGCGGGTAGACGACCACGCCAGGACGTGCGCGCAGGTACACTAGCGGCGCCTGGAACCCCGAGGGGACGTCGATGATCTGGCTCTGGCTGCTGCTGAACGTCGCGTCGGCCGAATCCCCTGGGGTCCCCGAGGCGCCCGAGGCATCCGAGGCTCCGGCCACCCCGAGCCCGAGCGCCGCGCAGCAATGCGCCGAGGCCGCGAGCGGCCGCGAGGTCGAGGTCTGCCTGCGCCTGGCGACCGCACACCCCGAGGAGATCGACGCCATCGCGACGGCGCTCCGCAGCCACGTCGATCGCAGCGCCGAGGCCGATCGGGATCTGCTGGGGGCGTTGCTGCTGCTGATCGCCGAGGAGACCGGGGTGGAGGGCGCGGAGCGCCTCGGCGCCCTCGGTGATCCCCGGGCCGTAGCGCCCCTCGCGCATGCGGGCGAGACCCGATCAGAGCCCGTCGCGGTCGCCGCTGCGCTCGCGCTCGGTGCCTACGAGAGCGGTCTACAGCCCCTGGCCCGCTGGGTCGCCGATCGACAGGTCCCGACCGCGGTTCGGATCGCGGCCGCGACCGCGATCGGGCGCTCCGGCGCGACGGAGGGGGCCGACGTGATCGTCGCCACGCTGCGGGGGCGCCGTGTCCCCGGACCGCTGCGCGAGGCGATGCTCGACACGATGCGCACCGCGTTCCCCGATCGCCTCGCGGAGGTCGACCGGCAGGTCACGCGCGACGGCACCTGGTGGCTCGCGGGCGGCGGCGCGGTCGCGCTGGGCTACGGCCTGGGCGTCGTCGGCTACCTCGGCCGCGCCGAGCTCGCCGGGCTCGGCGTGATCACCGGTGCCGCGGCGGGCGGCACCGCGGGCTGGGCGATCGGTCGCACCTGGCCGATGGAGGCCGCGGACGCCGCGTTCCTCACCACGACCGGCACCCTCGGGATCGCGTCCGGCGCCCTGATCGGCGACGCGCTGGCCTCCGACCGCACCACGGGCAGCTGGCTCGGCGGCCTGGGCGGTGAGTTCCTTGGCTTCGGGCTGGGCTATGGGATGCGAAAACTCCACCGCGGCACGGTGCTCGACAGCATGGAGGCCGCGGGCTTCGCCACCATGCTGGCGCTGGCTTCCGGCACGATGACCGACACCCTGATCAGCAGCGGCGGCGGGAGCCGCGGCGCGGTGCTCGCCACCGGCGTCGGGATGGGGGTCGGCACGGTGGCCGGCCACCTCGTCGCGCCACGGATCCAACTCGGGCCGCGGCACGGCTGGATGTTGCTGATCGGGGCGACGTACGGCACCGGCATCGGCGCGCTCCTCCCCCTGGACGAGCCCCGCGGCACCGCCGCCACGGGGCTCGCGCTGGGCACGCTCGCTGCCTACGGGCTCGCCGCGGCGGTAGAGCCCCCCGGCGACGTGCTGTTCGGCAGCACCGCCGGCATGGCGCTCGGCGGCGTGATCGGCACAGGCATCGGGCTGCTCGCCGACCCGCAGGCGCGCAGCCGCGGCGACGCGTGGCGGATCGGCGCGATGGGCGGCGCGACCGCCGGGCTCGCCCTCGGCGCGTTCTCGGCCTGGCGCAACCCCGAGCCGCTCAACGGCAACGACGTGCTGTTCACCTCGCTGGTCACCGGCTGGGCGACCTGGCAGTCGATCGGCTGGTACAACTACGCGCTGCCGAACCCGGCGTTCGACGGCGTGTTCGTGATCGGGCCCGCGCTCGCGGGCAGCGTGACCGCGCTGATGAGCCCGATGATCGACGTCGAGCCGCTGTGGACGTTCAGCGGGCTGTCGTTCGGCCTGTGGGGCGGCTACATCGGCGGAACGTCCGCGCAGCTGGCCGGTGGCGGGCGGCGCATCCTGCCGGCCACGCTGATCGCGTCGAACGCCGGGCTCGCCCTGGGCTTCGTCCTGGCTGCACCCCCGATCCGCATCCCCCCGCTGGTCCTCGCGCTCGGCGACGCGGGCGGCGTGCTCGGCGGCTCGGTCGCCGCGCTGGTCACCACGTTCTTCGTCGATCCGCGCGCGCCGGGCGGGGTGGAGACGATCCTCGCCGCCTCGCTCGGCGGCCTCGCAGCTGGCTTCGCGGGCGGCGCGATCCTCGGTGACGCGCTGCACCGGCGAGGCAAGACCCGCGACATCGCCTGGCGCCCCGCGCCGAACCTCGCGCTGCCGGGTCAGTGGATGCTGGCGCCCACGGTGCTGCCCGGCGCGGAGTCGGCCGCGTACGGCGGAGTGATCCAGGTGACGGGTTGGTGATCCTGCTGGCGCTCGGCGCGGCGCACGCGGCGCCGGTCGAGTGCCAGGCGCTCGGCGCGGCGCAGATGCTCGCCGAGGCGCACATCGAGGAGGATCGCGCGCCGCTGACCCACCCGGAGCTCATCCCGGGCCTCGCGCTCGCGTCGGCGCGCACCGACGTCACGCTGCGCGCCGCGCTGACCGAGATCTGCGTGCCCGACACCTCGCTGTCGCTGGTGCCCGCAGAGGCGTGGCGCGACGCGGGCTGGGCGGCGCACACGTTCATGCTGACCCGCAGCGAACAGGTGGGCTGCACGCTCTACCAGTGGACCATCGCGATCAGCGTCGCCTCGCGCGACGGCGCGCCCCCCACCTACGCACTCCGCTCACGCCTCCCCGTGGTGCGCACACCGATCGGCGAGTGCCCGACCTCGCCGACCTGGCGCGAGGAGCACGTCCTCGCAGGCGCCGAGGGTCCAGTCCGGCTGGTGCTCGCCACCGAGCTGGACGACGGGCGCCGCACCGCCAGCGCGGTGCTGGTGCGCCGCGCCGGGCCCGACGGCTGGACCGAGCAGCGCCTCGCCGAGCCCGCACCAGAGCGGTTGCTCCATGACGGCGCCGGGCCGCTGTTCACGTTGACCGAGCGCTTCGCCGAGCCGTGGGTCGTCGCGTACGGCGACCGCAGCGGCCCGCCCGGCGCGTGCGCGCCGCTTCCCGGACAGACCGTGTGGACGTGGGACCCCGCCGGTCGAGCGTGGACGCCACACACCGACCGCGAGGCGCTCGGGCTCCTCACGTCGCGCGGACTGTGGCGACTCGCCGGACAGGACGGCTGGATGCTGATCCTGATGCAAGAGGACGAGGACGACGCGGAGAAGCTGAGCTGGCGCCGACAGCGCCTCGACCGGCTGTCGCCCGAGCCGCTGCACACCCTGCCGTCCGCGTGGTTTTCCGGCCTGAACGCCGGGTTTCTCGTCGTCACGCCGACACCGTGGGCCACCCGTGCCGAGGCCGAGCTGGCCCGAGCACGCGGAAAAGGGTGGCGCAGCGGCTACGTCAAGCGCGCATGGTCGGCGCCCGACCCGTGCGCGCCCTGAACGCGCGGCCCTATGGGCAGTCGAACAGGTCGACCCACGCCGGGCGGGTGCCGATGGGCGCGTTGCTGTTCCAGCTGCCCTCGTGCGTCACCGTGCCATCCGCCTGCGACACGAAGTAGACGTACTGGTGATCGATGCAGCCCGACGGGCAGTCGCCCGACCCGATGTCGTAGACGTAGTGCCACACGTCCCCATCGGGGTTGGCGCACACCGACGAGCCGCCGCCGATGCGGGCGTCGGGCTCGGCGTAGGACACGCCCGGGATGTCACTGTACTCGGCGGCGAGCGCCGTCATGTCGAACGTGCCCGGGAACACGAGCGCGACGAAGCCGCTGTGCACACGGATCTCGTTGAGCCCGTACCAGTCGTTCTCGCAGTCCCAGGCGTCGAAGGTTCCGTCCGCCATCGCCGGCTTCGTCGCGGCGGTGCCGCCGACGAGCAGCGTGTCGTGGGCGAAGGGCGAGCGGTAGCCGATGCCGACGACGTCCTCGTGCAGCGCGGCGGCGGCGGCGGTGTCGGCGAGGAGGCGATCGTAGGTGGACTGGCGCGCGGTGAACGTGCCGTCGAGGTAGATCGCGAGCTGCTCGAGGTCAGGACGCGAGCGCGGCGTGGCGTCGAGGTCTGCCAGGGTGGCCTGTCCGACGTAGCCGTCACAGGCGGACGGCGTGCTCGTGTCGACCGGAGGATCCACCGGCGTGCTGCCCGGGTTGCACCCGTCACACTGGGCGTTGGAGAGCACCGGCACCGCGACCAGGATCGCCAGGGTAGACGTCTTGAACATAGAACCTCCAGAGACACGAGCACGTCGAAAAAAGCGCCGCTTATGTACCCGATGAAGCGCCGTTCGGCTACCCTGGCCGGCTCCGGAAGCCGAGGAAGAGCCCCCATGCGCTGCCTGACCCCCGCCCTGCTCGCGCTGTGCGCCTGCGTCGAGCCCCTGACCTCTCCCATCCTGGACGTGCCCGCCACCGAGAGCTGGTCGCTGCCGGGCCTCACCACCACCGCGCACGTCGTCCGCGTCGAGGGCAGCGTGCCGCACATCTACGCCGGCGACCGCCTGGATCTCGCGCGCGTCGCCGGGTTCGTGCAGGCGCGCGATCGCTACTTCGAGATGGAGATGGCGCGCAGGCTGGGCCTGGGCACCCTCTCGGAGCTGCTCGGCGACGCCGCGCTCGGCACCGACATGGAGTCGCGCGGCAACGGCATGACCGGCATCGTCGACCAGATGCTCGAGCGCTCCTCCCCCGAGTCGCTGGCCCTGCTCGGTGCGTTCGCCGAGGGGGTCAACGGCTACATCGCCGCGGTGAAGGACGGCGACCTGCCGCCGCCCAGCGAGTTCGACGTCGCCTACGCCCTCCTCGGTCGGCAGGCGCCCGAGGAGCTGTTCGCGGACTGGGACACGCGCGCGGTGATGGGCGTGTTCGGGACCGTGCTCTACAACCTCGGCTACGAGACCGGCGACGTCGGGCGCCAGCGCACCGAGGACGCGCTCGCCGTGCTCAGCGAGGACCGCGCGTTCGGCGCGCAGCGCAAGGCAGGCGCGATTCGAGACATCTGGCAGCGGATCGAGCCCGTCTACCCCATCTCGTCGTCGTCGGGCTGGGGCCTGAACACCGCCGGGCAGCGGCGCGCCGCGACGCCACCCGCGCCGCTGCGGCCCTCCGGGCTGCCCGGCGCGCTGCTCGACCGCACGATCGCGCGCAACGACCGCCTCCAGCGCCGCCTCGGGCACGACTGGGAGCACGGCTGGGGCTCGAACGCCTGGGCGGTCACCGGCGCCGCGTCCGCGGATGGCCGCGCGCTGCTCGCCGGCGACGGCCACCTCCCGCTGACCGTGCCGCCGCTGTTCTACTCGATCGGCCTGCACTCGCTGGATCCCGAGGCGCGGTTCAGTCAGGTCGGGCTGGTAATCCCCGGCACGCCCATGCTCGCGGTCGGGACGAACGGTGACGTCGCGTGGTCGCAGACACAGCTCCTGGGCGACATCACCGACTGGTACGCCGAAGAGCTCCGGCTCGACGACGACGGCCAGCCCGAGGCGAGCCTGTTCCGAGGCGAGTACCGCCCGCTCGTGCGGCACGAGGAGACCTTCCAGATCGCCAACGTCCCGGTCCTCGGAAGCACCGGACGCACCGAGACGTGGGCGCGCTGGGTGACCTTCGACGGGCGGTGGATCGCGGACATCGAGGGGCGCAGCGCACGCGCGAACGAGACGCTGGCCGAGGGCGAGGCGCTGGTGAACCTGCAGGGCGACCTCGTCGTGCCCGAGGATCTGAACGGTGACGGCAAGATCAGCGCGCTCAGCTTCGACTACGTCGGCTTCGACATCGTGGACATGCTGACCGCGGTCGACGGCTTCGGTCGCGCCAAGGACGTGTGGGCGTTCCGCGAAGCCACGCGCGGGCTGCTCGCCTACTCGCAGAACATCGTCGCCGCCGACCGTCACGGCTCGGTGCTCTACACCGGCTACCAGGCGGTCCCGTGCCGCGGCTACCTGCGCGACGCGGGGGGCGCGTGGAAGCCCGGCGCCGATCCGAGCAAGCTGCTCGACGGCACCACCTACGGCGGCTTCACGATCCCGACCCACGCGGACGGCACGGTCGACGAGTCGTTCGCGTCGGACCCCTACCGCTGCGTCGTGCCGTTCGAGGACTACCCGCACGCGATCGACCCCGCGTGGGGGTTCGTGCAGAGCGCGAACAACGACCCGGCGGACATCTCGACCGACGGCGACCTGCTCGACGACCCGCACTACATCGGCGGGCCGTGGATGGAGGGCTACCGCGCGAAGCGGATCGACGAGCGCCTGGCCGCCGCCATCGACGCGGGCGCCGCCGATCTGGACGAGATGGTCGACCTGCAGGCCGACCACTACTCGGTGCTCGCCGAGCAGCTCCTGCCCGAGCTGCTGGACGCGATCGCGAAGGCGAAGGCCGCCGCGACCGCACGCGCCGCCCCGCCGAGCGCCGACCAGCGCATGGCCGCGATCTACCTCGACGACGCCGACGCCTACGACGAGGTCGCCGAGCGGCTCGCGGCGTGGCAGACCGCCGGGCTGTGGGCCCGCTCCGGCGTCGAGACGTTCTACAGCCCGGTGGAGGAAGGCGATCCCGCGTCCGCGGTGGCGACGATGCTGTTCAACGCGTGGGTCGGCCGGTACATGCGTGGCGTGTTCGACGACGAGGGGCTTCCCGGCGTATGGCAGCCCACCGGCGACACCGGGCGCCTGCGCGCGCTGACCTTCCTGCTCGCCGGTCGCGGCGAGGGCAACCCGCTCGACCAGGCCTCGTGGATCGACGTCCACGGCGAGTCTGCGTTCTTCGACGATCTGCGCACGCCCGACGTGGTGGAGCGCAGCGACGAGATCGCGCTGATCGCGATGCGCGACGCGCTGGCGTTCCTCCGCGCGGCCCCTTCCGACGACGGGCGCGGCGGGTTCGGCACCGACGACATGGACGCCTGGCTGTGGGGGCTGCGCCACTGGGTGCGGTTCGACTCCGTGCTCGCCGAGTTCCTCGGCAGCGACCCGACCTACGCGTTCCTCACCGATCAGTTCGCGATCTCGCCCGAGCGGATCCCGCTCGCGGGCGAGCTCGCCGACCTGCCCGGCTTCCCTCGTCACGGCGACCACCTCAACGTCGACGCGGGCAACTCCGGACTCTCGGGCGAGCGGTTCAGCTACGGGAGCGGCCCGGTGTTCCGGATGGTGTTCGCGCTCGGTCCCGACGGCGTCGAGGGGCGCAACATGCTGCCCGGCGGCCAGTCCGGGCTCAACGACTCACAGCACTTCGACGATCAGGCGGCGCTGTGGCTCGGCAACCAGACGTGGCCCACCCGGCTCACCCCGGTCGAGGTCGCCGAGGGAGCCACGCACCGCGAGACGTTCGCGCCCGGCGGGACGCGATAGGCTCGGTCGCGCGTTCCCCGTCCCGGAGCCCCCATGACCCTGCTGCTGCTGCTCACCTCGCTCGCGACCGCGGGCGAGACCGCCTCGTGCACGGATCCCGCTGCGACCGCCGCCTACCGCGAGGGCTTCGGCGCCCAGAAGGTGCTCGACACCGAGAACGCGCTCGCCGCCTATTCGAAGTGCCTGCAGATCGAGCCCTCGTGCGTGCCGTGCCAGTACGAGATCGGGTGGACGTACTGGTCTCGCGACGAGTGGGCCGCGACGGTCGACGCGTGGGAGAAGACGCTCGCGCTGAGCCCCGGGAACAAGGCGGCGGCGACCTGGCTGCCCCGCGCGAAGGAGAACCAGGCGCAGGGCGGCGCGAGCGTGTCGGTCGGCGGGCTGCGCGTCCCCCTCGGCACGGCCAGCGCGGGCGGCGGCCCGCTGACGATGACGCTCACGGCCCGATTCCAGAACTACGACGCGAACCCGTCGGGCGCGGGCGACACCTACGACACCGACATCTACAGCCCGAAGTCGGCCATCTACCTCCGAGACGGCTCGAAGGTCTACGTGAACTCGCTCGAGGGGCTCAAGACCGTCGTGTACGACCCGCGGTCGCCGGGCAAGCACGCAGTGATCGCGCACACCTTCGGTCCCGAGGACGCGCACCTGTTCGGTGGGGAGAGCACGGTGTTCGGCTACCCCTACCTGCGCCGCTCGCCGTCGGGCGACCCGAACCAGTTCTCCGGCAAGCCGGTCGAGAGCGCGCTGTCGCACGGCGACCGCTACCTGTGGGTGCCCTACTACCGACGCGACTTCGACTTCGGCGCCGCCTCCCCCTCGGCGGTCGCGATCATCGACACGTCCACCGACGCGATCGTGCGGGTGATGCCGGCGGGCCCGATCCCGAAGTACGTCGCGATCTCGTCGGACGACCGCTGGGCCGCGATCGTGCACTGGGGCGACAACACCGCGGGGCTGGTCGACATCTCGTCGGGTGATCCGACGAAGTTCGCCTACCGGCCCGAGCGCCTGGTCGTCGAGCGCGCGCTGCCCCAGGAGAACCTCACCGGGGAGGACCGCGACGCCGCGTGCGGGTTCTGCCTGCGCGGATCGGTGTTCACGCCCGACAGCCAGGTGCTCCTCGTCGCGCGGATGGGCAACGGCGGCATCGCCGGCTTCGACGTGGCTTCTGGCGCCTACCTCGGCACCGTCGAGGGCATGCAGCCGACCCCGCGCCACCTCGTGATCTCGCCCGACGGGGCGTGGCTCTACCTCACGTCGAACCGCTCCGGCTACGTGTCGAAGATCGCGCTGACCAAGGTGGTCGAGGCGCTGCGCGGCGCGGACGGCGCGCGCGTCCCGCTGGATGGGTGGCACGAGACCTACGTGGGTGGCGGCGCGCGCACGCTCGAGGTCTCGCCCGACGGGCGGTGGCTGTTCGCCGCCGTCAACGCGAGCGCCGAGATCGTCGCGCTCGACGCGGGCACCCTCGCGGTCGTCGGTCGCGTGCGCACCGACAGCTACGCGGTCGGGCTCGCCGTCTCGCCCGACGGCAAGCAGCTCTTCGCCACGTCGCAGGGCCGCGGTGGCAAGGGAGGCAACTCCGTGTGCGTGTTCTCGGTGGAGGAGAACGCGAACTGAGCGCTGCGCGAGCGGGACGCCTCATGATCCCGCACATCTTGCCTGGGGCCCGAGATCCCGCGGGGCGGGCGTCTCGCCTCATGATCCCACACATCTCGAGTGGGGCTCGAGATCACGTGGGGCGGGCGGGACGCCTGTCGATCCTACACATCTTGGCTGCGG
>CAYQSE010000231.1:0-9269 GCA_964419905.1 uncultured Enterobacteriaceae bacterium
GGGACGCCCGCCCCACATGATCTCGGGCCGCAGCCGAGATGTGATCAATCGAAAGGCGTCCCGCCCGCCCGTCCTGATGCGTTGCAACGCCGGGGCCACGCGCGCGGCCGTGGTAGAGGGGAAGCCCGCAACGGAGGCCCCCATGCACGTCAGCGCCGCGTTCGACTCAGGCAACATCGAGGTCGTCGACGCCTCGGACCCCCGCCACGTCCGCCTGCGCATCCGCCCGGACGCGGGCGGCGACCACATGCAGTGGTTCCACTTCCGGGTCGTCGGCGCGCGCGACAAAGACGTCGTGCTCGTCATCGAGAACGCGAAGGACTGCAGCTACCCGGTCGCGTGGGAGGGCTACCAGGCCGTCGCGTCCTATGATCGAGAGACGTGGTTCCGAGTGCCCACCACGTACGCGGACGGCGCGCTGCGCATCGCGCACCGGCCCGAGGCCGACGCCGTCTACTACGCGTACTTCGCCCCGTATTCGCACGAGCGGCACCTCGATCTGCTCGCCTCGGCCCAGGTGGTGGACGGGGTCGAGCTGTCGCGCCTCGGCGGCACCGTCGACGGCCGCGACCTCGACCTGCTCACGATCGGCACCGGCGAGCGCGTGATCTGGATCATCGCGCGGCAGCACCCCGGCGAGTCGATGGCCGAGTGGTGGATGGAGGGCTTCCTCGAGCGCCTGCTCGATCCCGACGACGCCCTCGCCCGCGCGCTGTGCGCCCGCGCGACCTTCCACGTCGTCCCGAACATGAACCCGGACGGCAGCGCGCGCGGCCACCTGCGCAACAACGCCGCGGGCGCCAACCTGAACCGCGAGTGGCACGCCCCCACCGTCGAGCGCTCGCCCGAGGTGCTCGCGGTGCGCGACCGCATGGACGCCACCGGCGTCGACCTGTGTCTCGACGTGCACGGCGACGAGGAGCTCCCCTACAACTTCATCGCCGGCGCCGAGGGCATCCCCGACTGGACCCCGCGCCTCGCCACCCTCCAGCAGCGCTTCGTCGACGCCTTCGTCCAGGCGAACCCCGACTTCCAGACCGCGCGCGGCTACCCGAGCAACCCGCCCGGTCAGGCGAACCTGAGCATGTGCACGAGCCAGGTCGCGCAGCGCTTCGACTGCCTCGCGATGACGCTCGAGATGCCCTTCAAGGACACCGCCGACACGCCGGAGCCAGTGCACGGGTGGTCGCCCGCCCGCGCCCGCGCGCTCGGCGCGTCGATCCTGCACCCGATCGCCGCCGTGCTCGCCGATCTGCGCTGATTTCGCACCCGATCTCACCGCGGTGGCATGATGGGGTCGCCCGCCATGCCTGAAGCCAACCTGCCCGCGCTGCTCACCCTCGTGCTCTCCGCGCTCGCGGACGACGCCGTGGGCGCCGCCGTGATCAGCGTGGCCATCGTCGCGCTGTTCGGCGGCGCCGAGGTCGGGCGCCGCGTACTCGGGCTGCGCACCGAGCTGACGCGCAAGTTCACGCACGTCGGCGCGGGCGTGGTCGTGCTGTCGTTCCCGTGGCTGATCACGCACACCGCGACGGTCGTGGTGCTCGCGCTCGCGTTCGCGGGCATCCTCGTCGGCGGCAAGGTCACCGGGCTGCTCGGCTCGATCCACGACGTCGAGCGGCGCACCGGCGGCGCCTACTACTACCCGTTCGCCGTGCTGGGTGCGTGGCTGCTCTCGGGCGGCGACCCGCTGCTGTTCTGCGTGCCGCTCGCGGTGATGGCGGTGGCGGACACAGGGGCCGCGCTCGTCGGGCAGCGCGCCGGCGAGACGACGTTCCAGGTGATGGACGGGCAGCGCTCCCTCGAGGGCTCGGTCGCGTTCTTCGCGCTCGCGTTCGGGGTGACGCTCGTGGGCTGCGCGCTGGCGGAGCGACCGGGGTGGCCCGCCATGCTGCTCGTGTCGCTGGTCGTCGCAGGGCTCGCGACCGCCGCCGAGGCGGTCAGCGTGCGCGGCAGCGACAACCTCGCGATCCCGTACGCCGCGTGGCTCGCGCTCGACCGCACCGAGCGGCTCGGGCTCGAGTCACTCGGCGACTGGATCCTCGGGATGGCGCTCGGCGTCACCGTGCTCGTGATCACCGCCGAGCGGGCGAAGCTGCGCGCGGCCGGTTCGGTGGTCGTGTTCATGGTGTGCACGCTCGGCTGGGCGCTCGGCGGCCTGGTGTGGATCCTGCCGCTGGCCGTGCTGTGGGGGCTCTACCTGCTCGTGCGCCGCGCGGATCACTCCACCGAGCTCGACATGGTGTTCCCGACGACGGCGGGCTCGATGGTCGTGCTGCTGATCTACGCGCACACCGACGATCCGCGGCTGCTGCTGCCCTACCTCACCACGGTCGCTGCGAACGGCGCGATGACGGGCGCGCTGATCGGTGGGCAGTGGGGGCGGTGGGGCATCGCGCTCGGCGCGCTGATCGGCTCGGCGACGCCGCTGGCCGCGGTCAGTCTGTTGGACGGGGGGTTGGTGCTGTGGCTGCCGGTGTTCGGCGGGCTGCTCGCGCCGCTGCTGTTCGCCGCCCTCGACCGCCTGTCGCTGGTCGGGCGGCGCCCGCTGGCCAGCCTCGCGTGCGGGCTCGGCATGTGGTGGCTCGTCGCCTGATAGAGTGCCGCATGCTGCACCCCGACGCGCAAGCCTGGGCCGCCGCTGGCGGCGACCCGCGGAAGCTGGACCTCTACGGCGCGCTCGGCGCGATCGCGCCGTTCGCCGACGGCGACGCGCGCTGCCTCGCCGCGATCCACCCCGCGCTGCCCGAGGTGGGCGCGATCGGCGACTGGGTCGGCTCGGATACGGTCCGGCTGGCCACCGAGGCGTGGCTCGCAGCGCACGGCTGCAAGGTCGCGCGCGGGCCGATGGAGCTGTGCACCTGGTTCCCGTACCGCGCCAACCTCGGCCCGTTCGACGAGCCGCCGTTCGCGATGGAGCCCACCGAGCGCGTCGGGCGCTGGGTGACGGCGGGCTACGCGCCGGTCGCGCACTACGCGTCCGCGGTCGCCGACCACGACGCGCAGATCACCGCCGCGCGCGACCGCGCCGCGTCGCTGTCGTCGTCGGGCTGGCGGCTCGAGAGCCTGCCCGCAGGGCCCGACGGCAAGGTGCCCGAGGCGGAGTGGCCCGCCGCGGTGCGCCTGGTCCACCAGATGTCGAGCGCGGCGTTCGCGGACGCGTTCGGCTTCGTGCCCATCCCCGAGGCAGCGCTCCAGGCGGTGTACGCGCCGTACCGGACGCTGGTCGATCCCGAGCTCACGCTGCTGGTGCGCGATCCCGACGGCGCGGTCGCCGGCTTCCTGTTCGCGCTGCCCGACCTCGCGGCGCCCGACCGCGGGTGGTTCCTGGTCAAGACGCTCGCCGTGCTGCCCGAGCATCGCCAGCGCGGCGTCGGCTCGTGGCTGGTCGCGGCCAGCCACCGGGTCGCGCGCCGCAAGGGCTACAAAGCCGGCGTACACTGCCTGATGTGGACGGGTAGCCGCTCGAACGACATCAGTCAGCACGGCGGCCGCGTGTTCCGCCGCTACGCGCTGCTCGAAAAGCCGCTGGGCTGACGGGGATGTCCGACGCCCACATCGGCGCCCTGCTCGCGGCGCACGCGGCGCGCTGGCCGGACAAGCCCGCGATCGTGCAGCCCGACGGCGTGGTGTGCACGTTCGGTGCGCTCGCCCGGCGCGCCGCGGCCATCTCGGGCGCCCTGGATGCCTGGGGCGTGCCGCCGGGCGGGCACGTCCTGCTGCTGCTGCCGATCGGGGTCCCGCTGTACGAGGCGCTGCTCGGGGTGATGTGGGGCGGGCGCACCGTGGTGCTCGTCGATCCGTCCGCGGACAAGCGCCGGCTCGACCAGGCGCTCGCGCGCGTCGGCCTCGACGCGTTCCTCGGCACGCCGAAGGCCCACCTGCTGCGGCTGCTGCTCGCGTCGACCCGCGGGCTGTCCGCGTATGCCGCGCCGCGCGGCCTGGGCCCGTTCGCGCGCCGGATCGACGCCGACGGCGCGCCGGGACCGCGCCGGGATCCACCCGACGGCGAGCCCGCGCTGATCACGTTCACGACCGGCACCACCGGCGTGCCCAAGGCGATCGGCCGCAGCCACGCGTTCCTGCTCGCGCAGCACGACGTGCTCGCGCACCACATGGGGCTGGGGCCCGATGACGTCGACCTGCCGACGCTGCCGGTGTTCCTGCTGAACAGCCTCGCCGCGGGGGCGACGTGCGTGCTGCCCGACGGCGACCTGCGCGACGTGTCGGCGCTCGATCCCGACCGGCTGCTCGCGCAGATCGCACGGCACGGGGTGACCACCACCTCGGGCTCGCCCGCCTACCTCGAGCGCCTCGCGGCGCGCATCGCCGCGCGCGCGCCGGAGCGCGGGCTGACGAAGGTGTTCGCCGGCGGCGCGCGGGTGCGCGGCGACCTGCTGCGTCGCCTGGCGGAAGCGTTCCCCGCGGCCCGGATCGAGGTGGTGTACGGGTCCACCGAGGCCGAGCCGATCGCGGTGATCGACGCGGCCGAGGCCCTCGCCGAGACGGTGCACCGCGAGGCCGAGGGCGCGTGCGTCGGGCGCCCGGTGCCCGGCATCGCGCTGCGGCTGATCGATCCAGCGCACGGGGGCGAGGTGCCGGCGGGGCAGCCCGGCGAGGTGCAGGTCTCCGGGCGGCACGTGAACCGCGGCTACTACCGGGACCCGGACGCCGACGCGGCGAACAAGGTGCGCGACGGCGAGCGCGTGTGGCATCGCACCGGTGACGTCGCGTGGGCCGACGCGAGCGGCCGCCTGTGGCTGGTCGGGCGGGTCGGCGAGGCGGTCGAAGGTCGGTGGCCGTTCGTGGTCGAGGCGCGCGCGGAGGCGGTGCCCGGCGTGGCGCGCGCGGCGCTGGTCGCGGTGGACGGGGTGGCAGTGGTCGCGTTCGTCGGCGAGGCCTCGGAGGAGGCCGTCCGCGAGGCGACCGCGGTGGACCGCGCGGTGCGGGTGGATGGGCTGCCGGTCGATCCGCGGCATCGCGCGAAGATCGACCGCGCCGCGCTCGTGCGCCAGCTCAGCGCGACGGGAGCGCGCTGATCACCACGACCTCGGCGTCGCGCCGCCCGATCACCAGGGTGGGGCCCGGCGACGCGGCCCACGCCGCGTACGCGGTCAGCGGGACGCGCGAGCGGGTCGGCGGCGGCGCGTCCGCTGGCCCGAGCGGGCGCGACGGGGCGTCCCGGCGCGCGGCGATCAGCGCGTCGACCTGTGCGGTGGCCGAGGCGACGTCGCCCGCCTCGCGCCACGCCGCGACCTCGACGATCAGCCCGCCGGGATCCGCCAGCGCGTGGACCCGCCAGAGCTCACTGCGTCCCAGCCGAACCACGCGGGCCCCGGAGGCCCCCGGCGCGCCGACCTTCAGCCCGTCGAAGTCCGGCGCCTCGCCTGCGCCGAGCTGTGCGGCGAGGCCCGGGAGCGCCTGCGAAGGGGCCTCCCTGTCGCGCCACGCTGCCACGCCGAGCGCCGCGACCACGAGCACCGCCGCGAGCGCGATCGCCCACAGCGCGCGCGGATCCCCGGGCGCGCGGGCGCGGCCGAACACCTCAGTCGAACTCGGGCTCGCCGGGACCCAGGCGCGTCGCGCGCAGGTCCAGCGTCACCTGGCATGGGTCGTCCATGAACACCGGGCACCGATCGTCGCTGCCGCGCGGATCCGAGACCGAGATGCGCGCCTCGCCTGCGATGTCCTCGCCCGGCCACAGGTCGGCGTCCACCGACATCGTCGCGTCGCAGTTGCCGTAGGCGCTGTCGCTCAGGCGCACCGCGTCCATCACGCTGCCGCGGATCGCGAGGCCGGCGCGGGTCGCCTCGACCGTGACCGGCATGCCGACGAACGGCGCGCGGAACGACACGCGGTAGGTGAGCGGCGTCTCGTCACGGTGCGGGATGTAGATCGGGAACTCGAACGGATGCGGCGTGTCGCGGCCCGCAGGCATGAACAGCGCCCCGAGCGCGCCGTCGAGGCAGGCATCGTCGGCCGCCGCCGTGAAGAACTGGTAGTCGCCCGACGCGATCTCGGCCTCGGGGCCCGACACGCACGCGGCCAACAGCATCAGCGTCCACCAGCGCAACGCCACCTCCCGCAGCGCCCCTAACACGGAACCGCGCCCGGTCAGGGCCCACCCCGCGACGTGTGGGCGGCGACCCACCGGGGCGCGGCGGTGCTACCATCGCGGCCCGCCCCGGAGCGCCGCATGTGGTTCCTGCTGTTCCTCGCCTGCTCGAAGCCCGCCCCCGCACCGCCCGCCGAGCCCGTCGTGCCCCCGGCCCCGGTGCCGGTCGCCGTCGAGTCCCTCCCCCCGTGCGTCGAGGCGTGCCTGCGCGAGTCGATGGCGCGCGCCGTGTCGCGAGACGTGATCGAGGCCGACTGCCGCAAGACGTGCTCCGCCGAGGGCGCCGTCGTGCGCGCCGAGAGCGACCTCGATCTGCGGCTCGGCCAGCGGGTCGTCGTCGAGGGCACCTACCAGCGCCGCCTGCTGCACGGGCACGGGCCCGAGCCGTACATGGCCACCGCGGTCGTGCTGCCCGACGGCACCCCGGTGTGGGTCGCGACCGGCGCGGATCCGGCGCCGGGCTGGGCCAAGCTGCTCGACGTCGCGATCTCGGTCGAGGGGACGCTCGCGAGCGGCGAGGGCGGCGCGCCCGGGGTGTGGTTGCGCGACGCGGCGCCTCCGACCCGCCAGTAGCCGCGGCGCGCGGGTGGCGCGACCGGCGACGGGGGGGATAGCCCGCGCCGGGAGTGACCGAGATGAAGCGCTGGGAGCAGGTCGACCGCGGGCCCGTGCCGGGCACCGAGAGCGTGATGGCGCTGATGCGGCGCGGCGACGAGGTCGCGATCCTCGTGAACGGCCGTCAGCTGATGAGCAACCAGGAGCACGGCTCCGAGGACGCGCTCGCCGATCTCGCGTGCGACCGGGTCGGCGGACGCGCCGACGCCCGATTCCTGATCGGCGGGCTCGGGATGGGGTTCACGCTCGCGGCCGCGCTGCGTCGGCTGGGCCCCGAGGCCGAGGTGGTGGTGGCCGAGCTGGTGCCGTCGATCGTGACCTGGAACCGCGGTCCGCTCGCGCACGTCGCCGGGCGTCCGCTCGACGACCCGCGCGCGTCGGTGTTCGAGGGCGACGTCGCCGACGCGATCCGCGGCGGGCCCGCGCGATGGGACGCGATCCTGCTGGACGTCGACAACGGGCCGAGCGGGCTGACGCGCGCGACCAACGACTGGCTCTACGCCTGGCAGGGCCTCGAGGCCGCGCACGCGGCGCTGCGGCCCGGCGGCGTGCTCGCGGTGTGGTCGGCGGCGCCCGACGCGGCGTTCACGCGGCGGCTGCAGCGCGCCGGGTTCACCGTGGACGAGATCGGCGTGCGGTCGCGCGGCGCGAAGGGCGGCCAGCGCCATGTGGTGTGGGTGGGCACGCGCCGGGCTAAGCGGGACGGCGCGTGATCCCTGGAGGCACCATGACCCTGCGACACCCCCTCTCCGCCCTCGCGCTCGGCGCGCTGCTGCTGCTCACCCCGCTCGGCGCGCACGCGCAGGAGCAATCCGCACACGAGCGGAAGGTCCGCGAGCTGCTCGTGCTCACCGGGGCCGCCCAGATGGGGCAGCAGGTGATGGACGCCATGAGCGAGCAGTTCCGGTCGCTGCCGGGCCTGCCGCCGGGCTTCCTCGACGAGTTCAAGAAGGTCGCGAAGCCCGACGACCTCGTGGAGCTCGTGGTGCCGATCTACCTCGAGAACGTCTCCGAGGCCGACGTAGACGCGGCGATCGCGTACTGGGGCTCGCCGGCCGGCCAGCGCATGGCCCAGGCGATGCCGAAGCTCAACGCCGAGGCGATGGCGGCGGGCCAGCAGTGGGGCACGCAGCTCGCCGAGGAGACGCTGCGCCGTCTCGCCGAGCGCTGAGCGCCATGTCCGACGACTTCGCGCGCCACATCGCCGACGTGGCCGACCTCCTCGAGCGGCTCGCCGAAGATCGGGGCCCGCTCGAGGGGCTCGACGTCGCGCTGCGCAAGCGGCTGCTCGAGGCCGCGGGCCGGTTCTCGCGGCCCGGCGCGAAGGACCGTCGCAAGCTCGCGCGCGCGAAGCGCAAGGCCGAGAAGCACGCGCGGCGCGACGCTGAGCGCACGCTGCTCGCCCGCACGCGGATCCGCGTCGACCGCGCCGCGCCGATCTTCCAGACGCCGCGGCGGATGCTCGGTGAAACGGTCGCGACCGCGCCGATCGGCGAGCTCGCCGAGGCGCGCGTCTGCTACGTCTGCCACCAGCCGTACACGCAGGTCCACTTCTTCTACGACCAGCTCTGCGTGCCGTGCGGTGACTTCAACCACGCGAAGCGGGACCAGACCGCCGATCTGCGTGGGCGCGTCGCGCTCGTCACCGGTGCGCGCGTCAAGATCGGGTTCCAGACGGCGGTGATGCTGCTGCGGGCGGGCGCGCGGGTGATCGCCACCACGCGCTTCCCACAGGACGCCGCGCGGCGCTACGCGGCCGAGCCCGACTTCGCCGACTGGGGCGAGCGGCTCGTGATCCACGGCATCGACCTCCGCCACACCCCGAGCGTCGAGGTGCTGTGCGCGCGGCTGCTCCGGGAGGAGGACCGCCTCGACTTCCTGATCAACAACGCGTGCCAGACGGTGCGACGCCCGCCCGGGTTCTACGACCACCTGATGGAGGGCGAGCTTCAGCCGGCGATCGGTGAGGCCGCGGCGCTCGTCGCGCGCGATCCGTTCAGCCGGGGCGCTGTCGGGCTCACCGACTCCGCCGCGCTGAGCCAGGTGCCGCTCTTGCCCGAGGACCCGCACCGCGGCGAGCACCTCTTCCCCGCGGGCCTGCTCGATCAGGACCTCCAGCAGATCGACCTGCGCCGCGTGAACAGCTGGCGGCTCAAGCTCGCCGAGGTGCCCACCATCGAGCTGCTCGAGGTGCACCTCGTCAACGCCGTCGCGCCGTTCCTGCTCGACGCCCGCCTCAAGCCGTTGATGCTGCGCGTGCCCACCCGCGACAAGCACATCGTCAACGTCTCGGCGGTGGAGGGCCAGTTCTACCGGACGCACAAGACCGACCGGCACCCGCACACGAACATGGCGAAGGCCAGCCTGAACATGCTCACCCGCACGTCGGCCGCCGACTACGTCGCCGACGGCATCCACATGAACAGCGTCGACACCGGCTGGGTCACCGACGAGGATCCGGCCGACAAGGCGGCCGAGAAGCGCGCGATGCACGACTTCCACCCGCCGCTCGACATCGTCGACGGGGCCGCGCGCATCG
>CAYQSE010000232.1:0-9267 GCA_964419905.1 uncultured Enterobacteriaceae bacterium
ACTATCCGCAGTTCCCTCACCCCCGATACGATGGCTACGACTGGCGCTTCGACTTCCGGGTGACCGATGAGGCCTCCGCGGGGCGCTACGACATCACCATCCAGTACGCGGATGAGCACGACCTGGCAGACCGCACCGTGCACTCGGGGCTCGTCCGCGTCCTGGAATAGCCCATGGCCTCTCCAGGAGGCCGCCTCTGTGCGGACCCGCCGACCACCTGGAGGTGGCCCCGAAGCCTCCACAGGCGGCTCGACGGGGCGTCAGGCGAACAGCGCGAGGCTGCCCGGCGGCGCCTGCGGGCGCTCGCCGCGACGCAGGCGCTCCCAGGTCTCGCGCAGATCGTTCGGGCGCCGCCCCTCGACGACCTCGGCGACCCATTGGAGCGGCAGGAACGCGACGCTGGCGTCCTTCGCGATCAGCGCGGGGCCCTCGAGCCCCTCGCCGAGCACGAGCGTCTTCCACTTCCACCCGGTGATCAGGCGGATCTGCTCGCCCCACCACACGCCGAGGTGGAAGATCGCCTCGTCGTCGAGCGGCTGCTCGCCGTCGATCGCGTCCTCCATCAGCACGTGCAGGTCGTCCATGCCCTCGAGCGCGACGGACTCCGCGGCCTCGCGGAGCTCCTCGCGCTCTTCGTCGGTCAGCAGTCGGGTCTCGGGCATGGCCTCAGGCCGCGCCGCCCGACTGCTTGGGCAGCCACGACATCCGCGCGCGGAGCGCCGTGCCGACCTGCTCGATCGGGTGGGCGAGATCGCGCGCGATCAGCGCGTCGTACTCGGGGCGACCGCGCTGGTCCTCGGCGATCCACCGCTTCGCGAACGCGCCGGACTGGATGTCGCGCAGCACCGCGCGCATGTTCGCGCGCGCGTGCTCGTCGATCACCCGCGGCCCGCTGATCAGGTCGCCGTAGCTCGCCGTCTCGCTGATGAACTCGTGCATCCGGGCCATGCCGCCCTCGTGCAGCAGGTCGACGATCAGCTTGAGCTCGTGCAGGCACTCGAAGTAGGCGACCTCGGGCTGGTAGCCGGCGTCGCACAGCGTCTCGAAGCCGGCCACGATCAGCTCGGTCGCGCCGCCGCACAGCACGGCCTGCTCGCCGAACAGGTCGGTCTCGGTCTCTTCGGCGAACGTGGTCTCGAGCACGCCGGCGCGGGTGCCGCCGATGCCGTGCGCGTAGGAGAGCGTGCGCGTCCGCGCCTGCCCGGTCGCGTCCTGGTGCATCGCGATCAGGCACGGCACGCCGGCCCCGTCCGCGTACTGACGCCGCACCAGCGCGCCCGGCGCCTTCGGCGCGACGAGCGACACGTCGATGTTCGACGGCGGGGTGATCCGGCCGAAGTGGACGTTGAAGCCATGCGCGAACATCAGCAGCGCGCCGGCCTTGATCCGCGGCGCGACGTACTCCTCCCACGCCGCCGGCTGGGCCATGTCGGGCATCAGCATCATCACCACGTCGGCGCCGTCGACGGCCTCGCCGAGATCGACGGGCTGCCAGCCCTCGGCGACGGCCTTCGCCCAGGTCTTGCCGCCCGGGCGCAGCCCGATCGTCACGTCGAGCCCGCTGTCGCGGAGGTTCAGCGCGTGCGCGCGGCCCTGGCTGCCGTAGCCGAGGATGGCGATGCGGGCGCCCTGCAGGGGGGCGAGGGAGGCGTCAGCGGCGGTGTAGACGGTAGCGGTCATCGGGATTCTCCAGCGGGAAAGGGAAATGCGGTCACGGCGCCATCGGACGCCGACGAGACGAGGCGCGCGTACTTCGCGAGCGCGCCGCGGCGGACCTTGGGCGGGGGTGCGGTCCAGTCGGCGCGGCGCGCCTCCAGATCGGCGTGGACGTCGATGCGGCGCCCGGTGATGTCGATGACGACGTGATCGCCGTCGCGGAGCAGCGCGAGCGGGCCGCCCAGCGCGGCCTCGGGCGCGACGTGGCCGATCATCAGCCCGTGCGACGCGCCGCTGAACCGCCCGTCGGTGACCAGCGCAACGGAGGGCCCGAGGCCCTGCCCGACGAGCGCGCCCGACACCGCGAGCATCTCGCGCATCCCCGGCCCACCGCGCGGCCCCTCGTAGCGGATCACGAGCACGTCGCCCGCGGCGATGCGGCCCTCCTGCACCGCGGCGAACGCGGCCTCCTCGCCGTCGAACACGCGGGCGGGCCCCTCATGGCGCGTCGTCGCGTGGCCCGAGAGTTTGATCACCGCGCCCTCGGGCGCGAGGTCGCCGAACAGGATGCCGAGGCCGCCGTTGGGCTTGATCGGGCGGTCGAGGTCGCGCACGACCTCCTGGCCCGGCGTCTCGGACACCGCCGCCGCCTCGTCACCGAGCGTGCGCCCGGTGATCGTCGGCAGGTCGGTCAGCAGGCCCGCCGCGAGCAGCCGACGCGCGAGGATCGCGAACCCGCCCGCCGCGTCGAGATCCGGCGCGGCGAACCGCCCGGACGGCTTCAGATCGGCGAGCAGCGGGGTGCGCGCCGAGATGTCGTCGAAGTCGGCGAGCGCGAGCGGCACCTCGAGCTCTCGCGCGATGGCGAGGAGGTGCAGCACCGCGTTCGTCGAGCCGCCGCTGGCGGCTACGGCCGTGATCGCGTTGCACAGCGCCTCGCGGGTGATGACCTGGCTGGGCCGCCGGTTCGCGGCGAGCACCGAGAGCACCATCGCGCCCGCCTGGCGCGCGATGTCGTCCTTGCGCGGATCGGTCGCGGCGACGTCGTTGAACCCCATCGGCGAGATGCCCATCGCGGTGAGCGCCATCGCCATCGTGTTCGCGGTGAACTGCCCGCCGCACGCGCCGGCGCCGGGGCAGGCCACGTCTTCGAGCGCGCGCAGATCGTCGCGGTGCATGGTGCCCTTCGCGACCTTGCCGACCGCCTCGAACACGTCCTGGATGGTGACCGCCGTGCCGCGGAACTGCCCGGCCTGGATCGAGCCGCCGTAGAGCACCAGTGACGGCAGGTCGAGCCGGATCAGCCCCATCAGCGTGCCGGGGATGGTCTTGTCGCAGCCGCACAGCGCGATCACCGCGTCGAAGCCGTGCGCCATCACCGCGAGCTCGGCGGAGTCCGCGATCACCTCGCGGGACACGAGCGAGGCCCGCATGCCTGGCGTGCCCATGCAGATGCCGTCGGAGACGACGATCGTGTTGAACTCGATCGGCGTGCCGCCCGCTTCGCGGACGCCCTCCTTCACCCGCTCGCCGAGCGCGCGCAGGTGCGCGTTGCACGGCGTCACGTCCGACCAGGTGTTGACGACCGCGACGAGCGGCTTGGCCAGGTCGGCGTCGGTGAGGCCCGTGGCCTTGAGCATCGCGCGGGCCGGCGCGCGGTGCATCGCGGTGATCGAATCGTCTTGGGACATCCATCCTCCGGTTGAGAAGGACGCCCCCGCGGCGGTCGGGAGGTGGGGCCCCGTTGTCGATGGCCCCGACTCCCTCTCGGGTGCGGGGCCGCCTTCAGCTCGTCTGGTCGAGCGTCAGACCCCGCACCCGCAGGGAAGAAGTACGCGTACCCCAACGACCGGAAGCGCGACGTGGGCCGCGAGGGTGCCGGTAGTGAAGCGGTGGACGCGCATGGATCCCCGGTGGCGGGCTGACGACGGGGGCAACCTACACGCGGCGCGGCGCGGCCGTCAACCCGAAGCCCGTCCGATCAGCCCTTGTTGGGCTTCACGGTCAGCTCGCAGCCGTAGGAGGCTCCGAGCGCGCGGCGGCTCACCATGCACGCGAGGTGACGCGGGAGCAGGCGCGCCATGACCTGCCCCACCCCGACGCTGTGCGCGCGACCACCCCACTGCGAGTCCGGGATGTCCGCGTAGCCCTGGTGTCGCTCCTGCACCGCCAGCCAGTCCGCCGGTTCGGGCTCGGACAGGGTCGGCGGCAGGGGTCGCCCGAGCCACGCGACCTCGACCAGGCTCGGACCGTACAGGCCCTCCTCGTCCGCCGCCTGCACGAGCGCCACCATCCCACGGTCCGCGTCGCGGAAGCGCGGCTGGCCGTTGGGCAGGTCGACCCACAGATGGGCGCGAAGCTCGGCGCGCGCGTCGAGGAACTCGAGCGGCCCGACGAGGTGCGTGGTGAGCCGGCGCACGTGCCATCGCGCATCGAGCAGTTCGTCGAGGATGGAGCTGATCAGCCCGCTCTCGACTGGTCCGAGCGCCGCGAGTCCGTCGGGGAAGGTGCAGTTCGTGTACGTCGCGAGATTGAGGTCGATCATGCCTTTGATGGAACCACGGCCCGGGTCGAGGATCCACAGACTTTTCGTCGTCGCGGAGGGCGTCTCCGAGTTGCCGACCTCGACCCGTTTCTATGGACGAGGATTTCTTTTGCAGTCATACCGAACACGACGCAAAGTGAAAATAATCACAGCGGCGCGACCCGTCGGGGCGGTTGCGCCCCTCCGGCCGCCCGAGTATCCGCGTGCTCGACGCGCCCGTCGGCGCCCCCTCTCCCCAGGAGCGGCACATGTCTCCCCTCCCCGTCGCGCGCCGCGCCACGGCCATGCTCCTCGCGCTGCTCGTCGCCGGGTGTCCGAAGCCGGCCGCGGTCGCTCAGCGACCCGCGGGCGACGTGTGGCTCGACGCAGGGCCGAGCGAGCCCGCCGTCTGCGTGCCCGCGCTGGCGCAGGAGCCCCCGCTGGGCGCGCGGGAGCGTGCGTCGTGGTGGGATGGGCTCGACGCGCTGCGCGCCGGCGATCCGCTCACGGCGCAGGGGCACTTCACCCGCGCCGGCACGCACCCGGTCGTCTCCGGAGCCCGGGTCGCCACGTCGCTGCTGTTCGGCGACGGCGATCGCGCCGCGGTGCGCGTCGCGCCGATGGTCGAGCGCTTCCCGGACGACCCCTGCCTGCTGCACACCGCAGCGCTCGCGGCGCGTCAGGCGGGAGATCCGGCCCTCGGGTTCGAGCGCGCCGCCCGCGCTGCGTCGCTCGCCCCCGAGCAGCCCGACATCGCGTTCGCGTACGCGCTGATCGCCGCCGAGCACGACCCGGACACCGGGTGGAAGACCGCCGAGGACATGGCGGCGCGCTTTCCCGACCACCCCGGCGCGTTCCAGGTGCAGGCGACCGTCGCGCTCGCCAAGGGCGATCTCGAGGCCGCGATCCCGCCGCTGCAGCAGATGCTCGCCCTCGGCACGCCGGTCGAGGGGATGCTCCTGACCGCGTACCGGATGACCGGACGCCTCGGCGACGCGTTGGTGCTGCACGCGAAGCGCGGTGACCGCCTCGGCGACGGCGGCGCGATCGCTGCGGCCGACGACCCGACCGCGGCGTTCTACGACACCCTCGGGATTCGCCCCGATCAGCGCCTCGCGGCGACCATTCGCACCAGCGTGGGCACGCTGCGGTGCACCCTCCTCCCCGACCTGGCCCCGCTGACCGTGCTGAACTTCGTCGGACTCACCCGCGGCACCATCGCGTGGACCGACCCGAGCGGCGTCGAGCGCACCGACCCGCTCTATCCCGGCACCACCTTTCACCGCGTGATCCCTGGCTTCATGGTGCAGGGCGGCGATCCGAAGGGCGACGGGTCCGGCGGTCCCGGCTACCAGTTCCCCGACGAGATCGACCAGCGGATCCGCTTCGATCGACCGGGCATCCTCGCGATGGCGAACTCGGGTCCCAACACCAACGGCTCGCAGTTCTTCGTGACCGAAGCGCCGACGCCCCACCTGGACGGACTGCACACGATCTTCGGCCACTGCGACGAGGCGTCGCAGCGCCTCGTGACGACGATGACGCGCAGCCCGCGCGGCGAGGCGGATCGGCCGAACACGCCGATCACCATCGAGGCGATCACCCTCGAGGGCCGCGACGTGCTGCCTTCGGCGCTCTCGGCTCCCTGAGGCGAGGTCCGCGCATGCCCACCGACCTCGCCGCCGAGCTCGCCGAGATCGACGCCCGCTGGCGTCCCGCGCCGAGCCACCCGGGCGCGCGGGTCGTTACCAACCTGGCGCGCAACGAGTTCCTCGACCCGAGGGAGCGAGACGAGCGGACGACGCAGGCGGTCTCGCGGATGCTCCAGCACGCCGGCGAGTCCGTGCCGTTCCACCACGAGCGGTTTCGCGCGGCGGGGTTGCTCGACGCGCGCGTCGCGGTGTTCGAGGCACTGCGGCGCCTGCCGCCGCTGACCAAGGCAGCCCTCCAGGCTGCCGGCACGGCGCTGCACGCGCGGCGTCTGCCCGAGGGCGTCAAGGCGATCGGCATCTCCCGGACGTCGGGTACGACGGGCGAGCCGACCACGGTGGTCCAGGCGAACACGAGCCTGCGGATGTTCTCGGTCCTGAAGCACCGCGAGCTCCGGTGGTTCCGCTTCGACCCGTCCCGCACGCTCGCGGCGATCCGCCCGCACACGGAGCTCCCGCAAGGCACGGGGCATGCGGGCACACTCGACGACCCCATCCGGCGACAGGGCTGGCCCTACCTCGATGGCCTGGTGCGGACCGGCGCGTTCGTCGGGCTGCACAACACGCGCGGGATCGGCGAGCAGGTCGCGTTCCTGCGCCGCGAGCAGCCCGGCTACCTGATCATGCAGTCCGCCGGGCTCGAGCACGTCGCCCTCGAGGCTGGCGGCCCGATCCCCGGCCTCGCTGCGTGTCAGGCCATCTCCCAGACGCTGACCCCGTCGATGCGCGCGCTCATCGCGACGGCGCTCGGGGTGCGCGTCCACCTCAACTACGGACTGAACGAGATCGGGCTCGTCGCGTCGTGGTGCGACGAGGGCGACCGCTACCACGTGCACGCCGAGCACTGTCACGTCGAGATCGTCGATGGGGAAGGCCGACCGGCGCGCCCTGGCGAGCGCGGCCGGATGCTGATCACCTCGCTGAACAACTTCGCGATGCCGCTCCTCCGCTACGACGCCGACGATCTGGCGATCGCGGTCGAGGGGGCGTGTCCGTGCGGGCGCACGCTCCCCTCGTTCGGACCGGTGGTCGGTCGCTACCGCCGCATCGCGTGCCTGCCGGACGGCACCTGGGCGCGGTGGGCGGCCATCCTGCAGGCGCTCTACGACCTCCCGCCCGATCTGCGCGCCGCGCTGCGTCGCTACCAGGCCCGACAGCACGCCGACGGTCGCTGGGAGCTGCGCGTCGAGGCGACGGGTGACGCCGCGGACGCGATCGGCGCGTTCGTCGCGCCCTTGTTCGCCGCCGCGGCGCCACCGCCGATTCCTGCCCTCGGGGTGGTCGCCACCGACCGCTTCGAGGGGGACGGCCGCGGCAAGTTCCAGAGCTTCGTCTCGGACTTCGTGCCGCCGGCCGACGGGCCCGATGCGCCGATGGCGCGGGGCGTGCGTTGAGCGAGGCCGTCGTCGGTCCCGTCGAGGTCTCTGATCCCGAGACCCTCGCGCGCATCGGCCGGCTGCGGTTCGAGGCGTGGCACGCCAAGGGTCTGATCGTGCCCGACGCGTTCCCCGGCGGCGTGTGGCGCGATCCCCTCGACGCGATCGCGCGCCACTTCGTGATCGAGGTCGACGGGCGCCTCGCCGCGTCCATGCGCTACGCCCAGTTCGACCGAATGGACGACATGCCCGAGGCCGCGCACTACCGCAAGATGGGCCTCGACCTCGACGGCCCCGTCGGCCTGCCCGAGCGGCTGTTCGTCGCGCCGGGCCTGCGGCACCTCCGCCTCCCCGAGCGCATGGCCGACAAGATCCTCGAGACCGCGCACGCATCCGGGGCGCGATGGTTGGTCACCGAGGCCACCCCGCCGATGGTCGCGATGCTCCTCGCGCGAGGACGACAGCACATCGGCCCCGCCGCGCACGATCCGCGCTTTCCGACGGTCGACTTCCAGTTGATGCTGACCGACGTACGTCGGGCACGATCGTAAGGACGATCGCTCGCATGTCGGACCCCTCCTGGGCTACCTTGCTGGCCACGGAGGTGACGAGATGCGAGCGAGCGCGCTGTTCCTGGTGTTGGTGGTCGCTGCGGGCTGTCGAATCAACCCGGACGACACGACCGACACCGACGACATCGAGTGTACGACCGCAACCGAGTGCCCACAGCCCGACAGTGCGTGCCTCGAGGCCGTATGCACCTCCGACGGCCTGTGTGACGAGGAGCCTGTCGCCGCCGGCACGCTCCTGCCCGACCCGGTCGATGGCGACTGCCAGAAGGCCGTCTGCGACGGCATCGGCGGCATCGCGTCCGCCGCCGACGACGAGGACACCCCCGCGGACACCGAGTGCAGCGAGGGCGTCTGCGTCGCCGGCAGCCCCGACCACGACCCCCTCGACGAGGGCACCGTCTGCGGTGACGACGACGAGAAGGTGTGCGACGGCGACGGCGCGTGCATCGACAGCCAGATGGTCGACTGCACCGACGACCCGCCGGCCAACGCCACCTCCACGCTCGCCCAGGTCGAGATCACCTGGGACGGCACCGCGTGGTCGACGCCCGCGGACTGCGCGTGGACCTGTGACGCCACGCACGACGAGATCGACGGCGCGTGCCTGAACAGCCGCCTGGTCGACTGCACCGACGCCGCGCCGGCCAACGCCACCTCCACCGTCACCCAGGTCACGATCACGTACGACGGCACCACCTGGTCCGACATCGATGAGTGCGCGTGGGACTGCCTCGCCACCCACGACGAGATCGGCGGCGCCTGCGTGAACACGCAGATGGTCGACTGCACCGACGATCCGCCGGCCAACGCCACCTCCACCATCGTCCAGGTCCAGATCACCTACGACGGCACCAACTGGGCCACCCCGGCGACCTGCGACTGGAACTGCCTGCCCACGCACGACGACGTCGATGGGCAGTGCGTGAACGAGCAGCAGGTCACCTGCACCGACGCCCCGCCCACGAACGGCAGCACGACCAACAGCACCGCGTTGGTCACCATCACCTACGACGAGCAGGACGGCTGGTCGACGGCCGCTCTCTGCCCGTGGGCGTGCGACGGCGACTACCTCGAGAACGGAGACGAATGCGTCGAGTGCCTCACGCCCGACCACTGCCCCGCGTGGACCGGCGACGCCGAGTGCGGCGTCCGTGATTGCTCCGTGGCCAACACCTGCACCTTCTTGTTCGAGGACGACGGCGCGCCTTCGGCCACGCAGACCGCGTTCGACTGCACGGCCTCGGTCTGTGACGGCGACGGCTTCCTCGAGGACCGCCCCGACGCGGACGACCTGCCGCAGAGCACCGACTGCACCGCCTACTCCTGCGACGGCATGACGTTGCTCACCGTCCACGCCGACTCGGGCGAGACCTGCGCGTTCGACGACGGAACCGTCTGCGACGGCGCGGGCGCCTGCGTCGAGTGTGTCG
>CAYQSE010000233.1:0-9213 GCA_964419905.1 uncultured Enterobacteriaceae bacterium
CACGTCGCGGCAGGGCTCGTCACCCTTCTCATCGGCGCGTGCGCCGGCGCCGGGCCGACGCCCGTGGAGTCTCCCTCGATGACCGAGCACCCGTCGTTCTGTGATCAGGCGCTGCGCGCCCTCGGGCTGGACGGCGCCACGCTGCAGGAGTGTACGGCGCTCCTGCCCGAGCTCTACTGGGTGCGCGCGACCCACCCGGACGGCGGATTCGCCGGTCCGGTCGTGCTCGACGGCGGTGCGCCCGATCCCGCCAGGGGCCTCGCTGCCGGCGCCGCGTGGCTGCGGCGGATCCAGGTGTCCGACCTGAGCATCGATCGACCCATCCTGCTCGCCTACGGTCTCGAGGCGCTGGGCGCGCTGCCCGAGGGGTTCGCGGCCAGTGACGTCGCGGGCGATGCGGATCCCCTCACGCTGAAGCCGTTTCACCTCGCCTTGATCCGCGAGGCGCCGCCTGCCCGTCGCGGCCCCTCTGGCGCGCCCGGCCCTGGGCGGACGCCCTCGGATCGCCTGCGCGCAACGCTGGACGGAGGCGACCAGGTCCCCTTCGTGTGGACGCTCGCGCGCAGCCGCGCCGGTGCCCCGTGGGTGGAAGAGGCGACGCTGAGCTGCGAGTGAGCGTCAGCCGGGCGGGATCAACCGGACGTTCGCGGACAGGCTGACGCGCGGTCGCGCTCCCGTGTACGGGTGGACGTAGTGCTGAAGCCAGCCCGGAAACACCACGAGCATCCCGGTGCGCGGCTGGATCGTGAACGTGGACGGGAACAGGGTGCGCCCACCGCTCACCGGCGGCACGCGACGCGGGTCGACGAACGCGAGCGCCCCGGCGGGCGGCGCGACCGCGTCGCCGGCGTCCGCGTACAGCGCGACCGAGAAGCCCGCGTCGTGGTGATCGTGCACGGTGACGTAGCCCCCGGTGGGCAGCACCATCCCCCACAGCTGGATCGACGCGTCCAGCTGGGCACCCGCCGCCGGCGCGCCCGCCAGCTCGTCGAACACCTCGCGTACCGCGCCGACGATCACGCCGGACAGCGCACGCCACAGCGAGTCGTCGCGGCGCGCCAGGTCGGGCGCGCTGTGCCACGCCCCGCCGTGGTTGCTCACCTGGATCCCCGGATGGCGAGACCGCTCCGCCAACAACGCGCGCGTGGCCTCGGCACAGAGCGCGTCGTCGTCGACCTGGCGAACGAACACGGGCGTAGCGAACAGCGCGATGCCTTCCATCACCGCAGCATACGCCGCGACACCTAGAAACGGACGCCCACCGTCGCGACGACGCCATGGGCGCCAAGCTGCGCCATCGGACCCGTGCCGGCGCCGAGGATCCCGCGGTTGTCGTAGCTGATCCGCCCGTGGATCGTGGGCGTGAACCGGTAGCTCACGCCCGCCTTCAGGTTGTACACGAAGCCGTTCGTACCCTGACCGAGCAGCGGATCGAGGTGGACTCCCACCCTCCCGAGGTCGAGCGTGCCGTAGGCGCGGACGCCCAACCCGAGCCCGCCGCCGCGGCTGCCCGCGTTGATCAGCACCGAGGGCTGCACCGCGAGCTGCAGCATCGGCGCCTCGAGGTGGTAGACCGGGCCCACGTCGGTCTCCGAGAGGAAGCCGCCCCCGTTGGCGGAGAACGCCGTGGACAGCCCGATGCCCCAGTCGCCGTTGCGACCGAAGCGCGCGCGCGTCATCCCCTGCCCGGTCCCGGCCGCGCCGATCGCACCGCCGAGCATCCCCAGCCCCAGATCGGCGATGAACCAGGGCTTCACGTCGAATGGATCGACGCGCGGCGGCGCCGGTGTCGATCGCGTCGGGGCCGTGCTCCGGGTGCTCGGCGCGGTGGTGGTGCCGCCGCGGCCGCCCTTGGTGACCCCGTTGTAGGTGCGCGAGCCGTCGGCGTTCGTGCCCTGGGCCTGCGCCATCAGCGGCAGGCACAGCCCGATCAGCACCAGCAGCATGCGTCCCATCTTCCCTCCGCGGCGTCCTGTGGCCAGGGACGCACGCGAGAGTGAGGTGTTCAGCTCGGTGACACGCCGTGACGCCCGCTCACCCGGCGAGACGCTGCACGCTCTCGACGCCCTTGATCTTCTCGATGTTCTTGATCAGCCGGCCCAGCTCGCCGACGTCGCGCACGGCGACCTCGATCATGCACACGCTGGAGCCGTCGCCGTTCGCGCGCGCCTCGGCGCGGTTGATGTTCACCGCGGCCTGCTCGCAGACCTTGCTGATGTTGGCGAGCAGCCCGGGGCGATCCTGGCAGTGGATCTGCACCTTGCCGGTGTGCTTGCTGCCCGAGCCGGTGTCCCACTCCACCGCCATGCGGCGATCCTGGTCCATCTTGTAGAGCTGGTCGCAGTCGGCGCGGTGCACCGAGATGCCGCGCCCGCGGGTGATGAAGCCGACGACGGGCTCGCCGGGCAGCGGGCCGCAGCAGTTCGCGAAGCTCACCAGCACGCCGTCCTCGCCGGTGATCAACACCGGGCTCTCGGCGCGCGGGCGGAACCGGTTGAGCAGCGTGGACAGCGCGGTCTGCTGCTGTTGCTTGGCGTGGTGCTCCTCGTAGAGCCCATCGGGAAGGATGCGCTTGACCGCCGACTGCAGCGAGATCATCCCGGTGGCGATCTCGACGAACAGGCTGTCGACCTCCTTGAACGCGCGCTTGTCGAGGTAGCTCTCGAGCCGGCCCTCGGCGCGGCCGCGCTGAAGGTTCCAGCCGTACTTCTTCAGCTCGTGCTCGAGCATGTCGCGCCCGAGCTTCACGCCGCGCTCGCGCTCCTGGCGGCGCAGGTGCTGACGGATCTTCTGGATCGCGCGCCCGGTCTTCGCGAGGTGGAGCCAGTCGCGGTTCGGCTCCTGGTTGGGCGAGGTGAGGATCTCGACGCGATCGGCGCTCTGCAGCTCGTAGCGCAGCGGCACCATGCGCCCGTTCACCTTCGCGCCCGTGCAACGGTGTCCGACGTCGGAGTGGATCGCGTAGGCGAAGTCGAGCGCCGTGGCGCCCGCGGGCAGGCGCTTCACGTCGCCCGCCGGCGTGAACACGAAGACCTCGTCCGCGTAGAACTCGGTCTTGACCCGCTCCATGAACTCGGTGGCGTCCTCCGCGTCGCGGACGTTCTCGAACATCTCGCGGATGCGGCTGATGCGTGCGACCTCGTCCGGGGAGACCGCGAGGCGCCCCTCCTTGTACTTCCAGTGGGCGGCGATGCCCTCCTCGGCGATGCGGTGCATCTCCTCGGTGCGGATCTGGATCTCGACGCGCCGGTGCTCGGGCCCGATGATCGTCGTGTGCAGCGACTGGTAGCCGTTGGCCTTGGGCCGCGCGATGTAGTCCTTGATTCGGTCGGGCACCGGCGGGTAGGTGCCGTGCAGCACGCCGAGCGTCGCGTAGCAGGCGCCGAGGTTCTCGACGATCACCCGGAATGCGAGGATGTCGGGCACGTCGCTCACCGAGAGGCCCTGCGCCTGCATCTTCCGGTAGATGCTGTACGGGTGCTTCGCGCGGCCGTACAGGCGCTGATAAGGGACGTTCTCTCGCGCGAACGTCTCGGCCAGCTTCTCGCGGACGCGCCCGATGTAGGCCTCGCGGTCGGCCTGCGTGAGCTCGAGGAACTCCTTGACCTCGGCGTACGCCGGTGGGTCGATGTAGCGGAAGCACAGGTCCTCGAGCTCGTCCTTGAGGTGGACGATGCCGAGACGATTCGCGATCGGCGCGAAGACCTCGATCGTCTCTTGGGCGATGGCGCGCTGCTTGTCGGGGCTGTCGTGGCCCCCCAGCGTGCGCATGTTGTGCAGTCGATCGGCGAGCTTGACCAGGATCACGCGGAGATCCCGGCTCATCGCCATCATCATCTTGCGGAAGTTCTCGGCCTGGAGCTCCTCCTTGCTCCGGAACTTCAGCTTGCCGATCTTCGTCACGCCGTCCACGAGCGCGGTGACCGTCGGGCCGACCTCGGCCTCCATCTCGGCCATCGTGATCGGGTTGTCCTCGAGCGCATCGTGCAGCAGGCCGGTCGCGATGGTCTCGACGTCCATCCGCATGTCGGCGAGGATGCCCGCGACCGCGATCGGGTGGGTCAGGTAGGGCTCGCCCGTCTTTCGCGTCTGCCCCGCGTGCGCCTTCGCGGCCAACAAGTAGGCGGACATCACCACCTGCAGGTTGGCATCCGGCGAGTAGGTTCGGATGGCCTCGAGGACCTGTGAGATGTTCTCCAAGCGCGACGCTCCATGGAGGCCCGGATCGTACGAAGCCCTACAGGAACAGAACCCGCCAGCGGAGATCCGTCCTCCTGCTGACCCTTGTCAGTTACGGCGGTGCCCTGCGTCAAGCCCATCCCCCGCAACGATTCGTTTCGGGGGACGGCGATCAGCCCTGCGGGCGGCGGGCGCGAAGCTCGGCCGCCACGCGCCGGACGACCGAGCCGCGGCGACGGACCCGGCTCATCTCGGCGAACAGCACGCCCTGGAACACGCGGTGCGCGGTGGCCAGATCGTCGTTGACGACGACGTAGTCGTACTCGCCGACCGCGCCCACCTGCTCGGCGACCATCGCCATGCGGCGCTCGACCACCTCGGGCGGGTCGGTGGCGCGCGCGCGGAGTCGCGCCTCGAGCGCCGCGAGATCGGGCGGGACGATCATCACCGAGACGGCGTCGGCGAGGCGCGCACGGACCTGGCGCGCGCCCTTCACGTCGATGTCGAGCACAAGCGAGGCGCCCGCGTCGAGCGCCTCGTCGGTGGGGCCGCGCAGCGTGCCGTAGCTGCGGTCGTAGACCGTCGCGAACTCGAGGAACGCGCCCGCCTCGACGCGCTGCTCGAACGCCTCGTGCGAGAGGAAGTGGTAGTCGACGCCGTCCTGCTCGCCCGGACGCGGCGCGCGGGTGGTCGCCGACACCGAGAACGCGAGATCGGGCACCTGCGCCAGCGCCTCCTTGATCAGCGTGGACTTGCCCACGCCCGACGGGCCACTGATCACGAACAACACGCCGCGATCGGGGCGGCGCCACCCGGGGAGCTGCTCGGCGCGCGCCACGCTCACTCCACGTTCGCGGACTGCTCGCGCATCCGCTCGAGCACCGACTTCATCTCGACGACGCGGTGGCTGATCGGGTGCTCGGCGGCCTTGCTGCCGATCGTGTTGACCTCGCGGTTCATCTCCTGGAGCAGGAAGTCGAGGCGACGCCCGACCGGCTCGGCGGCCTCGAGCGCCTCGGCGAACTGGTCGCAGTGGCTGCGCAGCCGAGCGAGCTCTTCGCTGACGTCGGCCTTGTCGGCGAGCAGCGCGGCCTCCTGCACGAGCCGGCCTTGCTCGAACCGATCGCCGAGCATCCGCTTGAGCCGCGTGTCGAGGCGCGCCTTGAGGCGATCGTTGATGCCGGTGGCCACGGCCTCGATCTCGGCCACCTGCTGCTGCAGCTCACCGAGGTGGCCGTGCAGATCGGCGTAGAGGGCGCGCCCTTCGTTCTCGCGCATCGCGAGGAGATCGTCGACCGCGCTCAGCACCGCCGTCTCGACGACGTCGGCCTCGGTCATCACGTCGACCTCTTCCTCGACCACGGTGAGCACGCCCTCGCGCTCGAGGATGAAGGTGACCGGCACGTCGCGCGCGAGGAACCCGACCATGTCCTCGCACAGCGCGTTGATCACGCGCGCGTACTCGGCGGCGAGCTGGGTGTCGGCCACCACGCGCTGGCGGTTGCCGGTGAACGAGCGCCGCACGAAGGCGTCGATGCGCCCGCGGCTGAACGGATCGCGCAGCAGCGTGTTGATGCGTGGCTCGAGCGCCATGTACTCGCGCGGGCAGCGGAGCTGGATGTCGCGGAACCGGTTGTTCACACTGCGTAGCTCGACCACGACGGTGATCTCACCGCTGCTCGCCTCGCCCCGTCCATAGCCGGTCATCGACCGCAGCATCCCTAGACCTCTCGTGGTGCAGGCACCCTAACCCCGTCGTGGCTCCGTCAGCACTGCCCGGTGCTCCCAGAGCAGTCGTAGCGGCAGTTACCGCCGGTGAACGTGAGCGTACAGGTGGCGCCGCCCTCACTGTAGGTGCCGGTGCCGTCCCCATCGTAGTCGAGCGTGTAGTCCCAGGTGCCCGTCGACACGCCGGTGTAGAACACGTGCTCGGAGCCGTCGAGGAAGCGCTCGATGTAGCCCTCGAACCGCGACCCGCTCGACACCTGGGTGAACACGCGTCGGGAATACCCGTCCGCGTCACCCTCCTCGGTATAGGTGTAGGTGAGCGATGTAGAGGCGTACTGGAGTCGGTCCGTGTAGGAAAGGTCCGAGAACAGGGTGCCGGTCACGATCCACGGCTCGCCGTTGTAGATCGACTCGTCTCGGTAGGTGTAGCGATCCGGCGCGTAGGTGCCGAAGTGCCACTCCTCTTCCTCGCCGTAGGTCGTGCGGCGCACCACGTCACAGCCGGTGCGGCGCTCCCGCACCTCGGCGCTGAACGTGCGCGCCCGGATGTCGGTGGTGAACGTCGTGTACTCGATGTCGAGATCGCCATTGGTCTTGGCATAGCCGTAGCCGGCGATCGACGTACCGCTGCGCCAGTGCGACGGATCGTAGGAGACCTCGTAGTCGAAGTCGCCCGTGGCGAGATCGTACGCGCCCGCGATGCGCGCCTCGGCGAGGCCCTCGGGATCGTAGTCGAACGAGCCGTCCCCGGGGCCCTGCAGGATGTGCCGCGTCAAGCCGCCGTGCCAGCCGAGGAAGTCCTCGTCGCAGGTCTGCGC
This sequence comes from uncultured Enterobacteriaceae bacterium, assembly GCA_964419905.1. Classification (GTDB taxonomy): domain Bacteria; phylum Myxococcota_A; class UBA796; order UBA796; genus JAFDJI01. Next base: position 6,726 of record CAYQSE010000233.1, read on the forward strand.
GTCGAGGAGGAACGACGGGGCGCATCCGGCGAGAGTCGCTGCGAGCACGGGGATGGTCAGGCGCATCGGCCCACCTCGAGAGAACGTCCGACCAAGGTTTCGCGCCCCGCACCGCGTGTCAACCCAAGGTGGTGTCAACCTGCCCCCCCGAGCGCTGCGAGGCGGGCGGCGCCGCCTTCGCCGAGGCCCCATGCGTCGGCCAGCGACAGCGTCGCGTCGCGCAGCCACGCGACGGGCACCGGCATCCTCCCGATGTCGCGGGGGTAGAGGTCGACGCGCGCGCCGCGCTCGACGCGCTGCAGGCCCGCCGCCAGCGGCGAGGCGATCAGGTCGCGCAGGCGCTCGATCGGCACCCGCGCGTCCGTGGGCACCACCACGGTGCAGGTGTGCCCGACGAACACGCCCTCGGTGTCCACCGCGGCCCGGGTGTGACGTCCGCGGATCCGCTGCACGACGATCTTCGGGGGCTCGAACAGCTCCGGCGACTTGGCGCGATGCATGCGATCCGGGCGGTAGTCGAGCCAGCGACGCCGCCCCGCAAAGAAGTCCCTGGCGTCCGCGTAGGGCACGCGGCCCGGTCCGGGGAGGTCGTGGAGCAGGTGTTCGCGCGAACCGCCCGGCAGGTGGGTCACGACCCCGGTGTCGATGCGCGCGAGCGTCCCGAGCGGCACGCTCGCTGCCTGGATCCTCGCGAAGAGCTCGAGGTCGCCCGGCAGCAGGCCCGGATCGAGCGGGGCGTCCGGCAGCGCGAGCAGCCCCGCCGCCGACACGCCGGACGGCAGATTTGCGGGCCCCTCCCCCAGCGCGAGCACCAGCGTGCACACCTGCACCGAAGCGCCAGGAAACGGCTCGGGCGGCGTGAGCGACAAGACGCGGTCGGCGGCCAGCCAGCGGCGCCGCAGCGGCGCGCCGTAGGGCTGGGAGAGCGCAGCGGCCGGCAGCACGAGGCCCAGCGTCCCCCCCGCGGCGCACCGTTCGCCCGCGGCGGCCGCGAGCGGAATCACCAGGTCGAAGCGGCCGCGCAGCCACGGGAAGCGCGCGGACAGCCGCGCCCGCAGCGCCTTGTCCTGGCGCTCGGGGGCCACGAACGGCGGGTTCGCGACGACCAGCGCGTGCCGCGGACCCGGATCGAGCGCGTCGGCCACGACGATCTCGGCGTCCGGTGCGGCGATCCGCGCCACCGCGACCGCGAGCGGATCCAGATCCGAGCCGTGGACGTTCGCCACGCCCGCCTCGGTCAGGGCGACGAGGAACGCGCCGGTGCCGCACGTCGGATCGAGCGCCGAGGCCGGCGCCGGACGCCCTGCGAGGCACGCGGCGACGACCCGTCGCGCGAGCCCCGCCGGCGTGTCGAACGCCCCGCGCGCGCTGCGGCCCGCGCTGCGCGGCAACGGGTAGGGCTGCCCGGCGAGCACGTCGCGCACGGACCAACCGTGCCCAGGCGGCAGCACGCCGAGGCCCTCGGAGAGCGAGAGATCCTGTGGCGCGACGCCGATCTCACAGCGCGCGAGCAGGCCGGCGTGCCGCACGACGGCCCACGGCTCGGCCGCGACCGCGCGCGCCGCGGCGAGCACCGCCTCTTCACGGGTCGCACCCGCACCGAGCGCATCCGCCCAGGCCTCGAGCGCGCGCCTCACGCCCACCCCCACACCGCCAGCAGCGCGTCGACCTGACGCGCCACGGTGAGGCCGCGCTCGACGACGCGCGCGCGGGCGGCGGCGCCCCGCAATGCGCGAGCGTCCGCGTCCTCGGCCGCGCGAAGCGCCGCGTCGAGCGCGGCGGGATCGTCGGGCGGCACGAGCCAGCCGACCGTGTCGTCGACGACCTCGGGGATCCCCGACACCGGGGTCGTGATCACCGGGAGGCCGGCCGCCATCGCCTCGAGCAGCGCGACGGGGATCCCGTCACGGTCGCCGTCCGCGGCGACGCGACATGGGAGCGCGAACGCGTGGGCCGAAGCCAGCGCAGCGGGCACCCGGCTCGGGGGCAGCGCGCCCGGCGTGATCCGCGGGTGCGCCCACGCCGCGGGCGCGTCGGACACCAGGCGGAGCGTCGCGTCGCGATGTCGGCCGACGGCCGCGACCAGCGCGTCGAGGCCCTTCTTCGCGACGGGCCGCGCCACGGCGACGAGCGCGAGCGGTCCGGGCGCACCCGGGGCCGCCTGGGCCACGTCGAGGCGCGCACCGCAGCGGACCACCGTGGACGTGATGTCGTGGTGCGCACGGAGCCACGCCGCGTGGTGATCGGACACGGTGATCACCTCGGCGCGCGCGAGGATCTCGGGCAGCGACGGGCGCGGCACGAACAGATCGGCGGCGTGCACCGTGACCGAGAGCGGCACGTCGAGCAGGCGGGCGACGAGCAGCGCGTGCTCGGCGGCCTCCCCGGCGAAGTGCGCGTGCACCCGCCGCACCCCGAGGGCGCGCGCGCGCTCGGCCGTCCACAGCGCGCGGAGCGCGTCGCGGGGGCGCTGCCAGCGCAGCAGGCC
>CAYQSE010000234.1:0-9047 GCA_964419905.1 uncultured Enterobacteriaceae bacterium
CGGCGATGGGCGGCGGCGGCCCGAGCCGCAGCTTCAGAGAGACGTCACCGTCCTTGTAGGTGAACTCGCTGACTTCGTGGCCGGCGAGCAGCTCAAGCAGCGACTCGATCCGCTTCAGGTCCATGGGGTCTCCCAGACGGCCACCGTTCATAGCCCGAACCGCCGCCGCGTCCAAGGGGGAGACGGTTCACAGGCTCCGGAGGCGGTGTACGAGCCCACGCAACGCCAGCTCGTAGCCAACCGCGCCGAGGCCCGTGATCACCCCGACCGCGACATCGGAGAGCAGGCTGCGGTGACGGAACGCCTCGCGCGCGTGCACGTTGGACACGTGGATCTCGACGAACGGCAGGCGCGTGGCGAGGAACGCATCGCGGAGCGCGACCGAGGTGTGCGTGTAGCCGCCCGGGTTGATCACGACGCCGTCGACCCCGTCGCGCCACGCCGCGTGGACGTGCTCGATGAGCACGCCTTCGTGGTTGGACTGGTGGTGCGCGAGCGACACGTCGAGCTCGCCGGCCAGCGCGTCGAGGTGCACCGTGATGTCGGCCAGGGTCGCCGCGCCGTAGGTGGACGGCTCGCGGAACCCGAGCAGGTCGAGGTTCGGCCCGTGCAGGACGTGAACGCGCATGTCAGCGCCCCGTTGGGGAGTGGGGCTTGCGAGCCCCTGCTGGCGTCTTCGCCCCGTCACCGACCCGCTCGGTGGCCTGCGCCGCGAGCTCCTGTGTGGAGGCCAAGGGTTGGGTCGTCGGCGCGGTGTCGGCCGGGTCGTCGAGATCGTCGAACGGCGCGCCGTAGATGAACGCGTCGTCGCCCTCCGCGACGGGCCGCTGCGCGCTGGGCGCCGGCGTGGCGTCGCGCTGTCGCGCGTCGAGCTGCCGACGGATGTCGTCGAGGTCGAAGCCGATCGCCGGGTCGGTCAGCTCGTCGTCCGGATCGTCGTCCCCGCCGGTCGGCGCGTCGGAGAAGCTGGGGATCGTGTCCGGCGCGATGCCGGGCACCGGCATCGTGAGCCCGGGAGGCTGGCCGGGCGGCAGCACCTCGATCTCGTCGATCTCCTCGGAGAGATCGTCCGCGCCCGACCACGACTTGCCGCGCAGCTCGGCGATGCGGACCGCGAGCGCCAGCTCGTCGGGGAAGTGGTAGTGCAGGCGTCGCAGCGTGCGGATCGCGCGATCGGGCCGATCGAGCTGCGCATAGACCTCGGCCTGCTCGCGGTTGACGCGGGAATCCGGGAGGCGCAGCGAGCGGCCGGACGGCGCGGCGGTCAGCCGCTCGACGACCGCACGCACGACGACATCCTCGGGGTGGACCTCGAGGAACGCCTCGGCCACGACGAGCGCAGCGTCGAGCTGCGCCGCCTGCTCGAGCACGAGCACGCGGAGCCTTGCCTCGTGCTCGTGGCTGCGGGGATCGGAGGGCACCCGCTCGAGCGCGGCGACGGCGCGCCCGGTGCGCCCGATTCGAAACGCCGCCTCGGCGAGCAGCCCCCAAGCCGCCTGGGGCAGCTCGGCGCACACGCCCTGCGCCCGATCGATCACCGCGAGCGCCTCGACGTAGGCCATGCGCGTGACGAGCTCGCTCGCCACCTGCAGGAACGCCTCGTTGCCCGGATCCTCGGAGAGGACCTCGCGGAGCAGCTCGAGCTCGGGCTCGGGGATGGCCACCGGGCTACCGCGGCACGATGCGGAACGTGTCGTGGGCGCCGCCCATCTCCACGCGGATCTCCACCGGCTCGAAGCCGGCGAGGTCGGTCCCCGGGAAGCGATCGACGAACACGAAGACCCGCGCGAGGCCCGTCACGTCGGTCTCGACCCCGAGGGTGCGCGCGGGCGCGGCAGTCCACTCGAAGTAGTGGTCGCCCCAGGCGTCCCACCACATGCCGTCGGCGGGCTCGCCCAGCGGCGCGAACCCGAGCATCGACGGGCGCGCGAAACGCGCGTCGCCCGAGAAGCGGAGCGCCGCGGCCTCGACGGGATCGCCCGTGCCGCCGTCGTAGACCATCACATCGACCGGGAGCAGCATGCCGAGGCCGTCGTCGCGCTCGTTGAGCGCGCCGTCCCAGTACACGGAGACGTCGTCGGGCACCAACAGCTGGGCCTCGCCCGACACCGCGCCGTCGAGCCCGCAGCCTGCGAGCAGCAACGCACCGAAGACGGATCGAGGAAGGGTCAAGTGGGCTCCGCCAACAGCTCCGCGAGGTCGGCGATCGGGAGATCCACGAGGACCATCTCGCCGACTCGCCGCGGAACCGGCACCACCAGTGTATCCGCCGAGGCCTTCTTGTCCACCGCCATCGCCGCGAGCAGGCGCTCCGGCGGGGCCCGCGGAGGGCGAACGGGCAGGCCGAGCGCCCGGGCGAGGCGCTCCAGGCGCGCGGGCAGCTCGGGCTCGACGCACACGCCCCGGCGGACCGCCCACCGCGCCTCGGCGATCAGGCCCAAGGCGACCGCCTCGCCGTGGCGAAGCGCGCCGTAGCCCTGCACCTGCTCCCAGGCGTGTCCGAGCGTGTGCCCCGCGTTGAGAACCGCGCGCCAGCCGCCCTCGCGCTCGTCGCGCCCGACGACGTCGGCCTTGAGCGCCACACAGCGCGCGATCACCGGTGCCAGCGCGCCCGGCGCGCCGCGCGCGAGCGCGTCGGCGTCTCGCTCGAGCGCCGCGAACAGCTCCGCGTCGCCGATCAGCGCGGTCTTGATCACCTCACCGAGCCCCGCGGTGCGCTCGGCGGCATCCAGGGTTCCCAGCGCGTCGAGCGCCGCCCACACCAGCCTCGGCTGGTGGAACGCCCCGATCAGGTTCTTGCCGCGCGCGTGGTTCACCCCCGTCTTGCCGCCGACGGACGAGTCGACCATCGCGAGCAGGGTGGTGGGTAGCTGCACCACGGGCACGCCACGGAGCACGCTCGCCGCCGCGAATCCGGCGATGTCTCCGAGCACGCCCCCCCCGAGCGCGAGCACCGGCGTCTTGCGATCGATGCCGCTGGCGAGCAGTGCGTCCACGCACGCCGCCCACGTCTCGACCGTCTTCTCCGCCTCGCCCGCCGGGAGCACGACCCGTCGCAGCGCGTGCTCGGGGAGCGCGCGGGCGACGGCGTCCGCCCACAGCGGCCCCACGCGCGCCTCGGTGACCAGCACCGCGCGGCGCGGCAGCCCGCCGGCGTCCAGCGCGTCGGCGAGCCCCGACCAGCCCCCCTCCGTCACGATCACTGGATACGCCCGCTCACCGAGCGCGACCTCTACCGTCCACCGACGCATCGCCCCTCCAGCCACGCAGCGATGTGCGCGACCACCTCATCGACCGTTCGCGTCGCGGTGTCCACACACAGGTCGGCGTCTGCGTACGCCTCGGCGCGTGACGCGTACAGCGCGGCCGCGCGGGACCACAGCGGACGCTCCGCGCTGGCGCCCAGCCGCTCGGCCAGCGTCTCGAGGGGCGCGGCGAGGACGACGGTGTGGTAGTGCGCGCGCAGCCAGGCGCGATGCGTCGGATCGACCCACGCGCCGCCTCCGGTCGCGAGCACGCGCGGCAGGCCGTCGCACAGCGTGCGCAGCGCGTCGCGCTCCCGCGCGCGGAACGCCGCCTCGCCGTCGCGGGCGAACTGCGTGGCGATCGGCCCGTGGGACGCCACCAGGACCGCGTCGAGATCCACGAACGGGATCCCGAGGTGCCGCGCCAGCGCAGCGCCCACCGTCGACTTTCCCGTGCCCATGAACCCACCGAGCGCCACGCCCCGGCGATCCTCTTGCGACAAGCGCCCCTCCGATCCGCGGGCCCGTCTGCCCCCTGGCCAGATAACCCCGCGCGCGAGGCCGTGATCCCCGTCGCGCCTTGGCGGTCGCCGCCGCCGCGTGTAGCCTCCCTGCCCCATGGGTGGGATCCGTTGCGTCGGTTCCCCAGGAGGGGAGATGAACCGGATCCAGATGCTCGAAGAGAAGGTCAGCGCATACCTCGGTGAGATGGGCCTCGCGCCCGAGCAGTCCGAGGATGGGCTCTACCTGTTCAAGTACGGCTCCACCGTCGTGATGATCTCGCTGTTCGAAGAGGGCGAAGACAGCTTCTGCCGCTTCGCCTCGGTGATGCTCAAGGACTTCGAGCCCACCCTCGAGCTGCTGCACCGGCTGCTCCGCCTGAACACCGAGGTGCTGTTCGGCGCGTTCTTGCTGTTCGAGGACAACACGCTCTCGTTCTCGGCGACGCTGCTCGGCAACCACCTCGACTTCGACGAGTTCGCGAAGACCCTGCGCTACGTCGCGAAGGTCAGCGACGACTATGACGACGAGCTCCAGAGCCTCGGCGGTGGAATGCGCGCCGAGGACGTCCTCAAGGAAGGTTGATCCATGTCGAAGCCCTTCGTGCTGCCGGCCGAGCTCGATCTGGTCGCAGAGCACGAGGTCCTGACGCTGCGCTACCCCGGCGACGCCGTGCTCGAGAACGATCTCGGCATGGAGTCGTTCGACGTGGAGGTGCAGGGCGATCTCACGATCCGACTCGATCGCGTCAGCGGCACGATCCGCGCGGGCGGCACGCTGACGGTCGACGGCAAGATCGACGGCGGGAGCCTGCACGCGCGCGTGATCGTGCTCGGTGACGCCGAGGCCCGCTGCCGCGCGATCGAGGCCAGCGAGCGGATCGAGATCGGCGCGGCTCAGCTCACCGTCGACGTGATCATCGCGCCGACCATCACGCTGCACCCCGACGCGCACGGGCGCGTCACCGTGATCGAGAGCCGCAACGAGCGCGGACCCACCAAGATCAAGGGCGGATTCAGCCTGCACGAGTACGAGGAGCTGCTCGGAAACGCGGAGGTCTTTCTCGCCGAGCGTGGCCTGTCCGCGCTTCGAGAGGGCCCGGAGATCCAGGCACCCGCGCCGTCGCGCCGCAAGGCGAAGGGCACGTCGACGCCGCCGCCGGTCGAGGCGCCGATCACGCTCGAGGAGCTCGACGAGATCGACGACATCGACGATCCGCTCTCGCTGACCACCGACGAGCTCGCGCTGGTCACGCTCGACGACGAGCCCGAGGCGTCCGACGTGCTCCACGAGGAGCGAGACGCGCTCGCAGAGGCCCTGCAGGACGCCGTGGGTCGCATCGTGCGCTGCTACGTCGACGCCGAGGTGCCCGAGCCGGTGCTCAAGCTCCAGGCCATGATCGACGAGCGCGACTACGAGGCGCTGCGCAGCGAGATCACCGCGGTGTGGAGCGGCCTGCTCGGGCATCATCAGCGCCGCGGGATCCGCCCGCACCACCAGGTCACGCACGCGTTCAACGTGATCCATGGCCTGCTCCAGGGCGGGTGAGCGCGACGGCGCGCGCCTGGTCGGGATAGGCTGATCGCTCGATGGAGGGCTGATGCGCCCCTGGCCGCTGCTCCTGCTGCTGACCGCGTGCAACCAGTACGACATGTTCCGGGTCGCCGGCTACCAGCAAGAGAGCTTCTCGAACAACGCCGATCTCCTGTTCGTGATCGACAACTCCGGGTCGATGCAGGAGGAGAACGAGGCGCTGATCGCGAACCTCGGCACGTTCATCGACGAGCTCGCGTCGTCGAGCGGCACGTCATCGTCCGATGGGCTCGCAGATGCGGTCGACAACTTCATCGAGGTCGCGGCCCGGCGCACCCGGTTCATCAACTTCCGGATCGGGGTGACGTCGACGGATGTCGAGCAGCACTACGGCGCGCTGTTCGGCGACGACCCGCTGATGGCGTTCGGGGACGACGACGTGGTGCCGCGGTTCGAGGCGGCGGTCGAGGCGGCGTCGACGCTCGGCGGCAGCGGCAACGAGGAGGGGTTGGAGGCCGTGTTCATGGCGATGTGCCGCGCGGTCGACGCGCCGCCCGACGCCTGCTTCGACGAGCGCAACCAGCTCGAGCCCGAGGACGCGGGCAGCAACGCGGGCCTGATCCGCGAGCGCGGCGCGTTCATCCCGGTGATCGTCAGCGACGAGGGCGACGTGTCGCGACGCCGCGACTCGGCATTCTCCGGCGTCGACGCCGTGCCCGACGAGTACGAGGCACTGTTCCGGCTGTTCGGCAAGCGGATGGGCTGGGCGGTGATCGGGCCCGAGCCCGGCGTGTGTGACGGCGGCGTCCAGGTCCCACAGTGGACCGTCGATCGCTACCGCTACTTCGTCGACCGCACCGACGGCATCTGGGAGCCGATCACCAGCGGCGAGCCCGACTGCGGCGTCCCCGACTTCGCGGTCGCGCTCGGCCGCGTCGGCGAGCTGATCAACCGGCTGCTCGACAGCTTCCCGCTCCAGGCGGTGCCCGATCCCGACACGCTGCGCGTGTTCGTCGACGGCCGCGCCGTGTCGCAGGCCGCCCCGCTCGAGGACGGCGGCTGGACCAGCGGGTGGTCCTACGATCCACTCGAGAACGCCGTGTACTTCCACGGCGGCGCGGTGCCCGGCTTCGACGCGCAGGTCACGATCTACTACCTGCCCATCAGCGGACAGCCGCGCGATCTCCCGTTCTAGGAGGCTCTTTGGCGCATCGCACCTTGGTGATGATCCTGGCGGGGGGAAAGGGCTCGCGGCTCGGGCCGCTCACCACGCACCGCGCCAAGCCCGCCGTCCCGTTCGCCGGGCGGTACCGCATCATCGACTTCGTGCTGTCGAACGTCGTGAACAGCGGATATCGGCGCATCTACGTGCTCACGCAGTACATGGCGTCGAGCCTGATCACGCACCTGTCGCGCAACTGGCACCTGTCGGGGATCGACGAGTTCATCGAGGTGGTGCCCGCGCAGATGCGCTCCGGCGAGCACTGGTACCGGGGCACCGCAGACAGCGTCTACCAGAACCTCAACCTGATCCACGACGCGCGCGCCGACCACGTCGCGGTCTTCGGCGGCGACCACATCTACAAGGTGGCGGTCGACCAGATGGACACCGCGCACCGCGAGTCGGGCGCCGACCTCACCATCGCGGCGTTCCCGGTGCCACGCGCCGAGGCGCACCAGTTCGGGGTGATGCAGGTCGACGCGACCGGGCGCGTCATCGGCTTCCAGGAGAAGCCGAGCGACCCGACGCCGATCCCCGGTCAGCCCGAGCTGTGCCTGGTCAGCATGGGCAACTACCTGTTCCGCGCCGACGTGCTGCGCCGCGCCCTGGTCGAGGACGCACATCGCGACTCGGCACACGACTTCGGCAAGGACATCATCCCCTCCCTGCTCGCGGGCGGCGCTCGCGTCCACGCGTACGACTTCGGCACCAACCGCATCCCCGGCGAGCCGAGCGAGGCCCGCCCGTACTGGCGCGACGTCGGCACGATCGACAGCTACCTGCTCGCGAACATGGAGGTCCGGTCCCGGCTGCCGTCGGTCAACCTCTACAACCGCTCGTGGCGCATCCGCACCGCCCAGCGCGACTACCCGCCGGCCCGCTTCGTGCGGCACCCGGGGCGCGAAGCCCCGAACGTCGAGGACGCGCTCGTCTGCGAGGGCACCATCGTCCAGAGCGCGGCGATCGTCGAGTCGCTGCTCGGGTACGACTGCTTCGTCCGCGCCGGCGCGCGGGTCGAGGGCTCGCTGCTGCTGAGCGGCTGCGACGTGGGGCAGGACGCCGTGCTGCGCGGCGTGCTCCTCGACAAGAACTGCCGGATCGACGCCGGCGCCATGATCGGCGTCGACACCGCGGCCGACCGCCGCCGGTTCCCGTTCGTCAGCGAGTCGGGCGTCGTCGTCCTGCCGAAGGGCACGCACGTGCCTTCCGAGGGCCCGATCGAGCTCGCGCACGACATGGTCGATCTGCTCCTGCGCGACCCGGCGACGCGCGACGCGATGCTGGCCCTCGACGGCCGCTACACGACCGGCGACCTCGATCGCCACAGCTTCGCGAGCGCCGGCCCACGGTACGACACGCGCCGCTGACCGCCGCCAAGGGCGACCCGGTCCCGTTCGTGGTAAGGCCACCGCTGTGCTCGCCGAGGGACGCTTCGATGGTCACCCTGCTGCTCACCTCCCTGCTGCTCGCTCCGGCCGCGCACGCCCAGGATCCGGTGTCCGCCGGCGTGGTCACCGATGGAGATCTGGCGGTCGTCCAGCCGCTCCTCTACCCGAAGACGGCGCGGTTCGAGATCGCTACACACGTCGCCCTGATGCCGTTCGACGCGTACACCTGGGCGCCGTCGCTGCAGGTCGCGGTCGACCGGCACGTCTCCGAGACGATCAGCTACGGTGCGGTGCTCGGGCTCGGGTTCGGGTTCAAGACCGGCACCTACCGCGAGCTCGAGCGCGACCTGGGCGTCGCCCCCTACGCGTTCCGCTACCTCGGCTCGGCGCTCGTGGGGGCCGCGTGGGCGCCGATCTACGGCAAGGCGAGCCTGGATGGCGCCCGCATCGTCCACTACGACCTCTACCTCGCGGGTCGCGGCGGGTTCACGCTCGAGCAGTCGGTGATCCCGGCCGGGGGGATGCCGGTCGCGCCCACGCTCTCGCCCGCGATCGGCGCGCGGGTGTTCCTGGGCAAGGACGTGGCGCTCCGGCTCGAGTTCCGCGACGACCTGCTGTTCCAGTGGCGCAAGCTCACCGAGGTGGTCGCGCTGAAGCAGAACCCGACCGTCTCGGTGGGCTTCTCGATCCTCGCGAAGCGGGGCCGCCTGTGATCGGGCTGCTCATCGCGCTCTGCCTCACCACGCCCGCGTGGTCCGACGATGCCGCGACGGTGCGGCAGGCCGAGGTGGCGATCGCGGCGCGCCAGATCGACGAGGCGGCCCGGCTGCTCACGCCGCTGCTCGACGACGCGCGCGGGCCAGCGCAGGCCGCGGCGTGGGCGCGGATGGGCGACATCTGGGCCGAGCGCGGGCTGGACGCCGCGGCGGTGCTCGCGTGGGAGCGCGCGCTGCGTGACGACCCCGCCGCGCTGGGAGCGGCGTGGGAGCGCGCGCTGGCCACCGCCACGGCGATCGGCGACGACCGCGTGCTCGAGCCGCACCTGCTGAAGGCGCTCGACCTGCCCGAGCCCACGCGCACGCGCGCCGCACTGCTCGGCGCGCGTGGTCACATCCGCCAGGGCCGGTTCGAAGACGCGCTCGCGCTGATCGGCAGCGT
>CAYQSE010000235.1:0-9040 GCA_964419905.1 uncultured Enterobacteriaceae bacterium
GGTCGGGCTGTCTGGTGGCATGGGCGCCTGGGTGATACCTCCCACGCCCTGTCCTCGCGTAGCGTCATCGCCGGCGTGCTCGCCCTGGTTCGACCACAGAGGTTCACAGGGTTCCACAGAGCAAGCCGCATCGATATCGCGGGCCTCGTCGCCTTGGCGGAGCGCCGTCTTGCCCACGAGCATTCCAGATCAAGTGCGTCGTCTACAGAGGCCGACCCGCTGAACTCTGTGGACCTTGGTGCTCCTCTGTGGTGGGACTCGGGCGCTTCGTGCCTGCTCGGACGTTTGGCGAGCCTGCCGCGAGCAGGCGTGCCGTCCGGGCGTTCACGCGCCTGACCGGATCGACACGTCTGTGGTCATCATCCAGCCTTCGGTCGACGTTCTGATGGATCCGGAATCCGTGGGGAAGTCGCAGCCTGGAGGTGCATGCCGCGCACGGCGGCGCGCGACGCAGCCCGGCGAGCGGAGCGGCCGGCGGCGATCTCCCCAGCCCCGCCAACGCCCCGAACGGGCACGGGCACGGGCACGGGCAGGGGCACGGGAGGAGCACCGCGCGCTACGCGCGACGGGCTCCTGCCCATCAGGTCGCGAGCATGGTGCCGAGGCGCTGCCTGAGCGCCTCGACCTCGCGCTTGTAGTACGGCGCCTCGGAGGGGCGCGCCGTCGCGAGCTGCTTCTTGCGGAACGCGAGCGTGGTCGCGGTGTACACGTAGGCGTGGTGGTCGACGCCGGGCGACACCCAGGCGCGACGGTTTCGCGCGATCCACGAGCCGAGGATCTCCGCGTGCGCGGCGGGCAGCAACCCCGCCGCGGCCTCCTCCCGCAGCTCGCGCCGGATCGTGATCTTCTCCTCGAGCAGGCAGAGGTTGTACACCGCGAATATCAGCAGGAACTCGAGCGGAAACAGGAGGAGGTTGACGAGGAAGCCGGCGCCGCCGAGCCCGATCTCGGCGTCGAGCGTGAGCAGGCCGTTCCACAGCATGTGGATGCCGATCGCCAGGCCCATCCCGAGGGTTCCCATCGCCGCGATCGCGAGACACCCGCGGAAGCGCGCGAAGCCGAGCGCGGCGCCGACCACGGCGGTGGCGGTGGCGTGCATCACCGCGCTGTAGGAGGTGCGGATCACGACCGTGAACATCCACTCGAGCGCGCTGCCGCCCGCGGCCACGTTGGCGAAGTAGATGAAGTTCTCGGTCATCCCGAAGCCGAGCCCCGCCGCGGCGCCGTAGACGAAGCCGTCGGTCATGTTGTCGAAGTGCCGGTTCCACAGCACCGCGAGCAGGATCAGGGCCTTGGCGGGCTCCTCGATGATCGGCGCGACGAGCACGGCGCCTGCAGAGCTCGCCGCGGCGGGTGCCAGGAGCTCGATCGGCGCGAGCAGGATCGTCGAGCCGATCAACGCGAGCCCGATGCTGCCGATGGCGCCCCACGCGAACGTGAGCAGCAGCAGCCACAGCGGCTCGCGGTCGTAGCGGTCCATCCACCAGACGATCGCGAGGAACACGAGCATCGGAACGACGGCGCACACGGTGGACAGCGCAGTCAGAAGGATCGCCAAGACACACCCCCGCAGGTGCCGGCAGCGTACCACCCCGGCGCGCCCGCGCGGGCACGTCGGCAGCGGCCGTGTCGTTTCGCAGGAACATCGCGATGACACGCCACGTCGAGGGCCGTAGATGCGCAGGAACGAGGGCGATCCGTGGGCCAACGGTCGCGAGCGGCGCCGAGGGTGGCGTGGGGATCCGCTTGCGATCAGGCCGCGAGGTGGGAGAATGGGACTCCACGCCCGGGAGTGGACTTGGCCCTGCTCGGCATCCGCGGCTACACGATCGAACGGCGCCTCGAGGGGCCGGGCGGCGTACAGCTGTATGCGGGGCGAAGAGACCGCGACAACCTGCCGATCGTCGCGCGGGTCTACCCGAAGACCGCCGACTCGTCGCTGATCGAGCGGCTCGAGCGCGAGTACCGGCTCATCGGCAGCGTGCGCTCCGAAGGGGTGCTGCGGCTCGTCGACTTCGTCGAGTCCGAGGACGTCGTGGTGCTGGTCGCCGAGAGCTTCGACGGGCAGACGCTGGACGCCTACGCGGGGCCGGGCGGGGCCACCAACGACGTGTTCCTCCCGATCGCGGTCCGCCTCGCGCGCGCCGTGGCCGACGTGCACGAGTCCGGCGTGATCCACAAGGACCTGCGCCCCGCCAACGTGCTCATCGACCCCTACCGGCTGCAGGTGCGACTCAAGGGCTTCGCGCTCTCGGTCGAGGTCGCGAGCACGCATCCGGGCGAGGAGCTCTACCAGGAGACGCTGCCGTACGTGAGCCCCGAGCAGACCGGGCGGATGCAGCGGCGCGTCGACTACCGCAGCGACCTGTACAGCCTGGGCGCCACGCTCTACCACCTCGCCACCGGGCGTCCGCCGTTCGTCGGCGACGATCCGGTGGAGCTGATGCACGCGCACGTCGCGCGCGAGCCCGAGGCACCGGACGTCGTGAAGCCGGGCTTCCCGAAGATGCTCTCGGGCATCCTGCAGCGCCTGCTCCAGAAGGACCCCGAGGACCGCTACCAGTCCGCCACCTCACTGCTCCGCGATCTACAGCGCTGCCACGAGCGGATGGACGAGCGGGGCGGCGTGCCCGAGTTCGCGCTGCCCGACGACGAGCTGGCGCGCACCCTCGAGCCGTCCTCGACGCTGTATGGGCGGAGCTACGAGCTCAAGGCGCTGGCCGAGGCGTTCGGCGAGGTTCGCGGCGGGGGCGCGCTGCGCCTCGTGCTGGTCACCGGGCTGCCCGGCGTCGGCAAGAGCGCGCTGGTCGAGGCGTCGCTGCGCGGGCTCGAGGGGGCCGGCGCGCGCTGCGTGCACGCGCGGCTCGACGCGCTCACCGGGCAGGTCCCCTACGCGGGGTTCCGTCACGCGTTCTCGTTGGTGATCGACCAGATCCTCACCAGCTCCGACGAGGCGCTGGCGGTGTGGCGACGGCGCTTGAACCAGGCCCTGAGCCCGATCGCGCAGGCCGTGGTCGAGCTGGTGCCGAAGCTCGGCTGGGTCGTCGGCCCGCAGCCGCCGCTGCCCGAGCTCGGGGCGGTGCAGGCGCGTCGACGGCTGATCGAGGCCTTCCGAAGGCTGATCGGGGTGGTGGCGTCGACCCAGCACCCGCTCGTGCTCTTCCTCGACGACCTGCAGTGGTCCGACGAGGGCACCCTGCACCTGATCGAGGGCCTCGTCGCGTCGCACGAGCCGCTGCCGATGCTGCTCATCGGCGCCTACCAGCACCGCGAGATCAAGCCGGATCACGCGCTCGCCGAGGTGGTCGAGCGGATGCTCGGTCAGGATCCGAGCATTCGCTCGCTGCGCGTACAGCCGCTCCCGAACCGCGACGTGAACCGGCTGGTCGCCGACACGCTCGGGCGCGACGAGCAGGAGACCACCGCGCTCACCGCGCTGATCGCCCGCAAGACCGACAGCAACCCGCTGTTCGTCAAGCAGTTCCTCGTGTATGCGGCCTCGCTGGGCCTGCTGGTTCGCGAGCCGGAGGAGGGGTGGAGCTGGAACCTCCACGCGATCGAAGAGGCCGGCATTCCCGACGACGTCGCGGCGATGATGACCGACAAGATCACGCGGCTCCCGCTGCGGTTCCAGCGCGTGCTCAAGTACGCCAGCGTCGTCGGCATGCACTTCGACCTCGACACGCTGATGGCGCTCGATCCGGCCAGGGAGCAGCTCCAGGAGCACCTGGCCGCGCTGGTGGACGAGGGCCTGCTCGAGCGTGCCGGCGACGGCTACCGCTTCTCGCACCAGCGGATCCGCGAGGCGGTGTATGGGCTGGTGCCGGCGATCGAGGCGGCGCGCTTGTTCCGGCTGATCGGGCGGCATCGGATCGCGGCGATCCACCCCGACCACCTGCCCGAGCGCGTGTTCGAGGTGGTCGAGCCGCTCAACCGCGCGCTCGTGTTGCTGCAGGACGACGCTGAGCTGCTGCAGCTGGTGCGGCTCGACCTGGTCGCGGGCCGGCGCGCGCTCGAGACGGGCGCGCTGATCGCGGCGGACAACTACCTTCAGGTGGCGCACGGGCTGTTGCGCCCCGAGCACTGGGAGAGCCACGGTGCGCTGTGCCTCGACGTGCACCTCGCCTCGGCCGAGGCGGCGAGCCGGCTGGGCGACACCGATCGCGCCGAGTCGCTGTACCGGACGATGCTCGGGGCCTCGCTGCCCGACCTGCACCGCGCCGAGGTGTGTGGGCGCCTCGCCGGGCTCTACGTCGTGCGCGGCGAGCCGGAGCGCGCGGTCAAGATCGGCACGATGGGTCTGCGACGGCTCGGGTCGGCGCTCGGGCGCTCCGCGTCGTGGCTGGGCGTGGCGTGGCAGGGGATCCGCGCGTGGTGGACCATCCGCGGCATGGACGAGAAGGACTGGTCGACGCTCCAGCCCTCGGTCGATCCGGTGTGGCGCACCGAGCGCTTCGTCGTCGAGGAGATGGCGCCCGCCGCGTTCTTCACCGATCCGAAGTTCGTCGCGCGGCTGGCGTTCAGCGCGCTGCGCGGCCTCCCCGAGCGCGGCTACGTGGGCCACCCCGGGGTCTATCTGGCCGTGCTGGCCGTCGTCGTCGCGCACGGGCTCGGGAGGCTGAAGCGCGCGCAGCGCATCGGGCAGCTCGCGCTGGAGTTGATCGACCGCTACCCCGACGCGCCCGGCGCCCACAAGATCGGGCACCTGGTGCATGGCCTCGTCGATCCGTGGACCGTGCAGTGGGGGCGCAGCCTGAGCGGCCTCGAGCGTGCCCAGGAGCTGGCGATCGAGGCGGGTGACGTGCCCGTCCAGGCCTACCTCTCCGGGCACCAGGCCACGTTCCGCTTCCTGCTCGGGCTGCCGCTACAGGAGGTCGAGGAGTACACCAAGACCGCGGCGGCGCAGGCGCGCAAGGTCGGGTTCGAGGACATCGCGCTGTCGATCGAGGCGATCGGAGACGCGTCGTTCCTGCTCCGCGCGATGCCGTCCGACACCGACGTGATCACGGTGATGGCGCTCGATCGGCTGCACGACCGCGTCGGGTGGGCGCGCTTCGACGGGTACGGCGCGGCGGGCGTGTGCCTGGTCGTGTTCGGGCGGTACGCCGAGGCGTGGCGGCTGCTCTCGGATCCGGCCGCGGGCGTTGGCGGGGGCATGGCGTTCCCCACCGTGTTCGGGGCGGAGTGCACCGTGCTGCGGGCGATGGCCGGCGCCGCGAGCGCAGGCCAGGAGGGCGGCCCCAGCCGGCGCGCGGCGCGCGGCGCGATGCGCCAGGCGCTGCGTATGCTGCGGCCGTTCGTTCGCGTCAATCCGCAGATGTTCGAGGCGCGCTTCCACCTGCTCCGGGCCGAGTGGGAGCGCCTCGCCGGGCGACCGCTGCGCGCGCAGCACCACTACACCACCGCGCGCGTCAGCATCGCGCCGATGGGGCAGCTCCACCTCTACGGCATCCTGCTCGAGCGGCAGGCCAGCCTCGCGGCCGAGCAGCGGTGGGACATCGAGGCCCAGTCGTACACGGCTCAGGCCCGCGGCGTGTGGAAGGCGTGGGGCGCGCAGACCAAGGTGGCCGAGATCGACGATCCGACGGCGGGCCGGCTGCACGTGCGACACGCGTCCGGCAGCGCGTGGACCGGCTCGGCGCCGCCCGGGGACGCCTCGCTGCTGCACCCGCGCGCGACGCTCGACATGGCCACGATGATGGACACGGCGCGCGCGCTGTCGGAGGAGGTGCACCTCGACGCGGTGGTCGAGCGCGTGCTGCAGGGCGCGCTCGCCAACGCGGGCGCCACGCGCGCGGCGCTGCTGCTCGCCGAGGACGGGAGCCTGCGGCTCGAGGCGGATCTCGAGACGGAGGGTCGCTATCGGCACCTGCGGCCGGCGGTTCCGGTCGAGGACGCGGCGATGCGGCTGCCGGTCGCGGTGGTGCGCCTCGTCGCCCGCACCGTCGAGACCGTCGTGGTCTCCGACGCGCCCGGTGACGCGCGCTTCGGCGCGGATCCCTACCTGGCGGCGCAGAAGGTGCGCTCGGTGCTCTGCCTGCCGATCCTCAAGCGCACCAAGCTAGTCGGCGTCCTCTACCTCGAGAACACGCTCGTCGCGGGGGCGTTCACCGAGGAGCGCCAGGAGATGCTGCGGCTGATCGCGGCGCAGGGGGCGATCTCGCTCGAGAACGCGCGGCTGGTCGAGGCGCTGCGCGGCGCGCGCGACGACCTCGAGGCACGGGTCGAGGCGCGCACCGGCGAGCTGGTGGCGCTGCAGGACGGCCTCGTGTCCGCGGCCCGGCGCGCGGGCATGGCCGAGGTGGCCACCGGTGTGCTCCACAACGTCGGGAACGTGCTCAACAGCGTGAACACCGCGACCGCCGACCTCTCCGAGACGCTGCAGCGCTCGCGCCTGCCCAGCCTCGAGCGCACCGTCGCGCTGATCGAGGCGCACCGCGACGACCTCGCGCGCTACCTCACCGAGGATCCGAAGGGGCGCCTCGTGCCGGAGTTCCTGCGGGTGGTCGTGCGGCAGCTGCTCGTCGAGCGCGAGCGGATGACCGGCCAGGCCGACGCGCTCACGCGCAACATCGACCACATGCGGCAGGTCATCGCCAGCCAGCAGGCGTTCGCGGGCGTGGGCGGCGTGGCGGCCGAGGTCGACGTCGAGGCGCTGGTCGAGGAGGCCATCCGGATCTGCGGCGCGACGCGGCCGTGGCGCAACCACCGGATCGTGCGCCAGTTCGACGTGGTGGCGCCGCTGCTCCTCGAGCGGAGCAAGGTGCTGCAGATCCTGGTGAACCTCGTGTCGAACGCGCGCGACGCGCTCGACGAGCTCCCCGAGCACGACGACCTCCGGCTGATCATCTCGCTGCACGAGGACGGCAGCGAGGTGCAGGTCACCGTGCGCGACTTCGGGGTAGGCATCCCCGCCGACAACCTCCCGCGGATCTTCCACCACGGCTTCACCACGAAGCGCAACGGGCACGGCTTCGGGCTGCACAGCAGCGCGATCGCCGCCAAGCAGCTCGGCGGCGCGATCCGCGTCGAGAGCGACGGCCCTGGACGCGGCGCGGCGTTCACGCTGGCGCTGCCGCGCCACAACGCGGCGCGCGCCGAGGCGAGCTGAAGGAATCTACTCGGGCTTGCGGAACTTCAGCGTCATCCGGTCGCTCTCGCCGATCGCGACGTACTTCTCGCGGTCGACGTCGCCCAGCCGCAGCGACGGCGGCAGCGTCCACACGCCCTCGGGGTGGTCACGCGTGTCGTTCGGGTTCGCGTTGATCTCGGAGCGCGCGTCGAGCACGAAGCCCGCGGCGGTCACGAGCTCGATCACCGCCTGCTCCGAGAGGTAGCCCTTCGGCGCCGTCTCGTCGGGGTTCGTGCCCTCGGCCGCGCGGTGCTGCACCACGCCGAACACGCCGCCCGGCTTCAGCACCTCGAACGCGGCCGCGTAGATCGCCGGCGCGTCGCCGGAGCGGTACCACCCATGGCTGTTCCGGAAGCTCACCACCAGATCCGCCGAGCCCGGCGCGCCGAGGTCGATCTGGTCGGGGGGTACGAGCAGCCCGAGGCGCGCGGTGGCCAGCGCGGGCTCGGTCGCGAGGCGCTTCGCGAGCGCCTCGTGGTTGCGCGTCCGGTAGTGCGTCGGATCTTCCGGGTGCGGCCCCGTCGACGCGGCGATCAGCTGGCCCTGCGGCACCGCGGGCGCGATCACCTCGGTGTACCAGCCAGCGCCCGGCCAGAGCTCGACCACCGTCATGTCCGGCTGCAGGCCGAAGAACAGCAGCGTCTCGACCGGGTGGCGCGCCGGGTTCCGCTGCTGGTTCTCGGGCGAGCGATGCGCGCCGATCGCGGCGGCCTCGAGCAGGGCGCGGACCTCGGCGTCCGGGGCCGCGGTGGCCACGGGCGCGGCGGCGGGGGCCGGGGCGGGCGAAGGGGCCGCGCCGCACGCGGTGAGCGCGAGGACGAGGAGGGGTGAGGTGCGGATCATGGTGGGCTCCGATCGAAGGGGGAGGGGCCCTGTACCACGCCCCGCCGGATCGGCATCCTGCGCGCGGCCGCTACTCGCCGTAGACCCGGCGGGCGAACACCGCCTCGTCGAAGAACGTCGGGCAGGCGCCGTCGCCGGTCCCGATCAGGCCGCCCTCGGGTGCGCACACGTAGCTGCACGTCGCGACGTCCCACACCTCGATGTACTGGTCGCAGCAGCCGCGGTCGACCACGTAGACCGCGTCGCCCTCCCACGCGTACAGATCGATGGACTCCGGCGCGCCGGCGTCGTCCCAATCGAACGCGCTCTCGCACGCGAACGCCTCGGTCTGCGGCGGGGCGGGCGGGTCGCAGTCGACCGCGAGCAGCAGCGGCAGCGCGAGCAGCAGCGAGGCGAGGGGACGCATGGGGGCCTCCGGGACAGGCGCGGCGATCTATGCGGTGCAACGCGAAAAGTCAATCGGTTCGGGTGTCGGGTCGCGGCGCGCGTTGGGGCCGCCCCCCGCGGCGCGCGCGGCGGGTTACGGGAGTCGATTCACCCCGCCCCCGAGGCGACTGGAGCTGTGCTGCCATGACCTCTTCGCTCCCCGAGATCACGATCACCGAGCAGGACCACGAGCGCTTGACCACGCTCCTGCGCGGGCTGCCGGCGGGGCACCCTGTCGGTGCGCTGCTCCGCGCCGAGATCGACCGGGCCGAGGTCGTCGAGTCCACCGAGATCCCGGGCGACGTCGTCACCATGAACTCGCGCGTCGTGCTCGAGGACGCCGAGACCGGCGCCCGCCACGACGTCACCCTCGTCTACCCGGGCGCCGCCGACTTCGAGCACGGGCGGCTCTCCATCCTCGCGCCGGTCGACGCGGCCCTCCTCGGGCTGCGGGCGGGGCAGGCGATCGACTGGCCGATGCCCGATGGACACCGCAAGCAGGTGCGCGTCGTCTCGGTCGCCTGGCAGCCCGAGGCCGCCGGCGACTTCACGCTGTAGCCAGGCAGCCGTGGGCCGGCCGTCCCGGCCGGCCAGCGCCCACCGTGGGCCGGCCGTCCCGGCCGGCCAAGCCAGCGCCCC
>CAYQSE010000236.1:0-8922 GCA_964419905.1 uncultured Enterobacteriaceae bacterium
CCTCGCGAACCCGCCTTCATCCGGACTTCTTGGAGAAGTGATCAATCGACAGCCGAGACGGCCGACCCACGGAAGGCACCCTGCAAAACCGTGGGCCGGCCGGCCCGGCCGGCCGTGAACCACACCCTACGCCAGGCGCGCGCTACAGATCCTTCCACAGCGCCGCGGGCGGGGCCGCCTGCACCGGCCCCCCGGCGAAGTCGACGACGACGCTGAACAGCCGCCGCAGGCCCTCGTGGACGTTCTCGACGCTGACGCGCTCGTTGTGGCCGTGCATCGACGACGCCTCCTCGGCGGTGACGACGAACGGCGCGTAGCCATAGGCCCGCGCGCCCGCCTGCCGCGCGAACAGGCTGTCGGTGAACCCGACCGAGAGGATGGGCGCGGCGACCGCATGCGGACGCCCCTCGACCGCGTAGCGCGCGATCGCATCGAACAGCGGATCGTCGCGCCACTCCGACACGCTCGGCGGGTTGTAGGAGTGCACCTCGAAGCGCACCCCCTCCAGCTTGCGCGTGCGCCAGCGCAGCTCGGCGAGCACGTCGTCCGCCGTCGAGCCGGGCAGCAGTCGGCAGTCGAGCGTCGCGCGCATCGTGGACGGCACGACGTTGTGCCCCACCGCGCCCTTCATCCCGGTGAGGTGGACGGTGTCCGTGAGCACCGCGCGCGTCGCCGGGATCGCCATCAGCTTCGGCTGGACGAGCAGCTTCGAGAGCCCCTTGCTCCGCATCACTGCGCCGGTCGCGCCGCCGTGGTGCGCGCCCACCCGCCGGAGCAGCTCGCGGATCTCGGGCACCATCCGGGGCTTCGGACGGCGCTTCTCCAGGATCTTCAGCGCCGCGAGCAGCCGCGCCGGCGCCTCGCCGTCTTGCTCGACCGAGCCGTGCCCGGGCGGGCCCTCGGCCACCACGTCGACCCACAGCACGCCCTTCTCGGCGACCGAGATGCCGTGCATGTCCTCGCCCGCGAACAGCGCGTCCCGAATCCCGATCCCGCCCTCGTTGAGCAGATGCGAGCAGCCGATCGACGCCCACCGCTCCTCGACCAGCCGCGACATCCCCTGGTTGTCGACCTCCTCGTCGGCCACCGCGAGCAGCACGACGTCGCGCGCGAGCGGCACGTCCAGCCGCGCGAGCCACACCATCGTCATCACCTGCAGCGCGCCCAGGCCCTTCATGTCGAGCGCGCCGCGCCCGTAGAGCACGCCGTCCTCGACGACGCCGGACAGCGGACCGTGCTCCCAGTGCTCGAGCTCGGCGGGCACGACGTCGATGTGGCTGAGCAGGCAGAGCGGCGGCGCGTCGCCGGCGCCTTCCAGTCGGGCGATCAGCGAGGCGCGGCCCGGTGCGAGCGGGACGATCTCGGTGGCGATCCCCTCCGCGTCGAGCACGCCCGCGAGGAAGCGCGCGCCCGCCTCCTCGTTGCCCGGCGGGTTGATCGTGTCGATCGCGAGGTACCTCGCCAGCACGCCGACCGCCTCGTCACCGGCGACCTGCCAGTCCACGCGATCGCGGGCGGCGGTGACGTGTGGGGGCGCGGCGAGCGCAGCGGAGATGACTGCGGCGGCGAGTGCGATCACGGGCATCCTCGGGCGACGGGCTGCTCCGCCCTACTGCCCGCGCGCCGACGAGGCAACCGCGCCTCGGCGTTGTACGCGAGCGCGCGTACCGGATAGAGCAGCCGACATGGCCAACGACAAGCGAGCCCCCACCGAGCGCGACCGCCAGCGCGAAGAGACGCACCGTCGCCTCCTCGACACCGCGCTCGATCTCTACCGCCGCGACGGCATCGAGGCGGCCAGCATCGAAGAGATCGCGAACCGCGCCGGCGTGTCGCGGGGCACGTTCTACTTCCACTTCCCGACCAAGGACGACGTGCTGCTCGAGCTGATCGCCGAGCGCGAGGTCGGGCTGTGCGAGCGCATCGCCGGGATGCCGGAAGCGACGCCGTTCCTGGAGGTGATCGACGCGGTCGCCGACGAGATCGCCGGGACCTGGGCCGAGGAGCCCCAGCTCCTCTCCGACCTCGGCGTCGTGGTGATGCGCGCCGCCACCAAGGGCATCCAGGAGATCCGCGCCGGGCATCCGGTGCGCGAGGTGCTGATCCCCCGGTTCCAGGCGGCGATGGATCGCGGCGACATCAGCTCGCTGCTGCCCGCAGAGCTCACCGCCGATTTCTTCCTGGTCAACCTGTTCGGCGCCGCGGTGGCCTGGGTGTCCACGCCGGTCATGCCGCTCGACCAGGTGCTCAAGACCGTCGCCCGCTTCTTCTTGAAGGCGACCCGACCCGACTGAGAGGCGAGACCCGATGGCCCACGCGCACCACCTCGAGATGGACGGCGAGCAGTTCGCCGGCAACGGCGGGCGCGGGCGGATCGCCCTGCTGCCCGGCTCGCCCGGGCGCGCGGCGTCGCTCGCCGAGCACCTCACCGATCCGGTGATCTGCACGAATCGGCGGCGCATGGACGTCGTGCTCGGGCGCCTCGAGGGCCCCGATCGCGCGGTCGACCTCGCGGTCGTGCCCACCGGCATGGGCTGCCCGAGCGTCGACATCATCGTCGGCGAGCTGATCGCGTGCGGGGTCACCCGCTTCCTGCGCATCGGCACCACCGGCACGATGCAGGATCACGTCGCGGTCGGTGACGTCGTGATCGCGTCCGCGGCGGTGCGCGACGAGAGCACGAGCGATGTCTACGTGCCGCCGTCGTTCCCCGCGCTCGGCGATCCGCTGTGGGTGCGCGCGCTCGAGGACGCGGCGGTCGCGCGCGGGCTCGAGCGCGCGGTGCACACCGGCGTCGTGCACACGAAGGACTCGTTCTACGGCCGCCAGCTCGGCCAGGGCCCCGACGTCGAGCGCAACCAGGCCTACATGCGGCGTCTCGCGGCCGCAGGCGTGCTCGCCACCGAGATGGAGGTCGCCCACCTGTTCGTGCTCGGGCAGGTCCACGACCGCCACCCACGCAGCGTCGCCGCCCGCCGCGGGCTCACGCCCGGCATCCGCTGCGGGGCGCTGCTCGCGGTGATCGGTCACTGGATCACCGGGCCCGCATCCCACGACGTCGAGCGCGCGGCGGTCGACCAGATGATCGCGCTGGCGCTCGCGGGCGTGCTTCGCCTCGACGCGCTCGAACAGACGGGTTGAGCCCGGCGCCCAGCCGCGCTATCCGGCGCCTCCTTCGGGGGTTCCGATGCGGCGGCTCCTTCGCGTCAGCCAGATCATCGACCGGGTGAGCATCGCCATCGGGCACGCGGCCGCGTGGCTGGTGCTCGCGATGGTCGGCCTCGGCGCGTTCAACGCGGTCGCCCGCTACCTCGGCCGCTCGCTCGGCGTGCAGCTCGGCAGCAACGCGTGGGTCGAGCTGCAGTGGGTGCTGTTCAGCGCCGTGTTCCTGCTCGGCGGCGCGTGGGTGCTCGCGACCGACGCGCACGTCCGCGTCGACGTGCTCTATGGGCGGCTCGCGCCGCGACGGCGCGCGTGGATCGATCTCGTCGGCACGATCACGTTCCTGTTGCCGTTCGCCGCGTTCGGCTTCGTCTCGAGCCTGCCCACCGTGCGCGCGTCGTGGGCGGTGTGGGAGATGTCGCCCGATGCGGGCGGGCTGCCGCGCTACCCGATCAAGACGCTGATCCCGCTGGGGTTCGCGCTGCTGTTCGTGCAGGGGCTCTCCGAGCTGATCAAGAAGATCGCCGCCGTGCGCGCGCCGCTCCACACGCCGCCCGAGGAGGCGGCATGAGCGAGGACTGGCTCGCGCCGCTGATGTTCGTCGCGGTGTTCACGCTGATCTTCTCGGGCTACCCGGTGGCGTTCAGCCTCGGCGGCACCGCGCTGATCTTCGGCGCCATCGGGGTGGGTGCCGGGCTGTTCGACTGGGCGCTGCTCTACGCGATGCCGCAGCGCATCTTCGGCATCATGAGCAACTACGTGCTGCTCGCGGTGCCGTTCTTCATCTTCATGGGCACGGTGCTCGAGAAGTCGAAGCTCGCCGAGGACCTGCTGCAGACGCTCGGCGCGCTGTTCGGGCCGCTCCGCGGCGGGCTCGCGCTCGCGGTGGTGTTCGTCGGCGCGCTGCTCGCCGCGGCCACCGGCGTCGTCGGCGCGAGCGTGGTGGCGATGGGGCTGATCAGCCTGCCGGTGATGCTGCGCTACGGCTACGCGCCGTCGCTGTCGTCCGGGATCATCTGCGCGTCGGGCACGCTGGGGCAGATCATCCCGCCCAGCGTCGTGCTCGTCGTGCTCGCCGACCAGATGGGCGTGAGCGTCGGCGATCTGTTCATGGGCTCGCTGCTGCCCGGGCTGATGCTCGCGGGGATGTACGCGCTGTACGTGATCGGCGTCGCGATCGTGCGCCCGGAGCTGGCGCCGGCGCTCCCGCCCGAGGCCCGACCCGCGAGCCTCGGCGCGCTGGCCATCCAGGTGGTCAAGGTGATGATCCCGCCGCTGGTGCTGATCCTGCTGGTGCTGGGCAGCATCTTCGCCGGCGTCGCGACGCCCACCGAGGCGGGCGCGCTCGGCGCGGTCGGCGCGGTCGTGCTCGCGGCGATCAACCGCCGCCTCGACCTCGCGGCGCTCCGCGGCGCGGCGCGCGACACCGCGAGCCTGACCGCGATGATCCTGTTCCTGCTCGTCGGCTCCACCGCGTTCGCGCTCGTGTTCCGCGGGCTGTACGGCGACGTGTGGATCGAGGACCTGCTGACCAACCTCCCCGGCGGGCAGCTCGGGTTCCTGATCGCCGCGAACGTCGCGATCTTCGTGCTCGGCTTCTTCATCGACTTCTTCGAGAT
The DNA here is from genome assembly GCA_964419905.1 of uncultured Enterobacteriaceae bacterium. GTDB lineage: Bacteria > Myxococcota_A > UBA796 > UBA796 > JAFDJI01. The sequence goes on from CAYQSE010000236.1 coordinate 4,782, forward strand.
CGCGTTCATCCTCATGCCGCTGCTCGTGCCCGCCGCCCAGGCGCTCGGCATCGACCTGGTGTGGTTCGGCGTGATGATCGGGATGAACCTCCAGACCTCGTTCCTCACGCCGCCGTTCGGCTTCTCGCTGTTCTACCTGCGCGGCGTCGCCCCCGAGTCGCTGCCGACCACCGCGATCTACCGAGGTGCGCTGCCGTTCGTCGGCATCCAGCTCGTCGCGCTCACGCTCCTGTGGGTGTTCCCCGAGCTGGTCACCGCGCTGATCCCGCGCTGACGGTCGGGAACCACTGCGCCGAGGCCACCCAGGTCATCTCCAGCGCGTCGCGCGGCGCCGCGACGTGCAGCACGCCCAGCTCGAACCGCCCCCCGCGCGCCAGCGGCAGCGCGGCGCCGACGAACAGCCGGTTCTGGTCGACCCCGGACACGGCACCCCACGCCGTCTTGTTCAGCCCGAGGAACAGCTCGTTCCACAGCACCGGGGACGCGCCACCCTCGCGCGCGGGCACCGCGCCGACGCGCACGAACTGCCGCGCACGATGCCCGATCGCACCCTCGCCGCGCACCCGATGCTCGAGGCGCGTGCGCGAGGTGAGGTTGAGCTTGTCGCCCACCGAGGCGCTGCCGGAGAGCTGACTCCACGCGCGGTGCTCGTGGACGACGGGGCCACCATCCGGGAGGCCGCCGATCCACGCGTATCCGGCGTGCGTGGCCCAGTGGTCCGACAGCCGCAGCCCGACGGCCGGACGCATGATCGCGGTAGCGCGCGTGTCCTCCTGACGCAGGTGCACCTCGAAGCTGGCGAGCAGGCGCGCGTCGACCTGCGCGCTGCCCACCACGCCAGCCCACACCCCGGAGTGGTGGTCGATCGCGAGCGCCGGCACGCTGATCAGCAGCAGGAGGGCGGCGAACAGCCAGGCCATCGAGTCACCTCCGCGCGCGTCGCGCCCGCGCGACCCGCCCATCCATTCTCCAACACCCGAGGCGGCGGAGCCAGCCGGGGGATGTCGCGAGTTGTCGGGCCCGACCGACTACCGGTCGGGCACCGCGTCGAGCGGAACCCGGCTGAACACGACCGCGCCCGTGCGATCGGGCGGCACGTCGACCGCCGCGCAGCCCGTCCACGCGCCGCATGCGCCCTCGAGCGTCGCGCACACCGTCGGCGTGGTGCCCCCCGGGAGCTCGAGGCTGAACGCCAGATCGAGCACGCCCGCGATCATCGGCTCCGCCGCCTCTCCATCCACGCTGACGCTCAGTCCGCCGTCCACGCGACACGAGGGGTGCACGAGGCGCTGCTTGTGGGTGGCCGGCCACGCGAGCCCGAATCGGACCGTGCGCCCGGAGGGCTCGTCGTCGGTGACGGACGCCTCGCCGTCCCCTGCGTCGGCGCGCTCGGGGCCGGCGAAGTGGACGAACCGCGGCGCCCCTGCATCGTAGCGCGCTGCGGCCGCCTCACGCTCGGCACGGCGCTGCCGCTGAGCCCACCACGTCGTCACGATCGCGTCCGCGACCAGCCCGTGCGCCTCGAACCCCGGAAGGTCGTCCTTCGCCCAGACGTCGGGCGCCGCGCGGCACCCGGCCTCGCTGGGGAGCCCCAGCACCCAGGTGCCGACCACCGGCTCGGCGCCGGGCTCGCGCAGCAGCCCACAGCCTGCTGGCTGGCCATCGATCCACGGCCCCATCCACAGGGCGCCGTCCGGCCACCGTACGACGCCCCGACCCGCCGGACGGCCGTGCTCCCACGATCCATCGTACGCGCTGCCATCGGCCCACACCCACACCCCGCGGCCGTGCGGCAGGCCGTCGGTCACCCGCCCCTCGAAGCGCGCGCCGTCGGGCCACTCGAGCGTCGCGGCGCCCGGCAACAGCGCGCCCCGCTCGAACGTGCCGCTCACCCGCACCCCAGCCACACCGGTGCGCACGCCGGGCCCCTCGGGCAGGTCGTCGACCCACAGGCCCTCATAGATCGTTCCGTCCGCGTAGCGCTGCACGCCGTGACCGACGCGCCGCCCCGACGCGAACGTCCCCTCGAAGCGCGCGCCGTCCGGCGACGCCAGCACCCCGTCGCCGTGCCACCGTCCATCGCGCCACCCGCCGTCGTAGCGCTCACCCGACGCCGCGCTCGCGCCCCCGCGCCCGTCGCGGACGCCGTCTCGCCACCCGCCGTCGTAGGTGCTGCCGTCGTCGCCGCGCCACGTCCCCTCACCGTGCGGCAGCAAGCCGCGCAGCGGATCGAAGCGGAGCCCACCCTCGTAGTGGCCAGCGCCTTCGCGCGCGTAGCTGCCCTGGAACCCGTCGACCGCCTCGAGCAGGCCCTCGCGCCACACGCCCTCGACGGTCAGCGCGTCGGCCACCACGCCGTCGACGATGAAGAAGTCCTGGCAGTACCGCGTGCAGGACGGGGTGCGCGCCATCTCCAGCTTGCCCGGGCCCGTGAACAGCCCGTCGGACAGCCCGCCGACGTAGCGCGCCATCACGGCCTGATCGGGCGGGACGTGCAGGGTGATCTGCACCGCGTCGTCACCCTTGGGACGCTGTACGTCGAGCCAGCAGGTCGGGCAGTCTCTGCCGACCCGGCTGGTGGCGCCGATCGCGAAGTGCGGGAAGAACACCCAGGCGTGCTCCATGATGTCCGACATCTCGCGATCGGTCCACGCGCCGCACTTCTGCTGCGTGAGCGTGTCCCGCCGCCAGTCCTCGACCTCCACCGAGAGCACGCACGGGCGATCCTCCGAGCCGAGGCCGGCACGCACCGGCGGCAGCGCCAGGTAGTACCGACTCGCCGTACAGCCAGCCTGGGAGCCGACGATCGACACGATCGCGAGCCGAAGCACGAGGGGCGGGAGCGAGGCCATGGGGTCAGGGTATGCCGACCCACCCGTGCGTTCAACGCCATTACCCAATCGAAGCCGCATCGCGGCTCGGTTTGCGAGCGAGCGGGTCATGCCTTACCGTTGTGGGGCAGGCGGGAGGTCCCCATCGCTGAGTGGTCCGAGACCCTGCTCGGGCGAACCGTCGCCGCCCTGGGGAGGGGCGCGGGCGGGGTTCGGGCGAAGGCAGCGACCGTCTGCCTGACCGCGCTGCTCGTCATGGGCACGGCGTACGCGCAGGATCCGGCCCGCCGCACCGACGCGAACGACGCGCTGTGGATCAAGCATCAGACCTGGGACTACTTCGGAGGTCGCAAGTCGTTCGGTTGGTCCCTCGACTTCATCATTCGCCGCCAAGGCCCCTACGAGCAGATCGGCTTCGTCACGCACCGCCAGCGCGAGAGCGTCCGCCCGTGGCTCGTGTGGCAGATCAACCCGACCAGCAAGCTGTCGCTCGCGCCGCTGAGCTACCACTTCGACGGCGGGATCCGCGCGACCGAGGACACCCGGGACGGCGTGTTCCGCCACGAGCTGCGCAGCACGCTCGAGTACGACATGGCCGCGTTCCCACACGAGTGGGTGATGGTGAGCAGCCGCTATCGGCTGGAGTTCCGCCACATGTGGTACCCGGACGGCGGCGATCGGACGGTGATCCGACTGCGCCTCCGCCCGCGGGTCCGCGTGAGCCTGAACAAGCGGAACTACTACGACAACGGCGCGATCTACGCGTTCACCTACAACGAGGTCGCCGTGCACTACGGCGCGCCGGAACAAGCGCCCCTCGCGTTCAACCAGAACCGCTTCTTCCTCGGCCTCGGACACCGGTTCGAGCGCTATCTTCGCATCGAAGCGGGCTTCGTCCACCAATGGACATCGCGCGGGGGCGGGAACGAGTACCTCGTGAGCACAGGGCCGATGGTGTACTTCACCATCGACTACCTCTCTGCGTTCCTCAAAGATCAGAAGCGCGCCCGCCGAGAGCGCGCCGCCGAGGCCGCGGAGGCGCTCGCGGCTCCGCCGCCCGAGCCGCCCGTGCCCGACGAGCCGCCCGTGTCCGACGAGCCACCCGAGCCCGACGCGCCGAACCCCTAAGCGACCTCGCCGCCCGCCGGAGCAGGACCGATACCGGCCGGGACGGCTGTCGATTGATCACATCTCGGCGGCGGCCCGAGATCATGTGGGGCGGGCGTCCCGCCCGCCCGTCCTGACGGGAAGCCCATAATGCCCATCAGACCAGCGTAGTTGGCGAAACGAGCAGCGCAGTTCTTCACGGG
>CAYQSE010000237.1:0-8831 GCA_964419905.1 uncultured Enterobacteriaceae bacterium
TCGGTGTCAGCCATAGCGGTGCCAGCTCTGCAGCAGGACCTGCGACAGCACCAACGAGCCCACCAGGCCCGCGAACCCGACGATCGAGAACAGCGCCGCCCACCGCCCGCGCCAGCCGGCGATCAGCCGCACCTGCAGCGCGATGCCGTACCACAGCCACACGACCAGCGTGAGCACGACTTTCGGATCGAGCGCCCACGGACGATCGAGGGTGGCGGTCGCCCACAGCCCGCCCACGCCGATGCCCAGCGTGAGGAACACGAAGCCGAACAGCATCGCGCGGAACTGCACGCGGTCGAGCGTCTCGAGCGACGGCATCCGCCCGAGCTGACGGAAGTCCTTCTGCTTGAGGCGCCCGCGGACGTACAGGTAGAGCAGGCCCACCGCGAACGACAGCACGAAGCCGATGAGCCCGCTGAACATCAGGCCCAGGTGCACCGGCAGCCAGGCCGCGTGCTCGACCTCGGAGAGCGCGATCACCCGCCCCTGCGGCATCACCTCGCTGGTGCCGAGCAGCACGAGCGCGAGCGGCGCCACCGTCATGCCCATCGTGCGGCGACGCGCCTGGAGCCACAGCCACGCGCCGACCATCGTGAGCGAGGTCATCGACAGCGCCATCGAGATGCCCGGGATGGCCCCGCCCACGATCGACAGCACCAGCTCGACGAGGTGTACGCCGGCCCCGACCAGGGCGACCGGACGGGCCCTGCGGAGTCCACGCTCGCCCACGACCCCGGGCAGCAGGTACGCGAACGCCACGTACCCGTACGCGAGGAGCGGCAACACCAGCAGGAGCCTCTCCATGAGGACCGCAGGTAACTTGCTGGAGGCCCCCGCGGTGCATACCTGGAGCACTTCCCCACGAACCGGAGATCCCGCATGGCCAGCGACCTGATCAAGGAAGCCACCGACGCCAACTGGAAGGACGTCGTCCTGTCGTCCGACAAGCCCGTCCTCGTCGACTTCTGGGCGACGTGGTGCGCGCCGTGCCGCGCCATCGCGCCCCTGCTCGAGCAGCTCGCGGCCGAAGAGGGCGGCGTGCAGATCGTGAAGCTCGACGTGCAGAGCAACATGAAGACCGCGCAGCAGTACAAGGTGTCGAACATCCCGACGCTGCTCGTGTTCAAGGGCGGCAAGGAGGTCGGGCGCAAGGTGGGCGCCGGCGGCGGCCTCGCGGGCCTGAAGTCCCTCGTGCAGCCCCACCTGTAGGCGCGCGGGAGGCGGCGTGCAGCTGCCCGACCTCGAGTCGCTGCGGTGCTTCGTGCTGGTGGCGCGGACGCTGAACTTCCGCGCCGCGGCGAAGGCGGCCGCGCTGACGCCCGCCGCGCTCGGGCAGCGCATCCGCAAGCTCGAGGACACGCTGGGCGCGCCGCTCTTCCACCGCACCACCCGCCGCGTCGCGCTCACCGAGGCGGGGCTCGCGCTGCTGCCCCAGGCCCGCGCGACGCTGGCCGCCGCCGAGGACTGCCTTCGCGCCGCGCAGGGCGATCTGGGCCCCGTGCCGATGGATCTCGTGCTCGGCACCCGTCACGAGCTGGGCCTGTCGTGGCTCGTCCCGCTGCTGCCGGCGCTCCGCGCGGCGCTGCCCGGCGTCACCTTCCACCTCTATTTCGGCTCGGGGCCCGATCTCGAGCTGCGCACGCGCACCCAGGAGATCGACTGCGCGATCTCGTCGCGGCGGCTCACCGATCCGGCGCTCGACTTCGTCCGCCTGCACCGCGAGGACTACGCGTTCGTGGGCAGCCCTGCGCTGCTCGCGCAGATCCCGCTGAGCACCCCCGAGGACGCGGCGCGGCACACGCTGATCGACACGTCCGCCGAGCTCCCGCTGTTTCGCTATTGGCGCGACGCGCCGGGCGGGCAGGACAGCCTGGCCTTCGGACGGCTCCTGTCGATGGGCACGATCGCGGCGATCGAGGCGCTCGTCGTCGCGGGCGAAGGCGTAGCCGTGCTACCGCGCTACCTCGTCGCGCCGAAGCTGGAATCCGGCGCGCTCGTCGAGGTGATGCCGCACGTCGTGCCGCTCCACGACGCGTTCCGCCTGCTGTTCCGCGCCGACGATCCGCGACGGACGGTGTTCACCACGCTCGCAGACGCGCTGATGCGGCATCCGCTCCAATGAAGCTGTGACAACTGTTACGCGCCCCATCGCCTAGATTGGAGCGGTTGGTCCCTCGGCGTCGCACCTCCTCGCGCGCCGAGTCTTCGGAGCGATCCCCATGGCGCGACAGCACGCACCGGCCCCGCAGCACGCTGGGCCGTCCACGACGTCCGCGGCCGCCCCCCAGGCCCACGCGAGCCCGGGCAACGCAGCGGCCCAGGAGCAGCTCGGCCCGGCGACCGCGACGTCCCCCACGCCCACCCTGGACGCCGCGAGCGCGGCGGGCGGCTTCCTGGAGGGGGCCCGCGACTTCCTCTACGATCTCGGCGCCGACGCGATCGGCTCGCTCGAGGATCTCCTGACGGTGCTCGGGACGCTCGGTGAAGACGCCGCGAAACGGCTGTTGCTCGAGCTGTCCCGCATCAAGCCCGAGGTCGTCCTCGCGTACCTGGTCGCCGGCCCGACCGGCCCCTACGCGCTCTACCTGCTGGAGCGCCTCGACACCGCGCTCGTCCTGCGCTTCTTCGTGCAGATTGGCGCCGAAGGCGTCGCCGCCGTGATCGAGCTCGCGGCCGACTGCGGCCAGCTCGCGTGGATGGTCCAGCGCGTGCTGATCCTCCACCTCGACTTCCTCTACGACGTCCTGCTCGCGCTCGGCGAGGCCACGTTCGCCGCGTTCCTGGATCTCGCCGGCCAGGACGCGCAGGCGCTGCTCACCGGGCTGATGTGCGTCTTGTGGCCACTCGATTCTGGATTGAAGATCGCCGGTGAGGGCGACCTGGCCGCCGCCTACAAGGTTGCGGGCGAACTCGGGCTGACGATCACGCACAAGAAGCCGGGAGAGCTCGAGTTCAAGGTCGATGGGGTGATCAGCGGCGGCGCCGAGTCCGCGCTGGGCGGGAGCGCGGGCGTCGGCGGCGGAGAGGGCGCCAAGGCGGGCGAGGGCGCCGCCGAGGGGTCGCTGACCGGGCTCGTCGACGTCCCGTTCCACCACCACCTCCTCGTCCCGGTGATCCGCGCCTACGCCACCCAGAACCTGATCCGAACCCTCCAGGATCCCCAGGGGCGTTCGATCGAGGCGGTGGGCGCGCTGTTCAAGCGCGAGGTGTTCAACGCCATCCCCTGGCTCCACACGACGTCGATCGGCGGCGGGCTGGGCACGTCCATCGAGGTCGCCGGCGACCTCGGCGCCGCGCTGGGGTGGGCGGAGTGGCTGAACCAGAAGCTGGAAGCCGAGGCGGAGGTCTCGGGCGAGATCGGGGTCACGCTCGCGCCCGAGTGGGCCGAGGACGCCGACGGCTATCGCTACTCGCCCGGGGGGACGTTCTCGGTCCACGGCAAGCTCGCAGCCGCCGCGAAGCTCGCGAACAGACTGAAGTTCCTCAGCCTGCCGAAGGGAGTCGACGGCAGCGGTGAGCTGGAAGGCAAGATCAGCTGGAAGGTGACGGGCGATCCCGACGCCGGGCTGTCACAGCCGACGTTCGGCCCCCCCGAGCTGGAGATCTCCGCCGGCGTCGCAGCAGGTGGGAAGGAGAACGAAGTCCGCGAAGGCGTGGGCATGGACGTCGGCGCAACGTTCGACGTCAGCGCCCCCGAGGACCTCTCCCCCGAGGACCTGTTCAACCGCTTGAAGTCCACCACGATCGCCATGACGCTCGGGCTGGGCAGCAAGGTCGGCAAGAAGCTGAACCTCGCGCTTGTGGGGGCTGGCGCGCTCGACACGATGCTGCCGACGCTCGCGTCGGGCCAGGGGTGGAGCTTCAAGGGAACACTGACGATCGGCGCCCGGTTCGCGCCCAGCAACTTCAAGCGCCTGCTGGAGGAAGGGAGCTATCCCCCCTCGTCCGAGGGCGTGGTGGCGCTGCTGTCGGACCTGGCCTCGCTCGGCACCGGGACCGTCCCGCCGCGCCTGGCGAAGGCGATCGACCTGCTGGTGCAGTTCTTCCTCGCGCTCACCGACAAGTTCGCCATCCACGCGGAGGCCGGCGTGCACCTGGGGGGCAAGGGCAAGATCGGCGCCGGAGCCAGCATCGGGGCCGAAGGCGAGGCCAGCCTCCGGGGGTTCCAGAAGATCGACCTGCTCGCGTTCAAGAAGCTGATCGAGCCGGGCGACATCGCGGCGATGCTCACCGGCGACCAGCGGACGCCCGACGAGCTGGCGGTGACGCCGTGAACGCGGCTCACCCGCGCAGCGCGGCCGCCGCCTCGTCCGGGGGCACGCTGACGATCGCCCCGCACCAGCCGATCTCGTAGCCGCCGCCCGGCTCGAGCCGCGGCTGCAGCCGCAGGTGCCAGCGGAAGCCCTCGCCCTCGGGCAGGTCGCGCGGCGCGGTGAACAGCGTCAGGTTGTGGCTCGGCCCCTCGAGCTCGCGCCCGATGGCCGTGCCGACGGCGCACAGCGCGCGGGCGAGCGAGGTGAGCTGGGCGGCGGCGGCGTGTCGGAAGTGCGCGCCCTCGCGGGTCGGCACGAACCACACCTCGAACGGCGCGCGGGGCGCCCACGGGCACACCGCGACGATCTCGTCGTCGCGCCACACCACGCGCGCACCCTCGTCGAGATCCTGCTGCAGCAGATCGCCGAGCAGGTCGCGACCGCGCTCGGCCCGGTGCGCCGCGGCCCGCGCCACCATCTCGGCGAGCAGCGGCGGCACGAACGGCAGCCCGATCAGCTGGGCGTGCGGGTGCGCCTGCGACGCCCCGGCGTCCTGCCCGTGGTTGCGGAACCACGTCAGCGCGCGCAGCCGGAAGTCATTGTGCAGATCGGCCATCCGGCGGCGCGCCATGATCAGCGTCGCCTCCATCACGTCGTCGGGCTGGGCGCACAGGGGCACATCGTGCGCGCGCCCCTCGATGATCACCTCGTGCGCGCCGGTGCCCGAGTGGCGGTCGTAGAGCCCGAACGCGCGGCTGTGCAGCGCGTCGGTGGCCGAGAGCGCCGGATATTTGTTCGCGACCGCGCGCACCTGCCAGCCCGCCTCGTCCGAGAGCGTGTCGATCACGCGCTCGGTCGCGTGCTCGTTGCCGGGGCAGAACGGGCACTCCGCCGGCGGCACCTTCGGCACGCGGCGCGGCTCGAGGTGGATCGGGCGCTCGACGCGCTCGGTCGAGATGATCGTGTACAGACCCGTCGTCGGATCGCGGCGGATCTCGCGGCTCATGCCCACCACCCGAGGTTCAGGTCGGGGAACACCGGATCGGCGATCCGACACCACGCGGCTGTCGCCTCGGCCACGGGGTTCGCGCGCCCGGCGAGGTGGTCCTCGACGCCCAGGCACAGGTCGTCGAACCGCCCGACGTGCTCGAGGAAGCGCCGCGTGCCGTAGTCGTGCGCGCCCCCGGTGCTGACCACGAACGGCCAGTCGGACGCCTGCAGCAGCAGGAGTTGTCGGGCAGCCTCCTCGAGCAGCCCACGGGCCGCGGGATCGCCCTCCCAGTCCGCGCGGTGCCACAGGTCGACGAACCGATCCTCGGCGCGGTACTCCGCGTTCCAGAAGAAGAACGTGTGTTCGCCCAGCCACACGCGGTGGTCGCCGCCGGCCCCCCAGGTGCCCTCGGGCAGCGCCGCGGCCTTGTCGGCGGGGCTCACCGCGAGCGCCTCGCTGACGGTGCGCATCGCCACGTCGCCGTCGTGGTGCAGCCGGCGCGCCACCTCGAGCAGGAAGCGCGGGCCCTCGGCCCACCAATGCCCGAACAGCTCGGCGTCGAACGGCGCGCACAAGACGCCCTGCCGCCCGCCGGTGCCGTCGTGGTGCCCGACGAGGCGCTCGCGCACGCGCGTCGCGAAGTGGTCCGCGTGGCTGTACGTCGCCTCGTCGGCCGCGGCGGGGTGGTAGACCTCCTTCTCGCCCAGATCCGCCTTGCGCGAGGTCACCCGCCAATACTGGAGCCCGCGCATCCCGTGGCGCTTGTGGAACTCGAGGTAGCGCCCGTCGCCCGGGTAGCCCATCTCGGCGTTCCACACGTGCTCGGCGACCTCGTTGCACCGCCCGAGCACCGTGACCGGGGTGAGCGCGCCGCCCTCGACCACGCGCACCGGCTCGAGCACGCTGTGCCACGCGCGCTGCGGCGCGAGGTGCGCGCCCGGCATCAGCGGCCGCACGCTGCCACCGTCGAGCTCGGCCCAAGGGGTGCAGTGCAGCACCAGCCGGTCCTCGACGAAGAAGTAGCGGACCCCCTCCTCGGCGAACAGCGTCGCGGTGCCCTCGCGGAAGCGCGGCAGCCCGTGCACCACCGGCGGCCACCACTCGCCCGGCGGCCGATACGCGCACTCGGGCAGCCACGCGCCCTGCGGACGCCAGCCGAGGTGGCGCTCGGACGTCGCGACGCCGCAGCGCACCTGCGCGCGCCCGCACCGATCGTGCAGCAGCAGCGGATGGTAGCCGTGCGTGGCGTTGCTGGTGAGCAGCTCGATCCGCTCGGCCTCGGCGTGCGCGCGGAACGCCGCGACCAGGTCGCCGCCGATCGCGTCGAACTGGGCGATCTGCGTCTCGTACAGCGCCTCGTGCCGCGTCGCGAGCCACGCGCGGTGCGGGTCTCCGTCGCGGGTGAACTCGGCGTGATCCACCCGCGCGCGGGCCAGCCCGTCGCCCAGGTAGTGCCGGAAGCCCGCCGCGAACGCCGGATGCGCGAGCTGTTCGAGCAAGATGGGCGTCAGGCCGATCGTCCACGCGGGGCGGATCCCCTCGGCGGTCAGCGTGTCGATCACCGCGAGCAGCGGCAGCCACGTCTCGGACGCGGCCTCGTACAGCCAGTCCTCGCCGTGCGGCCAGCGCCCGTGGTGCAGCACGTAGGGGAGGTGCCCGTGCAGCACCAGACAGAACGAACCCTTGCTCATCAGCCCACCTTCGACCGACGGGCGAGCCGCTTCGTGCGGCACCCGCCGCCGGGAGCATAGCCGGAGAAGCCGGCCACGCCCCCCGCGCGTCAGGTCTCGATCTTCAGCTTGCCGTCGAAGCGGGCCTTGCGCCCCGGCTCGACCGCGAGGTCGCGCACGAGCCACAGCGAGAGCCCCTGTACCGTCGTGTGCCACGCCCCGAGCGACTGGTGGACGGTGCGGATCGGGAAGTGCCAGATCCGCGCGGGCTGCAGCAGGTTCAGGCTGATCGCGAACCCCGGCGCCTCGAGCCGGACGATCTCGGCCGTGCCGCGATCCGCGGGCTCGCGCGCGCCGCCGACCTGATCGGCGACCCGCACCCCCCAGGTGCTGGCGTCGCCGCCGAGGAACAGGTCGAGCACCACCGCGTGCCGCACGCGCAGCACCTCGCGGCCGCGATGCGTCAGCTCCTCGCGGTACGAGATCACGCGGCCGCGCAGCGTGTACCGCTTCTCGACGCGCACCCGGACGCTGCCGGAGGCGTCCGCGACCGTCGCGTCGCGCTGCAGGATCGCGCGCACCGCGTCGGTGCCGTGGCGCTCGGCCGCGACGACCTCCCACAGCCGATCCGCGAGCCCGGTGGCGCGCTCGGCGGCGGTGCCCGCGACCACCTGCTCGGGTGTGGCGCCCGGCTCGAGGAAGCGGTCGCGGAACAGCGACCGCGGCCAGCGATCGGTGCCGAGCAGCGCGCGGCGCGGATCGTCGGCGGGCAGCGTGGCGTGGTAGGGCTCGACCACCCGATCGGCCACGTCCACGAGGTTCCGCGCGAGCCCGACCGGCGAGAGCTCGGTCAGCGCGCCGCCGAACGGCGCTACGACCGCCGCGACGTCCGGCGTGTACAGCAGGATCTCCTCGGTGCCGTCGGCGTCGAGATCGGCGCGCTCGACGATCAGGCGGTCGGCCGCGCCGAGCGCCGCGAGCGCGGTGTGCTCGCCCCGCAGCACGTCGCGCCACGCACGCTCGCGGATCTGCGGGTCGTAGAGCCCCGCGTGCGGGGTGTGGCTGTAGGGCGCCGCGGTCTGCGCGCGGTACAGGTAGCGACGCGCCTGCTCGATCTGCCCCGGATCGGGGCGCCGCACCGACTCGTCCTCGGCGTAGCGGTCGAGCTTCTCGACCAGCCGGCTCACCCGCAGCATCTTCTTGTGCAGGCGATCGGCGCTGCGGTAGCGGACGAGCGTGCGCTCCCACGGCGGCGGTGCCCCGAACGGCGCCGCGACGGGCAGGTAGATCCGCCCCTGATCCTCGCCGAGCGCGACGGCCTGCGCCGGGAGCCGCGCCTCGAGCACGCCGCGCGCCTGCGCGATGCCCGCGAGCACGGCGGCCAGCCACGCCGCGTCTGCGTGCGGCGGGTCGCCGGGGTGCTGCCCGAACGGCGCCGCGTGCAGGCCCAGCGTGACCAGCGGGTCGCCGGCCGCCTGGCGCGCCGTGAGGTGGGCGAGCAGATCGCGCGCCGAGGGGTTCCCTGTGAGGTCCTGTGCGATCGTGTCGCGCGGCAGCAGCGCGACCCCCTGCCCCTCGCGCTCGGTGCGATAGACGCCCGCGGCGCGTCCGGGCGCCACGCCCGCCGCCTCCAGCGCGCGGTCGGTGACGATCGCGAACTTCAGGTTCGCGGCGGCGAGGATGCGCGGCAGCGTCGGCTCCCACACGCCGTGCGGCAGCCACGCGCCGGTGGGCCGCACCCCGAACACCTTGCGGATCGACGCCGCGTGCAGCGCGAACTGCCCGATGGCGTCCCGCTCGGGGATCGCGGAGAGCACCGGCTCGTACAGCGCGGTCGCCAGCAGCTCGACCTGCCCGCGCTCCGTGACCGATCAGCGAGGCTCGGAGGCGATCGGGGCGCGTCCGGGTGACGTGGGC
>CAYQSE010000238.1:0-8700 GCA_964419905.1 uncultured Enterobacteriaceae bacterium
CCGGCGGGGGACGCCGGCGTAGTAGAGCGGGAGCGCGACGTTCTCGACCGCGTTCTTGCTGCCGAGCAGGTGGAACGACTGGAACACGAAGCCGATGTGGCGGTTGCGAAGCTTTGCCGCCTGGCGTTCGCTCAGGTCGCGGACCAGCTCACCCGCGAGGTGGTAGCTGCCGTTGTCGTACGCGTCGAGCAGCCCGAGGATGTTGAGCAGCGTGGACTTGCCGCTGCCCGACGAGCCCATGATCGACACGAGCTCGCCCGACCCGATGTGGAGGTCGAGCCCCTTGAGCACGTGCAGCGACTGCTCGCCCATCGTGTAGGACTTGTGGATCTTCTCGAGGCGGATCATCCCCGAACCCTGCGTACGAGCGGCCCTCGTAGGCAGGGGCAGGCGATCGGGCCAGCCGCGGTGTCAAACCGTGACGGCGGGCTCAGTCCTCGGTGCCGTACATCGACGCCCAGTATTGGTAGCGCGGGTAGTTGCCGCCAAACGAGCTCAGCAGCACCCAGTCCCAGTCCTCGGCGTCGGCGGGGGTCGACCAGTAGTTGCGGTCGGCCGGCGCGTTCGCGGTGGTGACGCACGCGCCGAAGCAGGCGCCGGCGTAGCTGTCCACCGCGATGACCAGCGACTCGCCCGACTCCAGCGTGATGGGGGTGCTCAGCGTCGCGATCAGCTCGCGCGCGCCGTCCGGGTCGGTGGTGATCGCGGGGAAGTCGATCGTGGCGTCGGCGGCGGGGGCGGTGGTGCCGTCGCCGTCGGGCGGCGTCGTGCCGCTGACGACGAACAGCTTCATCTGGAACGCGCCCTTGGCGTCGCACGGGGTCAGGTTCTCGTGCTTCATCGAGAACAGGACCTGCTCGACCGTGAACGGCGTGGACGGCGGAGAGAGCCGCGCCGCGGCCCACGCGCCCACCTCGGAGGTCGTGCTCGGCTTGACGCCGCCGAACGACGAGCTCCCCGTGGTGCACTCGCCCACCGGGTAGTTGTCGACCGCGACCAGCGTGTCGTCGATCACCTCGCCGGTGTCGCCGGTGTCGGAGGTGTCGTTGGTGTCCGTGGTGTCGTTGGTGTCTGCGGTGTCGCCGGTGTCCGAGGTGTCGCCGGTGTCGTCGGGGTTGCACGCGCCCAGCAGGGCGAGCATTCCGAGGGTGGTCAACGCGGTGCGCATGGGGTGTCTCCTCCGAGGTTGCGCCACAGCGTAGGCGAACCTGTGCGCACACGTCGACCGCACATCGTCGGCGCAGCGTGCGGGCGCAGGATGGCGGGCGTCGTGCTATGCGACCGGAGCGGAGGATCGGGTGTTCGAAGCCTACGTCCAGGCCACGATCGCCGTGGTCGCGATCGCGAACCCGATCGGCGCGGCGCCGATCTTCATCAGCGTGACGCAGGGCCTCGACGACGACGAGCGCCACCGCCTCGCGGTGCGCGCGTGTCTGGCCGTCATCGCGATCCTGGTGGGCGCCACGGTGGTCGGTGGGCCGCTGCTGAGCGCGCTGGGCATCTCGCTGCCGGCCCTGCGCGCGGGCGGCGGGCTGCTCATCCTGCTGATGGGCCTCGAGATGCTCCGCGGGCAGAAGACGCGCGTGCAGCACCCACAGACGCGCGACGAGGACGTCGAGGACACGGTGATCGTGCCGTTCGCGATGCCGATGGTCGCGGGGCCGGGCGCGGTGACGACGGTGATCACGCTCGCGTCGGCCAACCGTGGCCCGTGGGACGTGCCGCTGGTCCTCGCTGCGATCCTCACGATGTCGATGCTGCTGTTCGTGACGCTGTGGTCCGCGACCTGGCTCAACGAGCGGATCAGCGCGCGGGCGCAGCGCATCTTCCTCCGGTTCATGGGCCTGCTGCTGGTCGCGATGGGCGTGCAGTTCCTGGCGGACGGGGCGCTGGCGTTGGTGCGTGGGACGCCGTAGCCTCGGCGGAGGATCTCTTGACCCGCGCGTAAGGGATCGCCCTTGCGGGTCGCGGTTCGGGTGGCAACATCCAGGGGGCCGGATCTTCTGTCGGTCGTCCTTGGAGCCCCACCCCATGTTCGCGCTCGCGCTCGCCCTGCTGCTCACGTCCCCCGCCGCCGCGCTCCCGCCCGACGACGCGGCGGGCCTGGCGTTCAAGGACGCTCTGCTCCACATGAAGGCCGTCCGCGACCGACTGACCGAGTACGAGGTCGTGTTCTACAGCCGCGAGTGGGTCAGCGGCGCCATGACGCCGCTCGACGTGATCGCGGTGCGGTTCCGCGAGCCGTGGGACATCCACATGGCGTGGGTCGAGGGTCCGAACACCGGGCGCTCGCTGCTCTATCGGGGGCCGGAGTGGAACAAGGGCCGATTCCGCATCGACCCGGGCCCCCTGCTCCCCGTGTTGAGCCTGCACCCCGAGAGCAACCTGGCGCGGCGCGGCGGGCGCCACACGATCTACGACCTGCCGCTCACCCGGCTGGTCGACACGTTCATCGCCGACGCGATGCGCGTCAACGACCACCCCACCTGGCGCCCCCAGGTCGTCGACGAGGGGCCCACCACCGTCCGTGGCGAGCCGAGCCACTGCTACAAGAATCGGCTTCCCAAGGCCGAGGACCCGACGCTCTATGCCCACGAGGTGCGGATCTGCGTGAACCCCACCACGGGTATGCCCAACGCGCTGCGGGTGTGGGACGTGGAGGACGGCGCGCTCCGACTCGTCGAGGAGTACGACTACATCGGGTTCACCGCGGCACCAGCGTTCGACGCCCACACGTTCCTCCCGACGACGTACGGTTTGTGAGGTAGCTTCCCGGGGCGAGGCCGTTTGGCCCGCTTCCAGGGAGACAAGGCGATGACCACCCATCACGTGGCGTTCGCTCGTGGTGCGCACGACGAACGGAAGGACGCGCACTTCATCGACGCTGAGCGCGGCATCTACCTCGTCGCGGCGGGGCGGGGCGCGGCGGGCGCGTTCGGCACGTCCCAGGTGATCTGGACGTTCGAGGAGGCCGCCGACGGGCTGCGCGCCAAGGTCGCCGAGTACGAGCGCTCTGCCGACGCCGAGATGGCGCGTGAGGTCACCGCGGCGCTCGAGCGGGTGATCACCGGGCTGGGCCCCGATCTGCTCGCGGCGTTGCCGGGGAGTCAGCCTGCGACCTCGCTCGCGTGTGTCCTCGTCGGTCCGGGGTTCGCGTTCGCCGCGCTGCACGGCGCGGCGCACCTGTTCGTGCTGCGACGGGGCGCGCTGCGTCAGGTCTCGGAGGGCCGCGCGAGCACGGAGGTGTTCCCGATCGAGCTCCTCGGCGGTGACAGGCTGGTGCTCGTGACCGAACAGGTCGACGGGAAGGTGAAGGGCGACGCGACCCAGGTGGGGGACGATCTGCTCGCCGCGGCCCGCGCGGCGGGCGCCGAGGGCGATGTCACCGTGGTCGTCATCGATCCGCCCACGTCGGCGGCGGACGAGCAGGCTCAGGCGCGCACCCGCGCGCTCGGCAAGCTGTTCTTGTTCGAGGGGCTGTCGTTCGAGGCGCGGCAGCGCGTGCACACGATCTGCCGGCGGAGGGCGTTCCTGCCGGGGCACGTCATCGTTCGGGAGGGTGAGCCGGGGGACGCGATGTTCGTCGTCGTGCGCGGCAACCTGCGGGTCACGCTCGACGGCAAGGAGCTGACGCGGCTGGGGCCGGGCGCGAACTTCGGTGAGCTCTCGCTGGCCGACGGCAGCCCGCGCTCGGCGACGATCACCGGGATCGACGACGGCGACCTGATCGTGATCCAGCGCAAGGATCTCGAGGCGTTCACCGAGCGGCGCCCCGAGATCGGCGCGGCGATCGCGTGGCGGCTCGTAGAGTGGCTCGCGAAGCGGGTGCGCGACCTGAGCGACAAGGTCGCGCACGGCTGATCGGCGGCGCCGGGATAGGCGTACGCATGTCCCTGCTCGCCACGATCAAGTCCGCGCTCGGCTTGCACAGGCCGGTCGAGCCCACCGACGGCGGCCCGTTCCGCCTCACCCGCGCCGCGACGCGCGCCGTCGACGCGCTCCCCGAGGGGCGCGCGCTGCACATCGACACCGTGCCGGTCGTCGGCGGCTACGCGCTGCGGGCCTTCGAGGGCAGCGACGAGGACGTCCCCGAGGAGGCGGAGCACCGGATCGCCGCGCCGATCGTGCACTGGAACCGCCTGCACGGCATCGTGCTCGACCACGACGGCGAGCGCTACTTCCCGAAGACGAACCTCCGGGTCGTGCCGCGCGAGACGCCGAACCCCGACGGCCGAAAGTACGAGACCGACCGCTTCCTCGCGCGGGGCTCGGCGCAGGCGTTTCGCCGAGGACAGGACGACGTGCCGCCCCTCCCGGCGCGGCTGCTCGCGATCGACGGGGTCCGCGCCGTGCTGTTCAACCTGAACACCGTCTCGGTCGAGCGCGAGGGGCAGGCGGACTGGGGGCCGATCGATCGCGCGGTCGAGTCCGCGATCCACGAGCACCTGCTGCTGTGTGGGCCGCTGCTCGAGCCCCTCGAGATCGTGCACGACTCGGATCTCGAGGCCGAGGTGATGCGGGTGCTGCACGAGGAGCTCCTCCCCAAGGTGCACCGCGACGGCGGTGACCTCCAGCTCGTCGGCGTGGAGGACGGCGTCGTGCGGCTGCGCATGCTCGGCGCCTGCGGCACCTGCCCCGCGAGCCAGATCACGCTGAAGCTCGGCGCCGAGCGACTGCTCAAAGCCGCCCTCCCCGGACGCATCCGAGAGGTCGTCTCCGTCTGACAGCAGCCTGACCCCCCGCTTAGCGGTCGACCTCTTCGGTGATGTCGGAGAGGCGGGCGCCTTCGTCGGCGGCGACGAAGGGGAAGAAGGTGGGGGCTTCCTGGCGGAAGGCCTCGGCGCTGCGGAAGTAGTGCTCTTCCTGGAGCACGCGTGGCGGCTCGCCGACCTCGAGGTGGCGCAGCTCGGTGTCGTGGAGGATCCAGAACGCGCCGAACGCGCGGTAGGTGTAGCGGGCCTCGAAGATGCCGGCGGGCATCGCGCGCATCATCCGCACGAGCAGGGTGCCGCGCTCGCGCGCGAGGACGAGGTGGGCAGTGTGGTCGTTGGTGTGCGCGTAGCGGCCCTTGCGCCCGAGCTGCACGCCGCGCTCGCTGGTGTCGAGGAACGCGCCGGTGTCGAGCGCCTGCCAGCGGTCGAGGAGGACCTGCTGCGCGGGGGTGAGGCGGCGGGGGAGCGTGGTGGGCGGGGGCGCGAGGCCGGTGCGATCGGCGAGGGCCGGCGTCCACTTCTGCCCCACGCGATGGCGGAAGTAGCGCAGGCCACCGATGTAGACGCTGCCCAGCCGATAGGTCTGCTCGACGCGCAGGTGGGCGAGCGAGCGGCGCGCCGAGGCCATCAGCAGGCTCTCCTCGGCGGCGAGCAGGGGCAGCGGACCCCACGCGACGCGCACCGTCATCGCCCACGCCTGGTAGGGGTCGCCGCTGACCTGGGTGGCGACGAACCGGGGACGTCGCGCGCGGGTGAGGTAGCGGATGTCGACCTCCTCGCCTTCCTTGAGCGTGACCTGGTGCTCCGGGGCGGCGAGCGAGAACTTGCCGCCGCCGGCCAGCGTCCCGACGTTGAAGCCGAGCAGGTGCAGGGTGCGCGCGAGCACGCCCTTGACCATGCCCTCGATGAAGGTGCCGAGGCCGCGCAGATCGATCCGCAGCGCGCCGTCGTCGTCGCGCCCCCAGATCGGCGGCGCGATGATCAGCGAGGACTGCCCGGCGAAGCTGGTGGGGTTGGTCGACGGAATCGAGCCGACGCCGGCGATGAACGTGCGGTTGGTGTAGAGGCCCTCGGCCATCTGCTGCTCGGTCACCGAGCGCACGCGCCCGTCGCCGTCTCGCACGCGCAGGCGGACGATGGTGGAGCCGAGCAGGCCCTCCCCGATGACCACGCTCGGGATCCGGAGGAAGTACCCGAGCAGGCCGCCGGTCTTGGACTCGAGGTCGGCGGCGAAGAACCCACCCGAGCCGGGGCCGCCGGCGGCGTGGCTCGACACCGCCTGCCAGTCGTCGTCGAACGCGATCAGGCTGAACCGGGCCGGCACCACGACACCGCTGCGCAGGAAGTAGGAGACGAAGCGCTCGATGGTGCGCCGCTCCCAGCGCCGCCGCAGCCCGTCGAGCCGCGCGAAGCGGGTGAGGACGCGGCTCGCCTGCGCGTAGAGCCAGCCCGGGACGCCGGCGTAGAGCGCGTTGTCCGCGGCGGTGCCCGCCGGGTACGCGGCGATCGCGCGGACGAACGGGTAGAGGCCCTGGAAGGTCCGCTCGCGGGTGGCGCGCGCGAGGCCCGAGAGGTCGAAGCCCTCGGGGCGCAGCACGACGCGGTGGGGCAGCAGGGCGGCGAGCACGGCCAGCCGCAGCAGCGGATCGCGCTCGTGGCGATCGGCGCGGCGGGTGATCCGCGACACGGAGCGCTCTCGGCGCAGCAGCGGGGCGATGCGCGCGCGCAGGGCCCACAGCTCGTGCACCATCGCCTCGGTGGGCGCGAGCCCCGCGCCCGTCGGCCACGGCGTGAGGAACGCGTCGCGGTAGGCGACGGGGATCTGCGCCAGCTCGTCGTCGGCGGCGGGCTCCGTCTTGAACAAGCCCTCGCGGTGTCGTACGAGGTCGGGGTAGAACGCCCAGAACGCGGCGACGAGGACGTGGTGGTCGAGGCTTCCGTCTCCGCTCATCACCAGGATGTCGACGCGCTCGCCCTGCTCGGAGGCGCGCAGCAGCGCGTCACGGATGCCGCGCACCGAGGTGACGCGATCCGGCTGGGTATCGACCTGCGTGAGCGTGCACCCCGCGCGCTCGAGCGCCTCGTAGAGGCCGCGCGGCACCTTGTAGGTGCGGAGCGGGTGGGCGACGATCACCACCGGGCCGGGCGTGCGGTCCTGGTGCATCGCGCCGCGCACCCATCCCTCGACCTCGGCCGGCGCCCACTCGTCGGCGGGGCGGTCCGGCGGGTGGGTGGTGATCAGCGCGGGGGCGGGAGTGCTGGGATCGGGGAAGTCGTCGGACGCCATGCGCGGAGTGTAGGACACCGCGGGGTGCGCGCGTCGCGCCTCACGACAGACCGCGGCGTGCGAGCAGCGGGATCAGCAGCGGGTGGGGGCGCACCACCGTGAACCCGTCGCGCGGGTACTCGAGGAGCGCGTTGTGTGACAGCAGGCGCACCTTGCGGTCGGCGGGCACCTCGAGGCCGTCGGTGTCCCGCGCGGCAGCGAGGGCGTCGAGGTCGCCCGCGATCAACAGGCGGCGCATCGCGTCGGCGCGGTCGCGCACCGCGGCGTCGAGGGCGGCCTCGGTGGGGCGCGAGCGCCCCGCCGCCTCGGCGAACAGCGCGGCGTCCTGGACGAGGTGCAGGAAGATGCGTGTGACGCCGCCGCTCTGTTCTGCGGCCCGATCGACGAGCGCGCCCAGCCCCTTGGGGAGCCCGCGCAGCCCGAGGCGCGTCGCGATCAGGCGTCGGAGGTAGCGCAGGCCGCTCGGATCATCGGTGGGGATCGACGGGAGCCAGAACACGCGCATGTGCGTGACGATGTCGTGGCTGTCGGGCCCCTGAGCGAGCGCTGGCGGCACGACCACGACGAGATCGGCGTCGTGCTGCAGCGAGAGGAGCGCCCGCACGAGCACCCGCGCGCTCTCCTCGGACGCGCCGTCGAGCCCGTCGAGGAGCAGCGCGACGCGCGAGCGCCCGGTGAGCACGCGAACCTCGGCGAGGACCAGCTCGGCGAGCTCTACGGGTCGGCGGTAGAACCCCTGGCCGCGCGGGAGGCGCGGATCGGACGCGCGCAGATCGTCGATCAGCGCGCGCGAGGGCTGCGCGTCGGGATCGCGCGACAGCACGTCGTCGATCAGGAACTGCGACAGCTCCCACAGCACCAGATCGGGGCGCAGGTCGTCCGGCCCGACGAGCAGGTCGATCGGGACATCCACGCCGTGGATGTCGTCGCCGAGCAGGCCGGCGGCGCGCCGGAGCTCGGTCGTCTTGCCAGAGCCCGACGGCCCGGTCACCGCGATCGGCGTCAGGCCGTGGCGGATCAGCGTCGCGAGGTGGTCGCCGCCCCCCCACGGTCGCGGGATGTAGCGAGGATCATCCGGCGGCAGCGAGCGGGCCGGGTCGAGCGCGTGCCAGGGCAGGGAGGGCATGGCGAACTCTAGCGCGAAGGGCCCGCGTCTTGCACCGTCTGACCGCATGTCGCGCGAGCGGCAGGGACTGCCCGGTCGAGGTTAGCGGACCTCCTGGCGCGGTCGACCGAACCGGCCGCCACCCAGCCCGGAGCCCAGCGTGGACTGCGTATTCTGTGCGATCGTCGCCGAGCGGCTGCCGGCGAGTCGGTTCTACGAGGACGAGCGCTTCCTCGGCTTCCTCGACATCCACCCGTGGCGCCCCGGGCACGCGCTGATCGTGCCGCGCGCACACGCCGTGCGCGTGGGTGACCTGCCGACCGCCGACGCGCGCGACCTGTTCGCGCTGGGAGTGCGCGTCGGCGGTGCGCTGCGTCGGGCGCTGCCGTGCGACGACGTGCACTTCGTGGTCAACGACGGGGCGGCTGCGTCCCAGTCGGTGCCGCACGTTCACCTCCATGTCCTGCCGCGCCGGCGGGGCGACGTCGGGCGGCTGCTGCTTCGACTGGTCCGCCACCCGCTCACGCCGCTCCTCGGTCCGGCGCCGCGCGCCACGCTGGACGCCCAGGCCGCAGCGATCCGCGCGGTGCTCTAGG
>CAYQSE010000239.1:0-5666 GCA_964419905.1 uncultured Enterobacteriaceae bacterium
GGGCACCCACCACGCCTGGTCGAGCACCGCCTGGCCGCCCTCGAGGCGGCGCGGGCCGACGAACCAGCCCTCGTCCGGGTAGTAGCGGAGCTGGTGGTAGTCCTTGAGGAACGCGTCGCCGATCGGCGCGGCCCATCCTTCGGGGGTGATGTCGGTCCAGTCGCTGCCGTCGAAGTGGTGGAGCGTGGGGTTGCCGCTCGTAGGTCCCGGCGCGATCGCGTACAGGTCGTCGGGGCCGTAGCCGCCGAGCGCGGTCAAGCCTTGGTCCCGGTCCTCCACGATGGAGATGGGCCCCGTCCAGCCGTCGCCGTCGCGCAGGTACATCCCGAGCGCGCCGACGAGCAGCGGGCCCGAGGAGGTCGTCACCACGCGGAACTCGGAGTCGGGGGGGAGCGCGTAGCGCACGCCGTTCAGGTCGGCGTCGTACGCGATGAGGTGCTGGGGGCCATAGCCGCACACGACCCACACCTCGCCGTCGGGGCCGAACGCGCCGGTCACCCCCGCCATCGGCTCGTCGCTGTCGCAGACCTGCACCCACTCCCACTGGCCCTTGTCGCGTCGGAGCGCCTCGCGGCCGAACCCCCACAATGAGCCGTCTGGGGCCCACTGGAACTCGAAGTACCCGCCGTCGGGGATCACGAGCTCGGTGTGCCACCGGAGATCCGGCGTGCAGCCCGCGAGCAGCAGCCACGGCAACCAGCGCATCACAGGCTCCACCACGTGTCGTCCTCGAAGACCTGATCCTCGTAGATCCATCGCACGGGCTCGTCTTGGTCCGCGCCCGTCTCCGCGTCGAGCACGCCCTGTCGATGCGCGTCGTTGAAGTACACGACGCGGTCCTGGTAGGCGCGGAACGCCCCGTAGGTGCTGGTCCCCGTGTGCGTGCACCACTTCTGCTCGGGCTCCGCGAAGTCGACGGCGCAGATCTGCTGACCGGCGCTCACGTAGCCGACGCCCGAGCTGTCCGGACCCACGAGCGCGGTCGGCAGTGGCTCCATCTCCAAGGTGGGTAGCGCGTCGAACAGGTCCGACCACGCGGCGGTCGAGTCCGTGAACGCCGTCCCGTCCCAGGTCACGGTCGAGAACGTGGCGGCGAGCGGCGTGCCGCCCGAGACCTCGACGAACACGACCTCGTCGTCGCCTGCATGGAAGACGACGCCCGGGCCGTCGTAGGGGCGCCGCGCGACCTCCTCGCCGCTGACGCGGTCCACCGCGAGCAGGCAGGGGCCATCGCCGCACTCCTCGCCGACGTAGACCACGTCGTCGCCCAGCACGGCGACCGTGCGCCCGAAGGACGGCGCGACCGACGTGCGCCACGCCTGGGTGTGGTCGGAGAGATCGACGGCCACGAGACTGCCGATGAAGTTGCCGCCGAGGCCGCCGGCGCTGACCGAGACGTAGGCCATGCCGTCGGCGACCACGGTCTGCGCGGGCTTGGCGACGAGCAGCGTGCCGGTGTCGTCGGGATCGAGCAGCGACACCGTCGGTGCGGCCTCGCCGGTGGCGATGCGTTTGCAGTGCAGCGCGCTCCCCGCGGCCACGCAGATCGAGCCCGCGTGTGCGAACACACCTGCGCCGTTGAGCGGCTCGGTGGCGGACCAGGCGGTCGTGTTGGTCGCGAGGTCTACCGCGTGCAGCGTCGGTGCGTTCCAGTACGCGACGCCATCCAGCACGATCAGTGGGATGCCGGTCCACTCCAGCGTGTTCCCGCTCCCGAGGCTCTGCGGCACGTAGGGCCGGGGGCGCGTGTCGGCGTCTGCCCACGGTGCGCCGATCGGGCCCACGCGCGGGGTGTAGCCGCCGGCGCCGCTGCCGTTGTCGCCCGTCACCGTCCCCCACGGGGTCAGCTCGGCGGTGGGCCCGTTGGTGTTCACCACGGGCGTGATCAGACAGCCCGCGAGCAGCGGGAGCCCCAGCAGGGTTGCACTTGAACGAGACATGCGATGGAAGTGTCGGCAAGGTTGCGGGCGGGCGCAAGGTGCCGTCGAGAAATGCCGCGCGAACGATTGATCTCCGGAGTCCGATTCGCGCTCTGCTCGCCGTCGGTTGTTGCGCCAGCCGGGGCGGCCGGCTCACATGCTGGCGTTGGTGCTGGACCCAGGTCGGCCGGCCGGGACGGCCGGCCCACGTCTGTTTTGGGGTGATTTCCGTGGGTCGGCCGTCTCGGCCGACCAGCTCAGGTCCTGGCGTTGGTGCTGGACCCAGGTCGGCCGGCCGGGACGGCCGGCCCACGTCTTGGGTTGGCGGCCAGGTCCTGGCGTTGGTGCTCGGCGGAGGTCGGCCGGCCGGGACGGCCGGCCCACGTCTTGGGTTGGCGGCCAGGTCCTGTCTTTGGTGCTCGGCGGAGGTCGGCCGGCCGGGACGGCCGGCCCACGTCATTTTGCTGTGCTTCTCCGTGGGTCGGCCGTCTCGGCCGACCTGTTGCTGCTGCCCCTTCCATGTGGCCCTCGGTGGGTCGGCCGTCCCGGCCGACCGAGCGGGCCTCAGCGCAGGGTGTCGGCGAACAGCGCGAGCACCTGCGCCCAGTGGTGCTCCGCGGCGGCGGCGTCGTAGATCGTGAAGTCGGGCACCGCGAACCCGTGCAGGGCGCCCGGGTAGTGCTCGATCTGGTGGTCCACGCCCGCCGCGGTGAGCGTCGCGTCGAGCACCGCGCAGTCCTCGGGGGTGCAGCTCCGGTCCTGGTCGGCGACGGCGAAGTACAGCCGCGCGCGGATGTGTGGCGCGCGCAGGTGCGGGCTGTCGGGGGTGTCCTTGACCAGCCCGCCGCCGTGAATCGACGCCATCGCGGCGACGCGCTCGCCGAGCGCGCCGGCGACGAAGAACGCCTGCCGCCCGCCCATGCAGTAGCCGACCAGCCCGACCTGTGCGGCGTTCACGGGCTTGTCCGCGAGCGCGTCCAGGAACCGCCGCGTGTCCTCGATGACCTGCTGGGGCTGCAGCGCGTTCATCAGCCCCATCACGCGCTGGCGCTCGGTGGGATCGGAGAAGGTGGTGGCGGCGTCGAACGGCGCGAACGGGCCGCTGCGCCAGTACAGGTTGGGCTGGAGCACCGCGTAGCCCGCCCCGACCAGGCGCTCGGCCATGTGGTGCAGGGCAGGTCGCAGCCCGAACGCGTCCATGTAGAACACGACCAACGGGTGCGGCCCGTCGCCCTCGGGGCGGTACAGCAGCGCGTCCGCGCCCTCGACCTCGATGCGCTCGATCATCGACCCTCCCGTGTCGGTGCATCCTACCGCGATGCCTCGCGCTGCACGCCGCGGTCTGTCGTCGGCCTGTCCGATCGCTGCGATGGCGCGGGCGCGTGACGCGACCGTGACGGCGGTCGGGTCATACCGTGGGCATGTCGACGCGCGATCCAATCCGCTGGTTCAAGGAGCCCGTCTCGGCGGGCACGCACTTTTTGGGCTTCCTCCTGGCCCTTGGCGGGCTCGCGTTCCTCGTCGCGCGGTCGTCGGGCGGCCCGCAGGTCACCGCGATGGCGGTCTATGGGCTCTCGCTCGCGCTCCTGTTCCTCGCGTCGACGGCGCTACACTTCGCGGACCTCGGGGCGCGCGGCAACCGCTGGCTCCGCCGCCTCGATCACGGCGCGATCTACCTGCTCATCGCGGGCAGCTACGTCCCGCCGCTCCTGCACATGCTGGACGGGACGTGGCGGATCGCGATGCTTTCTGCGGTGGGCGTCCTCGCCGTGCTCGGCGTGGTGCTCAAGCTGGCGTGGATCGACTGCCCCGGCTGGCTGTCGACGTCGACCTACTTGGCGCTCGGATGGATCGTGGTGATCCCGGGGCCGTTGATCCTGCCGCAGCTTCCGGCGTGGCCGCTCGCGTGGCTGATCACCGGTGGGCTCGCGTACACCGTGGGCGCGTTCGTCTACCTGTTCGAGTGGCCCGATCCGTGGCCGGCGAAGGTGGGCCACCACGAGATCTGGCACCTGTTCGTTCTGGCGGGCGCCGGCGCGCACTTCGTGTTCACCGCGTGGCTGCTCGATGTGGCGGTGCCGCCGTTCGGCTGAGGCGATTGTCTCGGCGAGCCGCGCGCGGCGCGCGCGCCGAGATAGCCGTCGGGCCATGACCCACCCGTTCACCGCGCTCGACCTCCGCCCCGAGCTGCTCGACGCCGTCGCCCAGCTCGGCTTCACCGAGATGACGCCGATCCAGGCGCGCGCGCTGCCGCCCGCGCTGCAGGGCAGGGACGTGAAGGGTCACGCGGAGACCGGCAGCGGCAAGACCGCCGCGTTCGGGCTGGCGCTGCTCCAGACCGTCGACGCGGACGCGGCGCGCCCGCAGGCGCTCGTGCTGTGCCCGACGCGTGAGCTGGCCGACCAGGTGACCGACGCGCTGCGGCGCCTGGCGGCGCGGCTGCCCAACCTGCGCGTCCAGCCGCTGGTGGGCGGGCGCGCCTATCGCGAGCAGGCGGCGTCGCTCGCGCGGGGCTGCGCGGTGGTGGTCGGCACGCCGGGGCGCGTCGACGAGCACCTGCGCCGCGGCAGCCTGACCCTGGACGCCCTGCGCGTGCTCGTGCTCGACGAGGCCGATCGGATGCTCGACATGGGGTTCGCCGACGCGGTGATGGGCATCGTCGGCGCGTGCCCCGCCGCGCGGCAGACGCTGCTGTTCTCGGCCACGTTCCCCGACGCGATCGAGTCCCTCGCCGCGGCGATCCAGCGCGACCCAGCCGCCGTCTCGGTCGTCGAGACGGCGCAGCCGGACGCGCTCGTCCAGCGCGCGCTGCTGTGCGAGCCCGACGCGCGCGCGCAGCGGGTCGCGGACATCCTGGCGCACTACGCGCCCACCGCTGCGCTGGTGTTCTGCGAGACGCGCGAGGACTGCGCCGGGCTCGCTGCGTTCCTCGTCGCCCGCGGCGCGGTGGCGCTCGCGCTACACGGTCAGCTCGAGCAGCGTGAGCGCGACGACGTGCTGGTCCAGCTCGCGAACGGCAGCGCGAGCGTGCTCGTCGCCACGAACGTCGCGGCGCGCGGCCTCGACATCCCCGCGCTGCCGCTGGTGATCGTGGCCGAGCTCTCGCCCGACCCCGAGATCCACGTGCACCGCGTCGGGCGTACCGGGCGCGCGGGGGAGGCGGGGCTCGCGATCAGCGTCGTCGCCGGAGCGCACGAGGCGCACAGGCTCGCGCGCGTCGAGGCGTTCCTCGGCGCGACGATCCCGCGCGAGGGGCCGCTGCCCGAGGCGGGGCGACTCGACGCGCTCACGCCGCCGAACCGCACGCTGCTGCTGCTCGCGGGTCGCGCCGACAAGCTGCGCAAGGCCGACGTGATCGGCGCGCTGATCCAGGAGGGCCGCGTCCCACCCGACGCGATCGGTCGGATCGACCTCACGGATCGGACGTGCGCCGTCGCCGTCGCCCGCCGCTACGCGCACCAGGCGATGAAGTTCGTGCAGGGTGGGCGGATCAAGAAGAAGCGCGTGCGCGCGACGCTGCTCGGGTAGCGCCAGGGCTGCGGTTGGGCTGATGACGGAGACTGTAACCGCGAGTCGCGAACGGCTTGGGTAGGGTCCGCGGATTGATTGGGCGCGTAGCCCTCAATTGCCGTGTGGAGGCCCCTTGCGACCGACGCTCCCCGCCCGACCCCATCGCATCGCCCTCGTGAGGAGCCTCATCGCGCTCGCGCTGTGCGCGTGCGCCCCCGAGCACAACCTGATCGACGC
>CAYQSE010000239.1:5766-8669 GCA_964419905.1 uncultured Enterobacteriaceae bacterium
GCCTCATCGCGCTCGCGCTGTGCGCGTGCGCCCCCGAGCACAACCTGATCGACGCACATCGCGGCATCGTCCACGGCGACCTGACCGGCAACGGGCTGCCCGATCTGATCGTGGGCGCGCCCACGCTCGACGGCGAGACCGGGGTGTTGATGGTGTTCGAGGGCGGGCGCGCGCTCACCGGCTTGACCCGCTACGACGCCGACGTGGTCGTCCTCCTGGGCGACGTGCCGCTGACGCGGACCGGCAAGGCGTTCGCGGTGTGCGACCTCGACGCCGACGGGACGAACGAGCTGATCGTCGCGGGCGGATACGGCGGGGTGATCGGCAAGGTGAGCGAGGGGGGCCGCTGGCAGTACCAGACGACCCTCGAGGGCATCTCGTGGGAGAGCAACGCCACCGCGATGGCGTGCGCGGATCTCGATGGCGACGGGCAGCCCGACCTCGCGGTGAGTGATGCGGAGGAGGGCGTCACGGTGCTCCCGGGTGGCGCGTGGCTCCAGGGGGTCACGACGGTGGACCTCCTCGACACGCCATCGGCGCTGCGCATCGCGCCGCCGTTTCCGCCGGGCGAGGGCGAGCGGCTGATGTTCGCCGACCAGTTCGCGGTCGGCGACTTCGACGGCGACGGGATCCGCGATCTCGCCGTCGGCTATCCGATGTGGGACTTCCCGGACTTCGAGGTCGGGGACCTGGACCGGATCGACATCTACGTAGGCGGAACCGCGTTTCCGGACGAGGTGGTGTCCATCCCGTGCCCGGCCCTCACGAGCCAGTCGTGCGGCGACCTCGTGTCGGTGGCCGACCTCGATCGCGACGGCGCGCACGAGCTGGTCGCCGCGGATCTCTACGGCGTGCACGTCCTCGGCGGCGCGACGCCGCTCGGCGACGCGGCGTGGTCCTCGTACGTGATCTATGAGGACGGGGTGTTCGTCCAGGGCGTCACCGGCGCGGCGACGCTCACGCCCGAGCCCGCCGTGTTCGGGCTCACGGGGACCGCGTCGTCGTTGGACTTCAGGGACCGGTTCGCGTTCGCGTTCCCCGCCGACGGGCTCGACGCGCCGTGCACGCTGCCGCTCGACGCGGGGCGCGAGACCGGCGCCTCGTTCGTCACGCATCCCGTGCTCGGCGCAGACGGACGGGTCGCGCGCTGGGAGCAGCTCAGCGCGTCGGTCGGCGAGGACC
The DNA here is from genome assembly GCA_964419905.1 of uncultured Enterobacteriaceae bacterium. Classification (GTDB taxonomy): domain Bacteria; phylum Myxococcota_A; class UBA796; order UBA796; genus JAFDJI01. The sequence continues at coordinate 6,949 of CAYQSE010000239.1, forward strand.
GGATCTCGCTCGTCGCGCTGTCGCCGACGTCGACCGACTGCGCGGCGTCGTCCCCGTTCACCGACGCGGTTGCGCTGGAGAGCGCCGCGCTGGTCGACATCGACGGTGAGGTGGGCTTCGTGGGGGGCACCTACCAGAGCGGCGTGGTCACCTTCCTCTCCGGCGTCACGCCGGTCTCAGCGCAGGCGCGGGTCGCCGGTCGATTTCGCTGAGCGCCGCGTGACCCGCCGGTCGACGCCTGGCGCGGGCTGGCCGTGTCGCGAAGTGCCGCTCGTACCTCACTCGATTACGGCATGGGGCATCCCCGGGAGGCGGCATGCGCGTGGTGGTGTTCGGCGCCAGCGGTGGGGTCGGAAGGCGGCTGCTGGAAGCGCTTCGGTCACGCGGCCACGAGCCGATCGCGGTGGTTCGCGGTGACGCGCCCCCAGAGGCCGCGGGCTGCCTGGTGCGCCGGGGCGACGTGCTCGATCCGCGCTTCGTGCGCGGGGCCGTGGAGGGTGCCGAGGTCGCGCTGTCGGCGCTGGGCCCGAAGCGCGTGACGCCGGCGAACCCGTTCTCGGCGCTCGCGGGCCCGCCGGACTTCGCGGAGCGCAGCGCCCGCCACGTGGTCGCGGCGCTCGCGGACGCCGGACTCGCGCGGGTGATCGCGGTGAGCGCCGGCGGGATCGGGCCGATGGAGCGCCACCCGATGCTGACCCTGCTGCGGGCGACCTCGACGCTGGGGCCGATGTACGCGGATCTCGTGCGGATGGAGGCGGTGTATGCGGCGAGCGCTCTCGACTGGCAGTGCGTGCGCCCGGTCGTGCTGACGAACGGCGCGCCGACCGGCGGGGCGCGCCGGGTCGAGCGGTTCGGGCTGTTCGCGACGATCACCCGGGCGGACGTCGCCGCGTGGATGGTCGATCAGCTCGACATGGCCGGTCCGCTCGACCGCACCCCGATGATCGCCGCCTGATCCGTCACGAACCGCGCCGCGCCGCGACGAGCCGCTCGAGCTCGATCGCGTCGCCCACCTCGATCAGCAGCGCCTCGCCCTCGGCGAATAGCGCGCGCGCGCGCTCGGCGTCCCCGGCGCGGGCGTGGACCAGGCCGAGCCGACCGAGCACGTGGCCCTCGTGGCGTCGATCGCCGACCTCGCGGTGCAGCGCCAGCGCCGCCTCGTAGCGCCGGCGCGCGTCGTCGAGCCGGCCCGCGGCGAGCTCCAGCCCGCCGAGGGTGCCGAGGAGGTGCCCCTCGCCGCGCCGGTCGCCGACCTCGCGCGCGATCACGAGCGCCGCGTCGAGGATCGGGGTCGCGTCGCCCCCGTCGTCGGCCACCAGCGCGCCGAGGTTGCCGAGGAGGTAGCCCTCGTGCCGCCGGTTTCCGAGATCGCGCGCGATCGCCAGCGCCGCCTCGTAGTGCGTGCGCGCCGCCTCTCGCTGCTGCTGCTGCACGTGCACCAGCCCGAGGTTGCCGAGCAGGATGCCCTCGTTGAGCCGGTCGCCGCCCTCCCGGTGGATGGCCAGGGAGGCCTCGAAGCGCGCGCGGGCGGCGTCGTACGCCCCGTCCTCCAGGGCGAGCAGCCCGAGGTTGCCGAGCACCATCGCCTCGCGTCGTCGATCGCCGCTGGCGCGGTGCAGCGCCAGCGCCTCCTCCCACCGCGCCTGCGCGGCCTCCCGGCGCCCCTGGTCGCGCTCGAGGCTCCCGAGCGCGTTCAGGACCGCTCCCTCGAGCGCGCGGTC
>CAYQSE010000240.1:0-8650 GCA_964419905.1 uncultured Enterobacteriaceae bacterium
CGGGCGGGCGGGACGCCCGCCCCACGTTCCCAGATCCTCGCGAACCCGCCTTCAGCGGGTCTTCTTGGAGAAGTGATCAATCGACAGCCGAGACGGTCGACCCACGGAGACCCCAGCTGTGGGCCGGCCGTCCCGGCCGGCCGAGCGCGACGATGGTCGGCCGAGACGGCCGACCTACGGAGACCCCAGACCCGAAAGCCACAGACCGTGGGCCGGCCGTCCCGGCCGGCCGCCCCCCGATCGGCTTCGAGCTCAGAACGAGAACAGGAACCGCGCGCGCGCCTCGGGCGCGATCCGCCCGTCCGGCGCGTCCACCTGCGAGGTCAGCGAGAGCCACGCCACGGCGCGCAGCGCGTCCACATGCAGGTTGAGCGCGCTCGTCAGCCGGTGCGTGTCCGCTCCGTGCAGCCGGGCGCTGTCCCAGCCGAACGCGACCTCGACGTCGGCGCGCCCGGTCGGGAAGCGCTGCGCCGCGAGCGCCGTCAGCCCGCCCTCCCAGGCGCCCGAATCCACCACGCGGCCGACCAGCCCCTCCAGCGCCAGCGTCGCGCCGCCGCCGCTCCACCGCAGCCCGAGGTCGCCCTGGTGGTCCCACCGCTGCGCCTTCGCGGCGTCCCGACTCGACGTCGCGCGCGCCCAGGTCGCGACCGCCCCATGCACCACGAGCCCGGGCGCGAGCGCGACGTCGGCCGCCAGCATCGGTCGCGCCCCCGGCGCGAGCCAGGTCCCCTCATCGCCCGGCTGGAACAGCGCCAGATGAAGCCGCGCGGGACCAGCGGCGACGCTCGCCTCGACGCCGAGCTCGCGCCCCGGCGTCGCGTCGACGAGCAGCGCCCGACGCGGCAGCCGCATCTCGGGGAGCGGCACCGCGTGCCCCTGGGACATCCGCGTCTTGAACCGCCCCGCGCGCACCGAGACGCCCTCGCGCACCGCCACCGCGACCACCGCGTCGAGCAGCGCCGCGGTGCCCACCTGCTCGTGCACGTCCTCGGTGCGGGTCGCGAGCTGGAAGGTGCCGCCGAAGCGCCCCTCGGAGACCACCGCCTGCACGCGGTTCAGCTCGGGCCCCCGCCCGCCGGTCGTCGGCGCGCCCACCGTGACGTCCGCGCCGATCCACGCGTGCAGCTCCACGTCGGGCGGCGCGTCGGGCGTCACCCCCGCGCACCCGCGGACACCACCGCGAGCGGTGGCGCGATGCGGCACATCGCGTCGTGCACGTGCTCGAGGAGGTGGTCGGGGCCGATCCGCTCGAGGAGGCGCGCCGCCACGAACGCGTCGCGGACGGGCCCGCGGACGCCGGTGAGCCACAGCGTCACGCCCTGCCGCTGCAGATCGTCGACGATCTCGCCGATCGCCGTGAGCGCCTGCGCGTCGACGCTGCCGATCGGCGTGCAGTCGACCACCAGGTGCGCGATGGGCCCCTCGCCCATCGCGTCGCGCAGCGTCTGCTCGAGGAACGCCGTGTTCGCGAAGTACAGCGGCGCGTCCACGCGGATCGCCACGACGCCCGGCGTCACCTGCGCGTGCGGGTGCCGCTTCACGTTCCGATAGGTCGTCGTGCCGGGCAGCCGTCCGAGCACGGCGACGTGCGGCTTGCTGGTGCGCCACACGAACCACGCGAGGCTGGCGAACACGCCGATCGCGATGCCCTGCTGCACGCCCACGAACAGCGTCGCGAGGAACGTGAGCGCGAGCACCCCGAGATCGGGCCGGCTCACCCGCCACAGCGCGCGCACCTCGGCCACGTCGACCAGCCCCAGCACTGCGGTCAGGATGATCGCCCCGAGCACGGCGTTCGGCAGCCAGGTGAACAGCGGGGTGAGCAGCGCCAGCGTCAGCGCGACCGCACCCGCGGTCACCAGCGTCGCCACCTGCGTCCGCGCGCCCGCCTGATCGTTGACCGCGGTGCGGCTCAGGCCGCCTGCGACCGGATAGGCCTGGAACAGCCCACCGACCACGTTCGCGAGCCCCACCGCCTTCAGCTCGCGATCGGGATCGACCGGATGGCGATGCAGCGTCCCGAATCGCTTCGCGACGGTGATGCTCTCCATGAACCCGACGAGCGCGATCGTCACCGCGGCGGGGATCAACGACCACGCATCGCCCGCCGTGACGCCCGGCAGCGTGAAGCGCGGGAGCCCGCTCGGTACGTCGCCGACGATGGCGACCCCGCGCGCGTCGAGCCCGAAGGCCCACACCGCCAGCGAGCCGAGCACCACCACGAGCAGGAACCGCGGCACCCTCGGCGCATAGCGCTTCAGTCCCACCAACAGGGCGACCGACGCGACGGACACCGCCACCGTGAGCCCGTGCGCGTCGCCCGCGGCGCCGAGCGCGTGCACGAGCGTCTCGTGGACATACGCGCTGCGCGGCAGCGACACCCCCATCACCGTGCCGAGCTGCGAGACGCCGATGATCAGGGCCGCGGCCGAGGTGAACCCCGAGATGACCGGCTGCGACAGGAACTTCACCAGGAAGCCGACCCGCGCGGCCCCCATCCCCCACTGCAGCGCGCCCACCATCAGGGCCAGCAGCCCCGCGAGCGCCGCGTACCGGATCGCGTCCCCGCCTGCGAGCACCCCGACGGCGCTCGCCACGAGCAGCGAGTCGAGCGCGACCGGACCCACCGCGAGCTGTCGCGACGTGCCGAGCAGCGCATAGACCACCAACGGCAGCGTCGCCGCGTACAGCCCGACGATGGGCTCGAGCCCGGCGAGCATCGCGTACGCCATCCCCTGCGGGATCAGCATCACCGCCGTGGTCAGCCCCGCCGTGAGATCGCTGCGCCACGCCGCGCGATCGTACCCCTGCACCTGCTGGAGCAGCGGTACGGTTCGAGCGAGGCGGGCGAGCATGGTGCGTCCGGGTGCGGGGTCGCCCTACGACACAGCAAGCACCGTGCCGTCCGCGGAGGTGGCGTTCGACCGTCGCGATCTCGCTGAAGTCTCGATTCGTCTCGCGAATCCTCGCGCAGTATGAGACATCTCCGCGCCGCGGTCGCTCCTCGGCGGGTGCTATGCTGGCCGCCCGCCCTCCCCCGCGCCCCCATGCCCGCCAAGAAGTCCCCGCCCGACCCCGGCAAGCCGAAGAAGGCGCCCGCCGCGAAGAAGCCCGCCGCGAAGGCGAAGAAGCCTCCTGCGAGTGACGGCCCACCGAAGCGCAGTGCGCCGGCCAGGAAGCCGCAGGGCAAGCCGGTGATGAGCAAAGCACGGCCGCCCGCCCGGTCGTGGCGATGGGTGCTCGCGCGCGAGGCCACGCCGATCGTGCTGGGCGTGGTCGCGGGCGTGCTGCTCGCGGGCCTGATCCTGTGGACCCGCGCGAACCGTGACGTCCACGCGTTCCTCGCGTCACCACCACGCGCCGAGCCCACCGTGGTGTGGTCGGCCCCGGTCGAGGTGCGCGTGGGCCAGCACGCGACCCTCGCCGACCTCGCGGGCGACCTGCTCGCGGCTGGCTACGAGCGCGTCGAGGCGGTCGACGGCGCCGACCAGTTCGCGGTCGGCGACGGCCGGATCGACGTGTGGACCGCGCCGAGCACGCACGACGGCGTGTCGTTGCCGGGTGGCCGCGCCACCGTGAAGTTCACCGAGGGCGTCGTGACCGATGTGGGGCGTGAGCGGATGCTGCGCCTGAGGCCGACCGCGCTCGCGACGCTCGGCGACCTCGAGGCCCAGCGCACCGAGGTCACGCTGGCTGCGCTCTCGCCCTACGTCGAGCCCGCGGTGCTCGCGATGGAGGACCGCCGCTTCCGCGAGCACGGGGGGGTCGACCCGCTGGGCATCCTGCGCGCGCTCGTGCACAACGTCCTGCGCGGCGGGCCGCGCCACGGCGGCTCCACGATCACCCAGCAGCTCGCGAAGAACCTGTTCCTCACACAGGATCGCCACCTCCAGCGCAAGATCCGCGAGGCGTTCTTCGCCGCCGCGCTCGAGGCCCAGCTCGACAAGGACGAGATCCTCGAGACCTACCTCGGCGAGGTCTACCTGGGGCAGGTCGGCGGGGTGCCGGTGTACGGCGTCGAGCAGGCGGCGCGGGGCTGGTTCGGGGTGTCGGCGGCGCGGCTCTCGCTGCCCGAGGCGGCGACGATCGCGGGGGTCATCGCGAGTCCGAACACCTGGTCGCCGGTTCGCCACCCGGACCGCGCCGTCGAGCGGCGCGACGTCGTGCTCGCAGCGATGCGCGACGTCGGCGCGATCACGCCGGCCGAGGCCGAGGCGGCGATGGCCGCGCCGCTGGTGGTGAAGGGCGGGCTGACCGGGCCGCACCGCCGGGCGCCGTGGGCGGTCGACGCCGCGATCGACGCGCTGGAGTCCGCACGGAGCGATGACGGCCCGCTGGATGGTTGGGCCATCCACACCCACATCCAGCCCGTGTGGCAGCGCGCCGCGGAGCGCGCCGTCGCGACGGGCATGTCCGAGCTCGACGCGGAGTACCCGAAGGCCAGCGGCGCGCAGGTCGCGCTCGTCGCGGTGCGCGTGTCGGACGGCGCGATCGTCGCGATGGTCGGCGGTCGCGACTACGCCGAGAGCCCGTTCAACCGGGCCACGCGGGCGTGGCGACAAGCGGGCAGCACGGTCAAGCCGCTCACGCTGCTCGCCGCGTTCGACGCGAACCCGTCGCTCACGCCGATCTCGCGGGTGCGCGACGAGCCCATCACCCGCACCCAGGAGGGCGGGCGCCCGTGGACGCCGCGGAACTACGACGGGCGGTTCGTCGGCGAGATCACGCTGCGCGAGGCGATCGAGCAGAGCCGCAACGTGCCGGCGGTGAAGCTCGCCGAGGACGTCGGGCTGACCAAGATGCAGGGCTTCTTCACCCGAGCCGGCCTGTCGCGCGCGACCGCGTGGCACTCCGCCGCCCTCGGCGCGTTCGAGGCCACCCCGGTCGAGGTCGCCAGCGCCTACACCGTGTTTCCGGGCGGCGGCTCGCTGGCGCGCCCGGCCGTCCTCGCCTGGGCCGCGCGCGAAGGCCACGGGGAGATCGTCCGCGTCGCGCCGCGCACCGAGACACTCTCGTCCGCCCGCGCCGCTGCCCTCGCCACCGCGGTCCTCCAGGGCGTGGTCACGGATGGCACCGGCGCGCGAGCGTCCCGCTACGGCGTGCGTGGCGCCGCCGGCGGCAAGACCGGCACCACCGACGACTATCGCGACGCGTGGTTCGTCGGGTTCACGCCCGAGCTCGCGGTCGCGGTGTGGGTCGGCAACGACCGCGGCGAGCCGCTCGGGCTCTCCGGGAGCCGCGCCGCGCTGCCGACCTGGAGCCGCTTCATCGCTGCGTCCGGCACCCAGGGCGGCGCGTTCCCGCTCCCCGACGGCATGACCACCGAGGACGTGTGCGCCGAGAGCTATCAGCTCGCGCGGCCTGCATGCCCGCGCATCTACAGCGAGCGCTTCGCGACCGCGCACGTCCCGAAGGAGCGCTGCGACGAGCACGGCTCGCCGTTCGTGCAGGTCGGCGGGTTCTTCCAGCGCCTGTTCGGCCGGCCGTCGCGTCCCGAGGTGCAGGGCGAGGGCCAGGGCCCGGCCGAGTAGCGCGCCCGATCGGCGCTCGCGCGTTAGGCCGAACGGCCACCGAGGAGGCCGTCTTGGACCTGCACACGCAGTGCGTCAACACCATCAAGGGGCTCGCCATGGACGGCGTCCAGCGAGCCAACTCCGGGCACCCGGGCATGCCGATGGGCATGGCGAGCGCTTCTACGGTGCTGTGGCGCAAGTTCCTCGTCCACGATCCCGCGGATCCCGCGTGGCCCGACCGTGATCGCTTCGTGCTCTCGGCGGGCCACGGCTCGATGTTGCTCTACAGCCTGCTGCACCTCTCCGGCTACGAGGTGTCGCTCGACGACCTCAAGGCGTTCCGCCAGTGGGGCAGCAAGACGCCGGGCCACCCCGAGTACGGGCACACGCCGGGCGTCGAGACCACCACCGGGCCGCTCGGTCAGGGCTTCGCGAACGCGGTCGGCATGGCGATGGCCGAGCGCGTGCTCCGCGAGACGTTCGGCGCCGACCTCTGCGACCACTGGATCTACGGCATCTGCGGCGATGGTGACCTGCAGGAGGGCGTGGCCGCCGAGGCCGCGTCGCTCGCGGGCCACCTGCGCCTCGGCCGCCTGGTGATGCTCTACGACGACAACAAGATCAGCATCGACGGCGCCACCGACCTGTCGTTCACCGAGGACGTCGCCCGGCGGTTCGAGGCGTACGGCTGGCACGTCGTGCACGCCGAGGACGGCCACGATCCGATCGCCGTGCAGGTGGCGATCGAGGAGGCCCGCGCGGTCCAGAGCCGGCCCAGCCTCGTCATCTGCCCGACGATCATCGGTGAAGGATCGAGCAAGCAGGGCAGCGAGAAGACGCACGGCTCGCCGCTGGGCGCCGAAGATGTCGCCGGCACCAAGGCGCGCCTGGGCATGGACCCGAGCGCGTCCTTCGTCGTGCCCGAGACGGTGCGCGAGGCGTTCCACGCGCATCCCGGCGCCGAGCTGCGCGCCGCGTGGGAAGCGCGCTACGTGACCCACCCGCGCCGCGCCGAGCTCGACGCGTTCCTCGCCCGCGACCCGGAGGCCGCCATCGCCGCGGCGGTGTGGCCCGCGTTCGAGGTCGGCAAGAAGCTCGCGACCCGCAAGGCCAACCAGGCGGTGCTCCGCGCGCTCTCCAAGGCCGCCCCGTGGCTGATCGGTGGTTCGGCCGACCTGACGGGCTCGAACGGCACCGATCTCGGCAGCACCGCGATCTCGCCCGCGCGGTTCGCGCAGGCCCCGATGATCCACTTCGGCGTGCGCGAGCACGGCATGGCGGCCATCGCGAACGGCATGGCGCTGCACGGCGGCGTGCGCCCGTTCGTCGCCACCTTCCTCGTGTTCCACGACTACATGCGCCCCAGCGTGCGCCTCTCCGCGCTGATGAAGCAGCCGGTGATCTACGTCTACAGCCATGACTCGGTGTTCCTCGGCGAGGACGGCCCGACGCACCAGCCGATCGAGACGCTCGCCGCACTGCGCGCCCTGCCCGGGATGACCACCTGGCGGCCCGCCGACGCGACCGAGACGGCGGCGTGCTGGAAGGCGATGCTGCGCCACGACGGCCCGAGCGCCATCGTGATCACCCGGCAGGACCTCCCGATCCTCGCCGAGACGCAGGGCCGCGACGCCGAGATCGCGTCGGGCGGCTACCTCCTCCGCGACGCCGACGGCGCGCCCGATGTGGTGCTCGTCGCCACGGGCTCCGAGGTGCCGCTCGCGCTCGACGCGGCCGCCCTCCTCGCCGCGCGTGGCGTGGGCGCGCGCGTGCTGAGCCTGCCGTGCGTCGAGCGCTTCCTCGCGCAGCCCGCGGCCGCGCGCGCCGCCCTGCTGCCGCCTGGCGTCCCGCGCGTGTCGATCGAGGCCGCGACCACGTTCGGCTGGGAGCGCCTCGTCGGCGAGGCCGGGCTGTCGATCGGCATCGACACCTTCGGCTACAGCGCGCCCGCCGAGGTGATCGCCGAGCAGCTCGGGTTCACCGCGCCCCAGGTCGCCGACCGCGTCGCCGCCTTCCTCGGCCGCTAGGTCGGCCGGGACGGCCGACCCACGGAACAAGGGCACAGTCCCACAGCGCCCCGAGGATGAACGTGGGCCGGCCGTCCCGGCCGGCCAGAACCCAGGTCGGCCGAGACGGCCAACCCACGGAACAAGGGCACAGTCCCACAGCGCCCCGAGGATGGACGTGGGCCGGCCGTCCCGGCCGGCCAGAACCCAGGTCGGCCGGGACGGCCGACCCACAGCAACAGGTCGCAGCACCCGACACACCAAAGCTGGACGTGGGCCGGCCGTCCCCGCCCGCCCGCAACCACCAAGGGCCGGCCGGGCGCCCCCCCACAACAAAAACCCCCCCCCCCCTCTCGCCCCCCCCACCGCCCTCCTCCCGCATCTGCCGCCTGTGGCGGCACCCAACCCGTGACACAGACGGCGTCTAACACCCTGCCGTGCCTTTCTTCATGACCATCACGACCTTCATGGTGAAAACGCTCTACTGTTCGCAAAGCAGTAAACGCTCGGACTGATTGGTCATGCCCCTCAAGGTGGCAGCAGCTCAGCCGCACGAAAGGAGTAGAACTCCGTGTCGGCCAGAATCAGGTGATCCACGACCGGGACGCCGATGAGGTCCCCGGCCCGCGCGAGGCGAGCAGTCAACCTGATGTCCTCAGGGCTCGGCGATGGATCGCCGGACGGATGGTTGTGGAACAACACCACCCCGGCAGCCCCGCCGCCGACCGCGATCCGGAAGATGTCGCGGGGGTGGGCCATCGCGGCGTCCAGCGCGCCGACGGAATGAATGTGTGTACGCAACAACCGGTGTTTGGTGTCGAGCAGGACCAGACCGAACCGTTCCACCGGAAACGCCCCGAACCGGGGCAGCAGGTAGTCGGCGCTTTCGAGGGGGTTCACAAAACGTGGCCGCTCCACCGGTCGGCGTGCCAATGTCCGGCGCCCCAGTTCCAGAGCGGCCTGCACCCGCGCCGCCTGGGCATCCCCCATGCCCCGCGTTTGCCGCAACTCATCACGCGTCAGTTTCGTCAGGCCGTGCACGCCCGTGGCGTGTGTGAGCATCGCTCCGGCCAACGCCATGGCGGACGCTTTGGCGTTGCCGTGGCCAAGCACAATCGCCAGCAACTCCTG
>CAYQSE010000241.1:0-8639 GCA_964419905.1 uncultured Enterobacteriaceae bacterium
GTCCGGATCTATAGGGGGGCCGGGTCAGCGATGGCCCGGTCTACCCGACACCCCTGCTGTTCCTGACCCCTGCTGTTCCGGGCTAGTTCGTGGCGTAGTAGCCGTACATGTTCACCCAGTACTTGTGCCGGTAGTAGTTGCCGCCAAACGTGTCGAGGGTGACCCAGCTCCAGTCTTCTGGCGCCGCGGGCGTGCTCCACCAGTTGTTGTTCGGCGGCGCGGACGTGTTCGGCGCGCAGGTCTTGAAGCAGGTGCGGACGCTTCCCGACACCTTCGAGTTCAACGCGACATGGATCTGCTTGCTTGGACCGATCACGAGCGGGCTGGCGAGCTCGTGGAGCAGGACGCGCTCGGTGTTTCCCGACAGCGTGACCGCGGGGAAGGTCACGGTGGCGACGGTCGCGGGCTCGTTCGTCCCGTCGCCGTTCGGCGGCGTGACGTTGTCGCCTACCATGATCCGCAGCTCGAACGGGCCCGAGGCGTCGCAGGTGTGGCTTGTGCCGACCAGCGCCGCCCCGTGGCGGAGCGTGAAGTCGACCGAGTCGACGACGATCGTGTCGGAGTTGCCGGTCTGGAAGCGCACCGCCGCCCACGCGCCGTTCTCGGTGCTGCCCGGGATGATCTCGCCGAGCGTGCCGCAGTTCGGATCGCCGTGGTTGTCCCAGGTCCAGTCGAAGTCGACCGGCGGCAGCTCGGTATCCTCGGTATCGCTCGTGTCTTCGGTGTCGCTCGTGTCCTCGGTGTCGCTCGTGTCGCCGGTCTCGCCGCCGCCCGGGCCGGTCGTCTCGGTGTCGCTGTCCTCGGTGTCGTTCGTGTCCACCGTGTCGACGGGGGCGGTGTCGTCGGTGTCGACGGGGGCGGTGTCGTCGGTGTCGTCGGGCACGTTCGTGTCGACGACGTCGGTGTCGTCGGTGTCGTTCGGGAGGACGTGGACCTCGGTGCAGCCTGCGAGCAGCAAGGAGACCAGCAGCGTGGACGTGCGCATCGACTCTCCGGACGGTGGACCGCCCACAGCGTAGCGTCCCCGGCGCGGCCCCGAAAGTGCGTGAAAGAAGGAAGGCACAGCGCGCGCCTCAGACGCGGTAGTGCCGCGCGAGGAGCGCGCGGGTGAAGCGCGCGCGCAGGTAGAACCCGCGCGGGTTCGCCGCGGCCCACTCGCCGTCCGCGTCGATCGTCCACGTGTGGTCGTCGGCGCGCGCCGCCTTCGGGCGGAGCTGCAGCGCCTCGCCCTTGCGCGCGTCGATCTGCCACAGCTCGCCGAGCGCCAGGCTCTCGGTCAGCGCCTCCCAGTCCGCCCGCAGCGTGGCCTCCTCCTCGGGCGATGGGCTCCACAACAGCGGGGCGCCGACCACGCGCTCGCCGGGCGCGGTCCCGGGCTCGCCGACGATCGGCACCCACAGCACCCGCGCCAGCTTGTGGCGCACCCAGGCGTCCTCCCACCGGGCCGCGAGCGAGCCGTCGAGCGGGGCGGTGCACACGTACGTCGACTCGTGCGGCCGCCCGTCGGCGCGCACGGGCAGCGTCTTGAGCTCGACGCCGAGGTGCGGGAAGTCCGGCTCGGCGCGCGAGCTGGCGGTGGCGCCGAGCGCCGTCTCGACGAGCAGGCCGATCCATCCCTTGTCGCGGCGCAGATCGGGCGGCGCGCGCAGGCCGTACCGCGCCGCGAGCCGCGCCAGCGGCAGCCCGGCGAGCGCGTCGGCGCGGGCGAGCAGCTCGGCCTCGTCGGTCGGAGGGGTGGCGCGGAACCGGGTCACCGGCGCACTATGCCGCCCGCCGCCCGCCGTGTCATGGGGGCGCCTGGAGGTGATCGTGTCCGCAGCGCTCCGCGTCGTCGTCCTGCCGCATGGCGAGGGCCTCCCGCTGCCGAGCTACGCGACCGTGCACAGCGCGGGCTGCGATCTGCGCGCGGCCGTCGAGACGGCCGTGGTGCTCGCGCCGGGCGATCGCGCCGCGATCCCGACCGGGCTCTCCGTCGCCATCCCGGTGGGCTTCGAGGGGCAGGTTCGGCCGCGCTCGGGGCTCGCGTTCGCGCACGGCGTCACCGTCGCCAACGCGCCGGGCACGATCGACGCCGACTACCGCGGCGAGCTGAAGGTGCTGCTGGTCAACCTCGGGCGCGACCCGTTCACCGTCGCGCGCGGCGAGCGCATCGCGCAGCTCGTCGTCGCGCCGTGCGTGCAGGTCGCGTGGGTGGGGGTCGAGGCGCTCGACGACACCGCGCGCGGCGCGGGTGGGTTCGGCTCCACCGGGCGCGGCTGACGGGTTACTGGCCCCGGCCCGCGCGGCGCGACGCCCGCGCCCCGGTTCTCGGAGGCTTTCCGTGCTCGAGGTCCTCTCTCGCGGCTTTCAGAACGCTCGGCTCAAGGTGCAGGGCAAGGCCCGGCTCTCCGAGGAGAACATCGCCGACGCGCTGCGCGAGGTCCGCACCTCGCTGATCCAGGCAGACGTGCAGATCGGCGTGGTCAAGGACTTCATCGAGCAGGTCAAGCAGCGCTCGCTCGGCGAGATCGTGCACCTGCGCGCGCCCGACGGCTCGACGATCAAGGTCACGCCGCAGGATCACTTCATCAAGGCCTGCTACGACGTCCTGTGCGAGGTGATGGGCCCGGTCGACACCTCACTCGACCTCTCGGGCCGCCCCGCGGTGATCATGCTCGTCGGCCTGCAGGGCTCGGGCAAGACCACCACGGCGGGCAAGCTCGCGAAGCGGCTGATGGCGCAGGGCCACAAGCCGATGCTCGTGGCTGCCGACATCTACCGCCCCGCCGCCATCGATCAGCTGATGGTGCTCGGGCGCAAGCTCTCGGTGCCGGTGTTCAGCATCAAGGGCATGAAGCCGGTCGATCTGGCGAAGATGGGCGTCGCGCAGGCGCGCAACGTCGGCAAGGACGTCGTGATCATCGACACCGCCGGCCGCCTCGCGATCGACCAGGAGCTGATGGCCGAGCTCGACGGGATCAAGGCGGCGGTGAAGCCCGACAACATCCTGTTCGTCGTCGACGCGATGATCGGCCAGGACGCAGTGCGCACGGCCGCCGAGTTCGATCGTCGGCTGTCGTTCGACGGGTTCATCCTGACCAAGATGGACGGCGATGCGCGCGGCGGCGCGGCGCTGTCGATCAAGCACGTCACCGGCAAGCCGATCAAGTTCCTCGGGCAGGGCGAGGAGCTCGACCGCCTCGAGGAGTTCCGCCCCGACGGCCTCGCGCAGCGCATCCTCGGCATGGGCGACGTCGTCGGCCTGATGCAGGACTTCGAGAAGCACGTCGACGTCGAAGACGCCGAGGCCGACGCGAAGAAGCTGCTCGCGGGCAAGTTCTCCTACGACGACTTCGTCAAGCAGCTCAACACGATGCGCAAGATGGGTCCGCTGCGCGAGATCATGGCGCGGATGCCGCTGATCGGCGGGATGCTCGACCAGATCCCCGAGGAGGCGTTCGACGACCGCGAGATGGATCGCACGATGGCGATCATCCACTCGATGACGCGCCAGGAGCGGCAGAAGCCCGACGTGCTCGATGACAGCCGCATGGAGCGCATCGCGGGGGGCTGCGGGCGCTCGGTCGAGGACGTCGAGGAGCTCCACGAGCGCTTCCTGCAGGCGCGCCAGATGATGGGCGGGCTCGGCAGCCTGATGGGCAACCCCGCGCAGATGATGCAGATGCAGAAGCAGCTGATGTCGGGCGATCTCGGTGGGCTGCTCGGCAGCATGGGCATGGGCGCGGCGCCGGCGAAGAAGCCGAAGAAGCCGAAGCCCGGCGACGAGCTGACGCCCGAGGAGAAGATCGCGGCCCGCAAGAAGCGGAAGGCGCGCAACCGGAAGGGCTGATCGTGCACGTCGTCGCGCGGGCGCCGAACCACCTCGGCGACGGGGTGATGGCGCTGCCGGCGCTGCACGCGCTGTCACGCGTGGCGCGCCGGCTGACGATCCAGGCGCCCGGCTGGGGGCCCGATCTCTACCGCGACCTCGACGCGGTGGTCGTGTCGCGCGGACCGATGCGCGAGGGCGACGCGGCGGTGCTGTTCCCACCGTCGCTGCGGGTCGCGTGGGAGGCGCGGCGCGTGCCCCGGCGGATCGGCGTCGCGGCCGACGCGCGCGGCTGGCTGCTGACCGACCTCATCGAGCCCGGCCCGCACCGCCGCGACACCTATGCGGCGCTCGCGGCGGCGCTGGGCGCGAGGGTGGACGGCCCGCCGGTCTACACATCGCGCGACACCGACCCCTGCGCGGAGGTCCCCGATGGGCACGTCGGGCTGAACCCGGTGAGTCCGTCGGGCGCGACCGTGATGTGGGGCGGCTTCGGGGCGCTCGCCGCGCGGCTGGACCGCCCCATCGTGTTCTACGGGGGCCCGGGCGAGGACGCCGCGGTCGCGGCGCTCGCAGGGGGGCGCCCGCGCCGGGTGGGGCTGTCGCTGCCGGCGTTCGCCGCGACGCTGCGGCGCTGCGCGGTGTTCGTGAGCAACGACTCGGGCGCGGCGCACTTCGCGCGGGCGTGCGGGGTGCCCACCGTGGTCGTGCACGGCGCGACGACCGCGGCGCGCACCGGCGCGCACGGGGCGATCCCGGTGGAGGGCCCCGGCGTGCCGTGTCGCCCCTGCTACCGGAAGCGGTGTCGGTTCGGGCTGGAGTGCCTGGATGTCCCGGTCGAGCAGGTCCTCCGGGCCGTCGACGCCGCGGCGAGCGCGCCGTGACGGGGACGCGCGCGGCGAGTGGCCTGGTGCTGCTGCGGCGGACGTCGCTCGGCGACGTCGTGCTGCTCGGTGCCGTCACCGCCGGCCTCACGGGGGTCACCGTGGTGACGGCGCCGGCGTATGCGGGGCTGGCGGCCCGCTTCGTCGGGGTGGACCGGGTGGTCTCGTGGCCGGACGGGGCGGATCCGGTGGCGCTGGCCCGCGCGATCGGGCCCGGTCGCTGGGTGGACCTGCAGGGCAGCCTGCGCAGCCAGATGCTGTGCGCCGCGGCGGGGCAGGCCGCGGCGCGCATCCGCAAGCGCTCCGTGCGCCGGCGCCTCCGGCTGCTCGGCCTGCCGGTGGGGCCACGGCCGCTCGTGACCGATCTCTACGCGGAGGCGTGCGGGGTGCGGGCGAGCACGACGCCATGGATCCGCGTGCCCGAGCGGCCGCGGCGCGCGCTGGCGCTGCTGCCGGGGGCCTCGCGCGCGACGAAGCGGTGGTCGCCCGACGGGTTCGCGGCGGTGGGCCGGGCGTTCGACGGGCCGGTGGTCGTGATCGGGAGTGCTTCCGAGGCCGGGCTGTGCGCGCGGGTCGCCGCGGGGGTGCCCGGCGCCGAGGTGGTCTGCGAGGACGGCTTCGACGCGACGCTCGCCGCGCTCGCCGGCTGTCGGGTCGCGGTCGGCAACGACTCGGGGCTGCTGCACGTCGCGGGCGCGTGCGGCGTGCCGTTGGTCGGCGTGTTCGGGAGCACCCACCCCGACGACGGCTTCTTTCCGCACCGCGGCGAGGTGGTCTCGCGCGCGCTGGGCTGTCGCCCGTGCACGCTGCACGGGCGCGCGGCGTGCCCGCTCGGGGATCTGGCGTGCCTCGCGCTCGATCCGGCCGCGGTGATCGCGGCGATGGCGCGCCAGTGCGCTGGCTGATCGCGACGGACGACTTCCCGCCGTGCGACGGCGGCGTCGCGACGTGGACCGCCGCGGTCGCCGACGCGCTGCAGCGGGCCGGGCACGAGGTGGTCGTGCTCGCGCGTGCCCGCCCGGGCCTCGGGCAGGGTGTCCCGTATCGGGTGGTCGGCGTGCGCGGGCCGTCGTTCGCGCGCTGGGGCGGTCTGTGGACCGCGCTCGCCGCGCTCGGCCGGCGCCCGGACCGGATCCTCGCGACGACGTGGCCGGTCGCTACCGCGCTGCGCGGCGCGCCGCTCGACGTCGTGGTGCACGGCTCGGATCTCACGCGCCCGGCGCGCGATCCGTCGTCGCGGGCGCGCGTGCTCCGAGGGGCGTCGCGCCGGTTCGCGGTGAGCCACTACCTCGCGGAGCGGCTCGCGCGGGAGGGGTTGGACGCCGAAGTCCTGCCGCCCCCGATCGACGCAGGCCCACCGCGGCCGCCGGCGCAGGCTGGCCCATGGGGGATGGTCGGGCGCGCCACGGCGCTGAAGGGCGGCGACCGGTTCGTGCGCCTGGTCGCGGCGGCGGACGTGCGCGGCGTCGTGATCGGCGACGGCCCGGCGCGGCCCTCGTGGGAGGCGCTCGCGCGTCGGCTCGGCGCGGACGTGCGCTTCCTCGGACGCCTCGACCGCGACGCGGTGCGCGCCGAGGTCTCCGGCTGGTCGCTCGCCGCGCTGCTCCCACGCACCGCGCCCGACGGCTCGGGCGCGGAGGGCTACGGCCTCGCGCTCGCCGAGGCGGCCGCCCTCGGGGTAGCGACGGTGGGCTGCCGTACCGGAGGTGTCCCCGAGGCGGTGGGCGGGGGCTTGGTCCTGGATGATCCCGATGATGTCTCTCGAAGTGTCGTGACGATTCGAGACTGGCTGCGCCCGGACCGTGGAGAGGCGTGTCTCCGGCACCTCATCGCGCTCGGGGGCTCCGACGCGGTCGCGGCGCGGCTTGCCGGGCCACGGTCCGTTCCATAGTCATCGGGCTCCACCATTGGAGGATCCGGATGCCGAAGAGCTACGCCGAAGTTTTCGAGGCCAACCGCAAGTGGGTCGCGGACAACACCGACGCCGACCCACAGTTCTTCGAGCGGATGGCCGCGGGGCAGTCCCCCGACTGGCTCTACATCGGCTGCGCCGACAGCCGCGTGCCGGCGAACGTGATCATGGGGCTCGATCCCGGCGACGTGTTCGTGCACCGCAACGTCGCGAACCTGGTGGTGAACACCGACCTGAACGCCCAGTCGGTCATCGACTACGCGGTCACGCACCTCAAGGTCAAGCACGTCGTCGTGTGCGGCCATTACGGCTGCGGCGGCGTCCAGGCGGCGATGAAGTCCGCCGACCTCGGCATCCTCAACGGCTGGCTGCGCGAGATCCGCGACGTCTATCGTCTGCACCGAAAGGAGCTCGACGCGATCGAGGACGAGCACGCCCGCTACCGCCGCCTCGTCGAGCTCAACGTCAAGGAGCAGTGCATCAACGTCGCGAAGATCGCGTCGGTCCAGCGCCGTTTCCTCGCCGGTGGCTTTCCGCGCGTGCACGGCTGGGTCTACGACATCGCCAACGGTCTGCTCGTCGACCTCGATCTGCCCTTCGAGGCCATCCTCGGCGAGATCCGCGAGATCTACCACCTCGACGCCTGATCCCCCGGCCGGGACGGCCGGCCATCGGAGCGCAGGACCCGTGCGCTCCGCGAGGGGATAGACTCCGGCCCGATGCGGCAACCTGTCCCCTGGCTGTGGCTCTACCGTCCCACCGTGCCCTCGGCGCGCGCGCAGGCGATCCAGGTGATGTGCATGGCGCACGCGATGGCGAGCCGTGGCCACCCGGTCACGCTCGCGGTCGATCCGTCGGCGCCCGGCGTGCGCGCCGAGGACGCGCTCGCCTGGTTCGGGCTGGCGCCCGTCGCCCCCTTGCGCGTGGTCGTGCTGCCACGCGGCCGCACCGCGGCGTCCATCGCGTACCGCGGGCTGGTGCTCGCCTGGATCGCGCGGCACGGGCGCCGCGGCGTGATCTACGCGCGGCACGCGCGCTACGCGGCCAGCGCGCTCCGCCTCGGCGCGCGGGTGGTGTGGGAGGCGCACGAGGTCGACTCGGTGCAGGACGCCGAGGCGGGCAGGGATCCCGCGCCCGCCCGGGCGCTCGAGCGCGCGCTGATCCGCGGCGTCGCGGGCATCGTGTGCAACGCGCCGGGCACGCTCGACGTGCTGCGCGGCGCGCACGGGGCGCTGCCACGCGCGGTCGCGCTCCCGAACGGCACGGGGATCACACCCACCGCCGGCGCGGGGGAGGGGGTCGGCTACGTCGGCAGCGTGCGCGCGTGGAAGGATCTCGACACGCTCGCAGCGGCCGCGGCGCGCCTCGCGCAGTCCGTGACGATCGTCGGCGCGGATCCCGACAGCGCCGAGGCGCGCGCGCTCGTCGCGCAGTCCGGCGGCCACCTGAGGGTGCGACCGGCCGTCCCGTACCGCGAGGTCTCGGCCACGCTCGGCGGGTTCGCCGCCCTCGCGCTGCCGCTCGGCCGCGGCGTGCTCCCCGAGCAGCTCAGCTCGCCGCTGAAGCTCGCGGACTACCTCGCGTCCGGACGGCCCGTGGTCGCCGCCGACCTCTCGTCGACCCGCGCCATCGCCGGTGATGCGGTGCGGTACTACGCGCCCGGCGACCCGGCGAGCCTCGCGGCCGCGCTGGCGCTCGCGCTCGGCGATCCGCCTCGGAGACCGAGCGTGCGCACCTGGTCGCAGCGCGCGGCCGAGGTCGAGGCGTTCGTGGCGGGGCTGCCGTGAGCGTGCTCTACGTGCTGCGCTACTACCCGACGCTCACCGAGACCTTCGTGTACCGGGAGATCGACGCGCTGCTCGCGCGCGGTGTCGCGGTGCACGGTGTCGCGCTGGGGACGCGCCAGGACGGGGCGCTCCAGGACGAGCCCCCCGGCGTGGCGTTCGCCGCGGCACCGCGCGGGCTGCGCTCGCTCGCGCTGGTTCCGCCGCTGGCGCGACTGCGCACGGCGTCCGCGCGACGCGCGCTCGCCGGC
>CAYQSE010000242.1:0-8605 GCA_964419905.1 uncultured Enterobacteriaceae bacterium
CGGCGCGCGTCGCCGAGGCCGACGCGCGCTGGCGGGGGACGTGGCTGCACGGCGCGGCGTGGGACCGTGCCGGCGCGGACGATCTGGCCGCCGTCGCCGCCGGCATCGGACCGCGGGGGTTGCGCGTGGTGCTCGAGGCGTTGCTCACGGAGGGCTGGGCCGGCGCACGGGGGCTGCCCGATCTGATCGTGTTGGCCGGTCCCGCCACCACGCTCCCGGACGCGCACCCCGCACGGCTCGACGCGGCGCTGCTGCTCGCCGAGGTGAAGGGGCCGACCGACGCGCTGCGTGACGAGCAGGCGGTGTGGCTCGACCGCCTCGCCGGTGCGGGCGTGCCCGTGGCGCTGTGGCACGTCGCGGCGCGGCGCGCGCCGGCCTGATCCGCGTCGCGCTACCTTCGGCGCGGGATCCGGGAGTCGGCGCGCTGGAAGTGCATCGCGTAACGGAAGAACAGGAGGAGCGGTGGACCCGGCTGCGCGCCCGGGATCGCTCGCAGCGGGATCCAGCCGGGCCCGGCGGCGAACGTGTGGCTGACCTGGCGGCGCGTCGACCACACGCGCATCGCCGGCCCCGCGGCGATGAACGCCTCTCGGTAGGCCCACGGCGGCGTGCCGCCGAGCACCACGAAGTACGCGGGCTTCACGAGCGCCGGGCCCATCTCGTGCAGCCACGTCACGGTGAGCGCGGGGGCGATGTGGTTGGGCACGTCGGGCGGCGTGAGGGCTACGCGGACGTGGAGCCCGAGGTCGATCCACATCCCCGCGCCCACCCGAAGCTGCGTCGTGAAGCCGAACAAGCCGCCGCCAGCGACGTCGAGCCCGAACCCGACGGGCGCGTCGGTGTGGTCGGGGATCTCGATCGG
This sequence comes from uncultured Enterobacteriaceae bacterium, assembly GCA_964419905.1. GTDB lineage: Bacteria > Myxococcota_A > UBA796 > UBA796 > JAFDJI01. The sequence goes on from CAYQSE010000242.1 coordinate 863, forward strand.
CTCATCCGGCGCGTCGACGTGGGGAGTGTCCGCGCCGTGCGCGTCCGCGTCGATCGGTACGGCCAGCGGTGGCTCTGACGCTTCGCCGGGCGGCGCGGTCGCGTCGAACGGCGTCTCGGGTGGCGTGACGCTCTCGTCCGAAGCCACCGCCGCGCCCGGCGCCGTCGCGACGAACACGGCCAGCGCCGTCGCGCGCAGCGCCGTCACGACCACCTTGTGTGCGGACACGGCGTTCACCCTCACTCCTTCGAGGTGCGTCCGCATCCTACATCGCGTGCGGTGCGTGGTAGTCTTCATCCGGCCTCAGGGTGTGGAGTCCCTCAACTGCGAACGCTGCTCCTCGCGCTGTCTCTCGTGGGATGCGACACGCCGGCACCGACCGCGTCGGTCGACACGATGCCGATCGTGCGCGCGCTCCCCGAGGAGATCACGCTCGTCGGTGGGATCTCCGGCCGTCGCCTGCGCACGCACCCCGAGGTAGACGCGCTGCTGCGCGATCGCGACGCGTTCGGGGTGCCAGGCGGGGCGCGTGGCCTGGACGACGTCGTGGTCGGATGCGGCCCGCGCGGCTGCGTCGCGCTCGGCGAGGGCGCGCTCGACCACGCCTCGCTGCGCGCGCACGGGAAGGCGGACGACGACGTGCAGCGCGTTCGCGTGCCGGGGGGGCTGCGCGTGTCGCTGGTCCGACTCGGTGACGGCAAGGCGATCGCGGGCGACCGCGCGGCGGTCGGCGATCTGCGGCGGCGCTGGCGCGCGGGTGGCGCGGAGCTCACGGATGGCGCGTGGCTGCGCGGGCTGGTGCCCGACGGCGAGGTGTGGTTCGCCGCGCGCGAGCCGCTCGCCCTGCACGCCGACGCCGGGCTGTGGCTGGAGCGGGTCGATCTCGCGGAGGCCCGCGCGGCGCTCGACGCGCTCGACGCGATGTATGCGCGTTTCGAGGTTGCTGCGGCACACGTCGAGGCGGTCGCGGTCTCCGCGAGCGCCGCGCGCGAGCAGGTCGTGCTCCGGGTGCGCGCTCGAGACGCGAGCGCGGCCATCTGGGCGGCGGGCGTCGCGCGCGCCCGACTCGTCGCGACCCCGCTACCCGACGGGGTGCACGCGGCCCGGGTCGTGCAACGCGATCGCCTCGTGGAGCTCCAGGTCGACGTCGCGCTCGCGCCGCTCATCGACGCGGTGTCGAAGGAGCGCCGATGAAGGGTGTGATGGTGCCGTTGCGGCCCGGTCCGACCGAGCGGCTCGCCTACCGGAGCCTCCAATGCACCGCGTGTCATGCACTCGGGGGCGGGTATGGGCTCCGCTACCGGCTGTTCGCCGGTCCAGACCTCGTGCTGTTCCATGCGCTCGCCGACGCGCTGTCGGGCGGAAGCGCGCCGCTCACGCGCCGGTCCTGTGTGCTCGCGCCAGGGGTGTCGCGGCTGCCCGTGCGTGCACCGACGGCGCGCACCGACACGGCGATCGCGTTCGCGGTGTGGATGGGGGTCGAGAAGCTGCGCGACGACGTGGCCGACGAGGGCGGGCTGCTGCGGTGGCTCGCCGCCCGCGCGTTCTCGCCGGGTCACGCGCGGGCGCGGTTCGACCTGGCGGCTGTCGGTTTCCCGGTCACGGCGATCGAGGCGGAGCTGGCGCGGCAGCGCCTCGTCGAGGCGCGCGAGGTCGATCTCGAGCGCGCCGCCGAGCCCACGCGCCGCATCGCCGAGCTGGCGTTCGGGGCGCTCGCCCCGGGCGAGGGGGCCGCGCTGGCCGCGGGGATCGGGCGGCAGGTGGGTGCGCTGCTCTTCTGGCTCGACAACGCGCTCGATCTGCCCGCAGACCTCGCGGCGGGGCGATACAACGCGCTCGCGCGGGCGCGAGGGCTGGATGCGGACGCGTCGCTCGATGCGCTCCTCGACGCGCGAGCCGAGGCCGTCGCCGCGGCCCGCGAAGCACATCGCGCGCTGTCGCGGCTGCTCGACGCGCTGCCACCGAGTGAAGCGACCGCGCTGGTCCACAACACCCTGCGGGTCGGGCTCGGTGCGCAGATCGACGCGCTGTCCCGACTGACGCCGGCACGCTGGCGGGTGGCCCGCGCAGCAGACCTGCAGCCGCAGCGTGCGCGCTGGTCTCGCGTGTTCGCGGGCGCCACCGAGCCTGCCGTGCGGCGACTGCGGGAGCGTCTCTCGCTGGCGTGGCGACGCGCCACGCAGAGGCCCCGCCTCGCGCTCAGCCTCGCGGCCATGGCGCTGTTCCCGCGCGCCGCGTGGCCGACCGACTGGTGGCCCGAGGACGATCCGGCGTTGCTGGACACGGCGCTGCCCACGCCGGACACCGGAGACAGCGGCGACACGGGGATGGGCCCGATCGATCCGCCCGAGCCCTACGAGTGCAACGACTGGCTGTGCAACCCGTGCCTGTCGAGCTGCGGCTACGCCGATTGCGATCCGGGCGAGGGCTGCGGCAACACCTGCGACACGGCGTGCTCGACGACGTGTGGCAACACCTGCGACGGCGCCTGTGACAACTCCTGCGATCCCGACTGCAGCTGCAGCTGAGGTGGCGGCGACGCGGTCGCTCGGCGCGGATCTGCGCGCGCTGGGCTGTTTCGCGTGGTGCGCCCCGATGGCTGCGCTGCTCGTGTTCACGCTGTGCGGCCCGCGGCGGGGGCTCTGGTTTGCACGGGTCTACGCATATTTTCGGCTGTGGGACGACCGCGTGGATGTTCCGATCCCGGCGCGAGAGCCGGCCGCCCGCGCGGTCCGCGCCGAGCGGGCGCGGCGCGCGGCCCACGGGGCCCCGACCGCCTGGCCGGAGGTCGCGCTCGACGGTGCGTTGCGTGCGGCGCCAGACCTCGAAGGGCCGGTCGGGTCGATGTGGGCCGCCCTCGAGGCCGACGCCACCCGACCGGACGCGCCCATGCCGGCGGCCTGGCTCGACGCCCAGCGTGCGCGGATCGGGGACGCCTATGCGGACGCGCTGTGGGTGTGCGCGGGGCAGGGCGGGCCCGCCCCGGAGCCGGCGCGGCGGTTGTCGCGCGCCGCCACCCGCGCGCACCATGTCCGCGACCTGAGCGCGGACCTTGCGCTCGGCTACGTGAACGCCTCGCGCGAGGACTGCGCGGCCCTCGGTATCGACGAGCGGGCGCGCGACGCGGCCGCGTACGCCGCGTGGGCGCGACAGCAGGCGGAGCGATCCTCACGGGACCTCTCTGCACGCCGCACGGGACTGCGCGGCCTTCCGTGGCGCGCGCGCTGGCTGTTGGGTGCGATGGGCTGGCGCTATCACCGGCTCGCGCGGGCCCTCAGCCCCAGAAGCCCGCGACCCGCTCGATGAACCACCACCCGGCGACCGCGCCGAGCGCGTAGGGTGCCACCCGCCACGCCTGCGGGTGGCGCGCGGCCGGGAGCCGACGCGCGAGCGCGAGCAGCGGCAGCGCCGCGGCGACGAACAGCAGCTGTCCGGCTTCGACGCCGAGGTTGAAGAACAGGAGCGCGGACGGGATGGCGTCGTCGGGCAGCCCGACCTCGCCGAGGGCGGACGCGAAGCCCAGGCCGTGCAGCAGCCCGAACACCAGCGCGACGAGCCAGGTGCGGCGCTGCGCGAGGCCGGGGCGGCCCTGGCGTGTGTGCACGATCTCGGAGCACAGGAACACGATCGACAGCGCGATGATCGCCTCGACGGGCGCGATCGGCAGCCGCACCCAGCCGAGCGTTGCCGCGACGAGGGTGACGCTGTGCGCGACCGTGAACCCGGTGATCGCGCGCACCAGCCGGCCCGGCGCGTCGACGATCAGCAGCAGCGCGAGGACGAAGCACAGGTGGTCGACGCCGAGCAGGATGTGCTCGATGCCGAGCACCAGGTAGGTGCGGGCGACGCCGCCGCCATGCCCCGACGGGAGCGGGTGGGTGGGGTGGGACGGCGTGAGGCGCGCGGTGTGCGCTGGCGCGTTCAGCGGCGTGGCGCGGAGCACGGCCTCCGACTGCGCGTCGGCGAGTCCGTCGACGCCGACCTCGCGCCCCGCGAGCGCGCAGCGGACCTCGCGCCGCTCGACGTGCACGGTGTCGATCCGAGCGCGCCGTGGTGGGGTCGCGTCGAGACAGTCGTCGGGCAGCCGCAGGCTCAGCTCGGGCGGCGCGTGGCCCCGCGCCGGCTCGCGCAGCTCGATGTCCCATCGATCGGCGGCGCGCTCGGTGGCGCCGACCCACGCCGGGCGCCCGTCGTGCGCCGTCGCGGGGCTCGCGGAGAGCGCCAGCGCGAGCAGGAGCGCGCTCACGGAGCGTCCCCGACCGGCGGCGCGGCATAGACGACCTCCCACGCCGCCGCGAGCTCGCGATAGGCCGCGTCGCGCGCCGCGGCCGCCTGGGCGGCGCGCCAGGCGTCCTCGGTCGCCGCCGGGTGCGCTGCCTGCCACGCCTCGAGCTCGCCTGGCTCCGGCTCGAGCCGCGCGCCGCGCTCGGCGAGCGCCTCCATCAGCGCGGCCAGCCGCGCGCGCACCTCGGGGTCGCCCTGATCCAGCCCGAGCGCGCGGGCCTCGGTGGCGAGGATCTCGGCGCGGACCCGCGCCGCGATCAGCCCATCGAGCTCCGCGGGGCTCGGCGTGCGGCCCTGCGCGTCCTCGAAGGCCGTGATCAGGTGCGCGACAGCGCCACCGTCGATCACCAGGCGGCGCGATGCGTCGTCGGCCTCGGCGCCGACCCACGCGCTCAGCGCGAACAGCGCGGCGCCGAGCGCGAGGAAGTGGACGAGCGGCTCGTGCAGCCAGCGGGGCGTCTGCGGGGCGGTCGTCATCGGCGGTGGGCTCCGGGCGGCGCCGTGCCCGTATCCGCTCGCGGGTCGCCCGTCCGCCGTTCGTCCGGTGCCGCGTGAGGGTGAGCTTGCTACGGCGATCCTGCGGACGTGGAGGCCCCATGGCTCGGTGCATCATCCTCGGCGCGGCAGGTCGGGATTTTCACGACTTCCGAACCTTCTTCCGTGAGCATCCGGACTTCCACGTCGTCGCGTTCACCGCGGAGCAGATCCCGTTCATCGACCAGCGCACGTTCCCCGCGGCGCTGTGCGGGCCGGGCTACCCCGACGGCGTCCCGATCGTGCCGGAGTCGAGGCTGGAGGCGTTGATCGCCGAGCACGACGTCGACTTCGTGTTCCTGTCGTACAGCGACCTCGCGTACGACGAGGTGATGCACAAGGCCAGCCGGGTGCAGGCGGCGGGCGCGAGCTTCGTGCTGCTGGGCCCCAAGCACACCCAGCTCAGCGCGTCGGTGCCGGTGATCGCCGTCGTCGCGGCGCGCACCGGAGCGGGCAAGAGCCCGCTCTCGCAAGCGATCGCGGCGCGGCTGGTCCAGGAAGGGCTGCGGGTCGGCGTGCTCCGGCACCCGATGCCCTACGGCGATCTGCTCCGCCAGCAGGTGCAGCGGTTCGCGACGCCCGACGATCTCGACGCCGCCGCGTGCACGATCGAGGAACGCGAGGAGTACCGCCCCTACGTCGAGGCGGGCCTGGTCGTGTTCGCCGGGGTCGCCTACGACGAGGTGCTCGCCGCCGCCGAGGCCGAGAGCGACGTGATCTTGTGGGACGGCGGCAACAACGACGTGTCGTTCGTGCGCGCGGGCCTGGTGATCACCGTGCTCGACGCGCTGCGTCCGGGGCACGAGACCCGGTACTACCCGGGCGAGACGAACGCGCGGATGGCGGACGTCGTCGTGATCAACAAGGTCGACGTCGCGCGCCCGGAGGACGTGGCGGCGATGCGCGCAGGTGTCGCCGCGCTGAACCCCGGCGCGGCCATCGCCGAGTCGGTGCTCGAGGTCCACACCGATCTCGACGCGATCCGTGGGCGGCGCGTGGTGGTCGTCGAGGACGGCCCGACCACCACGCACGGCGGGCGACCGTGGGGTGCGGGCCTGCTCGCGGCGCAGCGTGGCGACGTCGGCGAGATCGTCGATCCGCGGCCGTTCGCGGTCGGCACGCTCGCCGAGGCGTACGCCCACTACCCGCACATCGGCCCGGTGCTGCCGGCGCTCGGCTACTCCGAAGCGCAGCGCGACGAGCTCGCCGAGACGCTGCGCCGCGCCGCCCCCGACGTCGTGCTCGACGCCAGCCCGGCGCGGATCGGCGAGATCCTCGACCTGCCGATGCCGGTGGTGCCGGTGCGGTACCGGTTCGCGCAGCGCGCCGGTGACGATGTGCTGCAGCGCGCGGTGGACTTCGCGCGTGCCCGGCCTCACAGCCGGTAGGGCACGACGACGCCGGGCTCTCCGTCGCGGAAGTCCTTCGTGTTCCGGGTCGCGAGCGCGCGGCCCGTGACGCGCGCCGTCGCGAGGACGATCGCGTCGGGGAGCTTCAGGCGACGGTCTCTCTGAAGCTTCGCCGCCTCCTCGGCCACCGGCCCATCGACGGGCAACACCTCGAAGGCTGCGAGAAAGCTTCAGATCACCGCGTCCTCGTCGGGGCCGGTCGCGCCGACGAGGACCTCCATCCACGTCACCAGGCTGATCGCGGCGCCCTTCACCTCGGAGAGGTAGGTGCGCGCCGCGCGCTGCCCTGCGAGAAAGTCGATGAGGATGCAGGAGTCGAGGAGCACGCTCAACGCTCGTCCCACTCGGCGCGCAGACGCTCCTGTTCCGCCAGACCGTCGGGTGCTCGGTCGCGCCACAACCCGAACGCGGCGTCGACGGCTTCGCGCGCGCGGTCCTCGTCCTCGAGGAGGTTCGCCACCGCCCGACGTACGGCCTCGGCCCTGCTGATGCCAAGGGGTCGCCGCCAGGCGTCGAGTGCGCGGAGCTGGTCTTCAGGCAGGTCGATGATGGTTCGCATGACGTCATCATCGAACGTCATCATGGTCATGGCATGGCGGCGGTCCTCCAGGGGACGGATCGGAGGGCGGGCGCGGGCGCGCGTCGGGAGCCAAACGGTTAGGCGGGTGTCCGCGGACGTTTCGTTGGGGAACGGTACTGCGAACGTCGGAAATGTCGGGAGCGGGTATGGCGAGTCAGGATCTGGCCGGCGGTCGAGCGCGCCGCCCTGCGGCGCCGCCGCTCCCACTGGCAGACGTGCCGTTCGTCGCGCTCGACTTCGAGACGGCGGACAACGGCCGCGACAGCGCGTGCGCGGTGGCGTTGGTCCGCGTCGAGGGCGGTCGCGTCGTCGATCGGCGCTACGCGCTGATCCGGCCGCCGCGGTCGCGGTTCCTGTTCACGCACATCCACGGGATCACCTGGGAGCAGGTCGCGGCCGCGCCCACGTTCGGGGCGGTGTGGCCGACGCTGGCGCCGCTGCTCGACGGCGTGGGCTACCTCGCAGCCCACAACGCGCCGTTCGACCGCTCGGTCCTCGCCGCGTGCTGTCAGGCGACGGGGCTCGCGCCGCCCCCGCTGCCCTTCGTGTGCACCGTGAAGATCGCCCGGCAGACCTGGGCGCTGCGCCCCACGCGGCTCCCGGACGTGTGCAGACACCTCGGCATCCCGCTGAACCACCACGACGCCGCCTCCGACGCCGAGGCGTGCGCGCGGATCGTGCTCGCCGCGCAGCGCGCGGCGTAGGCGGGCCCACAGGCGGGCTGTACCGGAGCAGCGCGGCCGGCCGGCCGGGACGGCCGGCCCACGGCTGGTTTGGGTGAAGGTCAGGGTGATTGGCGAGGGTTCGGCCGGCCGGGACGGCCGGCCCACGGCGCGAGGGCGGGCCTGGCTGGGCCATGAGGGCTGGCTGGGGCGTTCATGCGTGGGTCGGCCGTCCCGGCTGTCGATTGATCACTTCTCCAGGAAGACCCGTTGA
>CAYQSE010000243.1:0-8602 GCA_964419905.1 uncultured Enterobacteriaceae bacterium
GCCGACCGGAAGCCCGCGCGTGTACGGCTGCGCGAACTCGAGCAACACCGTGGTGATGAACGGGACGTCGATGGTGCGCGTGGTGTCCTGCGGATCCTCGCCGATGAGCACGAGCCCGATCTGGACCGCGCGCGGGAGGCGGTTGGGCGTGTCGGCCGACCGCGTGTCCCACTCGGTCCGCCACACATCCGTGAGCGCGTCGAGGTAGCGGAGCTCGAACGAACGCACGTTGTGCGCGAGCGGCAGCACGAGGCCGCCGCGCGCCGGCTCCTCGTCGATGCGCGGCGCCTCGCGATGGTAGAGCACGTAGCCCTGGCCCTGTCCGGAAGCGGGCTCGGCCCACACGGTGATCTCGGTCTGATCCGACTCGCGCACGTCGCGGTACATGCGCTGGTGGGACAACGACGCGAACCAGATGGTGTCCGGGTTCCCGTCGCGCCCGATGAACACCGTCTCGTACTGGTTGATCGCCGCGCGATGCTCGGTGAGGAACGCGAGGCGGAGCTCGTGGCGCAGGCGCCCCATCGCGACCCGAGCGGCGCGGGTCGTTCCGTCGCGCTGCTCGAGCAGGTCGCGCACCGTGAGCGCGTTGCTGATCGCCTGGAGCGCCATCATCATCATCACGAGGATGACCGCGATGCCCACGAGCACCTCGAGCAACGTCATGCCGCGGCGACGGCGCACGCGCGGGCTCATGGCGCCGCCCCGCCGGCCGCCGCGCCGCCGCCCAGGTTCACGAAGCCGCCCGTCGGATCGGTGATGTGCTGGGTGAGGATCACCTCGTCGCCCAGCTCCTCGGCCCGGTCGCTGTCCTCGCCCCACCACACCCGGACGCGCACCTCGCGGATGTAGCGGCCGAGCATCTCGCCGATCATGTCGTTGCTCACGCCGAGCGAGGCCAGGCTGGGCGCCTGGTTCTCCATCTCCTGCCCACCGACGTCGGTGGTGTCGCCGCCGAACGTCTGCGCGAGATCGGCGAGATCGCCAACCAGTCCGACCTCGATCTGGCTGATCCACCACTCGTACTTGTAGTCCTCGAGGGCGGCGCCGAACTCGAGATCGATCTGCGCGTCGTCGTAGCGCGTGAAGTCGCCCGACTCGGTGCGCTCGCGCTCGGTCACGCCCTCCTTCTCCACCAGGATCAGCACCTCGGAGAGCTTCTCCTGCGCGAGCTGGGTGGCGGTGACGATGTGCTCGGCCTCGCGCGTGGCGACGATGGCGGACCCCATCGTCTCGACCAGGATCGCCAGGCTCACGACCAGGATCGCGAGCGAGACCATCACCTCGAGCAGCGAGAACGCGCGGCGGTTCATGGTAGATCCGGCCCTTGACGTGGGACGTCGCGGAACACGTCGTGCTGATCGAGCACCTCGGCGCGGAGGTCGACGCGGCCCGTCAGGGGCTCGACCGAGACGGTGAAGCCGTCCCTCGGATCGTTGTCCCAGACGAACTGGACGACGGTGGGCTCCGAGAACCCGCTCGGGAACAGATAGCTATGTACGACGACGTAGTCTTCCGGGTCGCGCGCGCCGCTCGGCCGGACCATCTCGCCGTACTGCGGGGTGTAGACGCCGCCGAACACGGTGCGACCCGGCAGCTCGATGCGGCGCTTGTGGAACGTGGTCACCGTCTCGAAGCGGACCTCGCTGCGCGCGTGGGCGGCGCGCTCCTCCTCGGAGAACCGCTCGAGCTTCTCGCGCTGCTCCACCTCGTGGCGCGCACGCGCCTCGGGATCCCCGAAGATCAGCACGTCGGGGTCGCCGACCTCGACCTCGTAGAAGCCCTCGTCGAGGTGATAGGCCACGCGAAACGTCACGTTGCGCAGCACCGCCTCGTCGTGCAGCCGCTCGTAGATCATCGCGAGCTCGCGCGCCGCCTGCCGCTGATCGAGCGAGAAGATCGCGTTCATCGCGGGGACCGACAGCGCGATCACGACGAGCACGATCGCGATGGCCACCAACACCTCGAGCAGCGTCATGCCCCGCCGGACGCGCCCGCCCCGCGCGCGCGGCGCGGCCTGGACGCACGCGCCGAGCCCCGCCGCGCGGGCGGCGAGCCTGAGCTCGGTGCCGGCGGGGCCGAAGCTCACCGGCCGAGGTCCGAGAGGTGGATGTCCTCGTTGTTCCCGGTGCCACCCTGCACGCCGTCGCGGCCATACGAGATGATGTCGTAGTCGGCGCCGTTCGGACCCGGCGTGACGTAGACGAACTCGTTGCCCCACGAATCCGTCGGGATCGGCTCGTCGCGGTAGACCGCGGCGAGCCCCTCGCCCATGGTGGGCGCCTTCTTGTGCTTGACCGTGTGGATCTGGATGCGCTCGACCACGCGGCCCATCTGCAGCTTGGTCGTCTCGACCCGGGAGTTCTCCCAGACCTGCATGATGCCGTAGCCGATGATGCTGGTGACGGTGACGATGATCGCGATGACGACCATGATCTCGACCAGGGACATGCCGCGCCGGGAGCGCCAGGCCCCCCGCTGAATGCGGCGTCGTGCGTTGTGCGGGTTCATTCCTGCCTCCTTCTACATCTGAGAGAGTCGTGAAGAGATGTTCATCATCGGCATCAGCAGCCCGATCGCGACGACGAACACGGTGCCGCCGAGCCCGAGCAGCATCAGCGGGCCGAGCAGCGAGGTCAGCGCGGACATCGTGACGTTGACCTGCTCCTCGTAGGAGTCGGCGACCGCCGCGAGCATCGGCTCGAGATCGCCGGTGCGCTCGCCGATGCTGATCATGTGCGTGACCAGCGGCGGGAACTCGCCCGACGCCTTCAGCGGCGCCGCGATGGAGTGGCCCTCCTGGATGTTCTCGCTCGCCTTGTCGACCGCCTCGGCGAGGATCACGTTGCCGAGCACCTCGCGGACGATGCCGAGCGCCGAGACGATGGGCACGCCCGACGCGAGCAGCGTCGCGAGCGTGCGGCAGAAGCGGCTGATCGCGACGAGTCGGTTGACCTTGCCGAAGATCGGCATCGTCAGCTTGAAGCGGTCGAAGCGCCGCCGCCCGGCTGGCGTGCGGATGTACATGCGGACGCCGACCGTCGAGAGCGCGACGAGGACGAGGAACGCGAGCAGCCATGGGCTGGTGAGGAAGTCGCCGAACGCGAACACGAACCGGGTGACGATCGGCAGCCCCTGCTCGCCACCGAGCCCGTCGAACAGCGACCGCACCCGCGGGATGACGCCCCAGAACAGGCCCATCAGCATCAGCACGCCGACGAAACCCATCAGGATGGGGTAGGCCATCGCCGCCACGATGCTGCCCTGGAGCTTGACCTGGGCGTCGCTGAACGTGGCCAGGCGCTTGAGCACCTGATCGAGCGCGCCAGTGCGCTCGCCCGCGCGCACCATGTGCACGAACAGGTCGTCGAACACCTTCGGGTGGTCTTTGATGGCATCCGCGAGCGTCGCGCCGCCGTTCACCTGCTCCTTGACCTGGCTGAGGATGACCTTGAGCTTGGTCTTCTCGGTCTGATCGACGAGGGCGACCAAGGACTCCGACATCGGGATCGACGCGCCGAGCAGCGTGGCGAGCTGGCTGGTGAGCGTCGCGATGTCGCGACGGCTGATCATCTGGAAGTACTTCGAGAAGTCGATCTCGACGTTCAGGCCCTTGCCCTGGACGCCGCCGCCCTGCTTCTGCTCCCGGACCTCGCTCGGGAACATGCCCTGGCGACGCAGCCGCGTGCGCGCAACCTTCGCGTTGTCGGCGTCGATGATCCCCGCGACCTGCTTGCCCGACCCGTCGAAGCCCTTGTACTCGAAGACCGGCACGCTAGACCTCCGCGTCTTCGCGCGTCACGCGAAGGACCTCGTCGAAGGTGGTGACACCCTCGAGCGCGATGCGGATGCCGTCGTCGCGCAGGGTCTTCATGCCGAGCTCGACCGCCTTGCGCTTCAGCGCGCCCGCGTCGCCGCCCGCGATGATGATGTCCTTGAGCGGCTCGAGCGCCGGAAGGAACTCGAAGATGCCGACACGCCCCGAGTAGCCGTGGCTGTTGCACTCCTCGCAGCCGACCTGCCGATACACCGGCCCGCGGATGCGCTCGCGCTTGATGCCGAGGTCGTGAAGCTGCGCGTCGCTCGGGGTGTAGGGCGCCTTGCAGTGCGGGCAGAGGCGGCGCACGAGCCGCTGCGCGAGCACGCCGAGCAGCGACGAGGCGACGAGGAACGGCTCGACGCCCATGTCGATCAGCCGCGCGAACGCACCTGCGGCGTCGTTCGTATGGATCGTCGAGAACACGAGGTGACCCGTCAGCGACGCCTGCACCGCGTTCGCGGCGGTCTCGTGGTCGCGGATCTCGCCGACGAGGATGACGTCGGGATCCTGCCGCAGGAACGCGCGGAGCGCCGAGGCGAACGTCAGGTTGATCTTGTGGTTCACCTGCACCTGACCGATGCCCTTCAGCTCGTACTCGACCGGATCCTCGATGGTCAGGATGTTCTTGTCGGGCGTGTTGATCTCGGACACCGCCGAGTACAGCGTCGTCGACTTGCCCGAGCCGGTGGGGCCGCTGACCAGCAGGATGCCGTGCGGCTTGCGGATCAGGCTGCGGAACGTGTCGAGGACCTCGCCGCCCATGCCGATGCGATCGAGCGCGAACACCTCGCCCTTCTCGAGGATTCGCATGACGACCCGCTCGCCGTGCCGCACCGGCACGGTCGACACGCGCAGGTCGATCTCGCGCCCGCCCATGCGGCGCCGGATGCGACCGTCCTGCGGCAGCCGCTTCTCCGCGATGTTCAGCCCGGCCATGATCTTGATGCGGCTGACGATCGAGTTCTTGAACTTGTTGGGCGGCTCGATCTCCTGGTAGAGCACCCCATCGATGCGGAACCGCACCACGAGGCTCTTCTCGAACGGCTCGATGTGGATGTCGGACGCGCGCGTCTTGACCGCCTGGGTGAGCAGCGCGTTCACGAAGCGGATGATCGGCGCCTCGTTCGGATCGTCGAGGAGATCCGTCTCGTCGAGGTGGAGATCGTCGATGTCGTTGAACCGCGCGTCGTCGACCTGGTCGAGCACGTCGTTGACGTTGCGGCTGGCCTTGTCGTAGACGCGGTTGATCGCGTCCTGGAGCACGTCGCCGGGCACCAGAACCGGCCGCACCGGCCGCTCGAGCACCACGCGCAGGTCGTCCATCACCTCGAGCGCCGACAGGTCGGAGAGACCGACGACGATCTGGCCGTCCGCCTCGTAGAGCGGGAGGACGCCGCGCTCGCGCGCGATGGTCATCGGGAGCTCGCGGACCAGCTCGGGATCGAGGTGCTCGTCGGGGATCTCGGAGACGACGGGGAGCCCCGAGAGCTCGGACAGCGCCTGGGCGAGCGCGCGCGAGTTGACGCCCGGTACGCGGATCAGCGCCTCGCGGAGCGGGATCGACTGCTTGTCGGAGACGGTGCGCGCCGCGTCGAGCACCTCCACCCCGAGGCCGTGGCGACGCAGCGTGACGTCGATCGGATCGCGGCGGACGCCCACTTCACTCCTCCTGGTCGGGCAGCGGGCCCGGTGGGAGCACGATGGTCGGCCCCGACCCCTCGTCGAGGGTGCCGGCGCGCGCGCCGGGGTCGCGCTCGTAGGACTCGAGGGAGTCCTCGATCGCCCTGCGCGTCTCGTCGGAGAGCGGCTCACCATCGAGCAGCACGCCGCCCGAGGTGGTGCCACCGCGATACATCGACGGCTCGTCCACGACGTTCATCGAGTACGAGAGCAGCTCGCGGATCTGCTCCATCTGCTGCTCGCGGGATCGGCCGTAGAAGCGGCGCAGGAACTCCTGCCGCTGCGCCTCCTTCACGCGGTGCACCTCGATCATGTCGTCCTCGTCCTCGATGATGTGCGGGGTGAGGAAGATCATCAGGTTGGTGCGGCGGGCCTCCTTGCGGGTACCGCGAAACAGCATCCCGATCAGCGGCAGGTCGCCGAGGATCGGCACCTTCGTCTCGATCTCGGTGTCGGTGAACCCGACGAGGCCGCCGAGCACCATGGTCTGGTTGTTCCGCACCAGCGCGCTCGTCTCGATCTCGCGCTTGGACGTGATGAAGCCCGCCTGGTTCACGTCGAGGCCCTGGTTGTCCTCCTCGATCTCGGAGACGCTGGCGATGATCTCGAGCGTCACCTCGTTGCTCGAGTTGATCCGCGGCGTGATCGTGAGCTCGGTGGCGACGTCCTCGCGCTGGTAGCTGACCACGGGCTGGCCGAGGCTGTTCAGCCCCGACGAGGTCGGGAACGGGATGCGCCGACCGACGATGATCTTCGCCTCCTCGTTGTCGAGCGTGAGCAGGTTCGGGTTGCTCACGATGCTGATCAGCGAGTTCGCGCGCAGCGCCGAGACGACGATGCCGAACGCCGGGATCGTGATGTTCTGGACGCCCATCGGCGTGCTGAACGGCACCTCGATGCCGTTGCCGAACACGCCCGCCGCGACGCCGCTCAGCAGGTCCTGCGTGAGGCCCAGCGACGACGCGCCGAGCTGCGACCCCCAGAAGCCAACGGTGTCGCCGAGCTGGAGCGGACCATGGTAGGCGACGCCGAACTGATCGGTGTCCTGGCTGCCGATCTCGAGGATCACCGCGTCGACGAACACCTGCTTGCGCCGGATGTCGAGCTTGCTGATGACCGACTCGACGACGCGAAAATCCTCGTTGGAGGCGATGATGACCAGCGAGTTGGTCGCCTCGTCGTGCGTGATCCGCATGCCGGAGTCGAACGCCGCGATGACGCCGCGCGCCTCTTCGGTCGTGGTGTCGGCCCCCCGACGGGCCGCGGCCGTCGCGGCCGGCGCGGCCGCGGTCGTCCGCCGGGCCGCGGTGGAACCCGAGGCCCCGCCTCCCTCCGAGAGGTTCGACAGCACCCCAGCGATGTCCTCCGCCTTCGCGTGCTGCAGGTAGACGACGTGGATCTGGCTGCGGCTGGAGATGTCGACGTCGACGTCGATCTCGCGCAGCAACGAGAAGATGGCCTTGAACCCCTCGTCGTTCGCGAGCACGAGCAGGCTGTTCGTGCGCTCGTCGGGCATCACCTTGGAGATGTAGCTGGACTCCTTGCCCGCGGTGATCGACTCGGTGGGCTCGGGCGTGGCCGCGCGGCGCGCGCGGCGACGCGCCGCCGCGGTGGTCGGCGCCGGCTCGGCGCCGGTCGACTCGCCGACCGTGAACAGCTCCTGGATCAGCGACGCGACCTCGGTGGCCTGCGCGAAGCGCAGCGGGATGATCTCGAGCCGGCTGCGCGGCGCCGCGACGTCGAGCTGCGACAGGATCTTCTGCACCTTGCGCAGGTTGGGCACCGTGTCGGTGATGATCAGCGTGTTCGCGGGCTGGTAGGCGATGACCTTCGCGTCGGTGGACGAGAGCGACTGCACCACCGACTGCACGTCGGAGACCTGCACGTTCTCGAGCTGCAGGATCTGGGTGACGTAGCGCGCGTCGGACGCCGGCAGCGTATCGCCCTCGCCGACGAAGATCGGGTGCTGACTGGCCTCGCCCGTCTTGATGATCTGCTTGGTGCCGTTGACGTCGACGAGCGTGTAGCCAGCCATCTCGAGCGCGGCGACGAACGCCTGCTGCGCCACCCGGGGGCTCACCGGCTTGTGGGAGATGATCGACACCTCCTCCTGGAGCGTGCGCTCACCCCCCTCGAGGATGTAGTTGTCGCCCAGCACGCGCGCGAAGTACTCGACGAGGTCGCGCACCTTGTAGTTGCCGTTGAGCGTGATGCCGCCCGTGGCGCCCGAGATCGGCGGCGGGGTCTGCGGCGCGGCGTCGGTGCCCGGCGGATCGTCCTGCGCCCAGCCGTCGAGCGGAGCCGTAGCGACGCCGATCGACAGCGCGAGAGCGAGCAGGCGCGTCGTGCGCCGGGGAGCGGTTGGCATCATCAACGGACCTCGTACTCCATGGTGACTTTCTGACCGCGGCGCGTGACCTCGAAGTTGAACGAGGCCTCGCTCTGCAGCGCCTGGTAAGCGCCCATCGCGCCCTGCATCGAGGTCAACGGCTGCCCGTTGACCGCGTGCACGATGTCGCCGTTCTTGATGCCCAGCGCCTGGCCGATGCTGTCGCGTCGGATGCCGCTGAGCCGGTAGCCGTCGATCTGGCCGTCGGGCCCACGGTGCGGGATCGCCCGCCCCATGCGGCTGATCGCGTCGAGGTCGGTGACGTACTTGTCGATGACGCCGCGCTCGATCACGAACTTCGTCTCGGAGATCTGGGTGACGCCATTGGTCTCGCTGCCGGGCGCGGCCGCGGGCGCGGCAGCCGTGGGCTTCACCGCGGCGTCTTCCTTGAACGCGATGATCTCGATCTCGCCCGACGCGCGCCGGATGTGCACGCGATCGGTCTCGATCTGGACGACCTCGGCATCGAACAGCTTGTCGCCGATGCCGTACGCCTTGCCGAGCTTGCCCTCGGCCGAGATCATCGCGCTGCTGTAGCGGTCCGGGACCGCGACGATCGTGCCGATCAGCCGCACGTTGAGGTCGGTGAGCGAGGCCGACTCGTCGCCCGAGCCGGTGGAGACGCTGGCATTGACGCGACCGATCGCGTCGGGGTCGAACAGGTTGCGGGCGAGGATGTCATCGACGTACTGCCGCTTCGACAGCGCGACAGG